>DATAYB010000267.1:0-8752 GCA_036272795.1 Pseudonocardia sp.
CAGGATTGACACCAGCTCGGGTGAATTGTGGGGTGCACGAGAATGACGCTGGCCACGTTTTGCCAGCCATGCCTACACCCGTCCTCAGATGCCCGAAGGCACCCCCATACACTGCGGCAACATCGGGGGTCGCTGACTAGCGGCACCGTCGTGAACAACGTGAGGATCGGTCCAGGGTCAGTACTGATCTCGCCGTCCCCCCGTTGGCGAATGCGATTCAACCAGGAGGACGGATGTCCCGGCTCATCCTCGCGGAGGGCCTCGAGCTCTCTTCGAGTGACCGCGCCCTTGTAGGCGTGGTCGCCGTGGTCGCCCTGATTGCACTGGTGATCGGTTTCGTGCTGCGCAAGGAGGTACTGGCCGCTGGCCAGGGTACCGAGCGTATGCAGGAGATCGGCCGCGCGGTGCAGGAGGGCGCTTCGGCCTATCTCAACCGGCAGTTCCGCACACTCGGCGTATTCGTCGTGATTGTGTTCGTGTTGTTGTTCGTGCTCCCCGCGGACACCACCGGCGAGCGGATCGGGCGGTCCATCTTCTTCGTGGTCGGGGCCGTTTTCTCGGCCACCATCGGCTACCTCGGTATGTGGCTGGCCACCCGGGCGAACATCCGGGTCGCGGCAGCGGCGCGTGAGGACGGTGGCCGGGAGAAGGCCATGCGCGTCGCGTTCCGCACCGGTGGCGCGGTCGGCATGTTCACCGTCGGCCTCGGCCTGTTCGGTGCCGCGCTGGTCGTGATGGTCTACGCCGGCCAGGCACCCAAGGTGCTGGAGGGCTTCGGCTTCGGCGCCGCGCTGCTCGCCATGTTCATGAGGGTCGGCGGCGGCATCTTCACCAAGGCCGCCGACGTGGGCGCCGACCTGGTCGGCAAGGTCGAGCAGGGTATCCCGGAGGACGACCCACGCAACGCCGCGACGATCGCCGACAACGTCGGTGACAACGTGGGCGACTGCGCCGGTATGGCCGCCGACCTGTTCGAGTCCTACGCCGTCATGCTGGTCGCCGCGCTGATCCTCGGCTCGGCGGCGTTCGGCCTGCAGGGACTGCTGTTCCCGCTGATCGTGCCGGCCATCGGTGTCGTCACCGCGGTGATGGGTGTCTACATCACCCGTGCCAAGACCGGCGAGGGCGGCCTGAAGGCCATCAACCGCAGCTTCTACATCTCGGCGGTCTTCTCCGCCGTGCTGTGTGTCGTGGCGGCGTTCGTCTACCTGCCGAACAGCTTCGACAAGCTCAACGGCCCGACCGACACCACCGTGGTCACCGACGCCGCCGGCGCCAACCCGCAGGTCATCGCGTCCGTCGCGGTGATCATCGGCATCGTGCTGGCCGGCATCATCCTGTGGCTGACCGGCTACTACACCGGCACCGAGCACAAGCCGGTCAAGGACGTCGGCGACTCCGCCCGTACGGGTGCGGCCACCGTGATCCTGTCCGGTATCTCGATCGGCTTCGAGTCCGCCGTCTACACCGCACTGGTGATCGCGGCGGCCGTGTTCGGGGCGTTCCTGCTGGGGGGCGCCTCGGTGACCGTCGCGCTGTTCGCCGTGGCGCTGGCCGGTACCGGCCTGCTCACCACGGTCGGCGTGATCGTGGCGATGGACACCTTCGGCCCGGTCAGCGACAACGCGCAGGGCATCGCGGAGATGTCCGGCGACGTGACCGGCGCCGGCGTCGAGATCCTCACGGAGCTGGACGCGGTGGGCAACACCACCAAGGCCATCACCAAGGGCATCGCCATCGCCACGGCCGTGCTGGCCGCGACCGCGCTGTTCGGCTCCTACCGGGACGCCATCACGAACACGCTGGCCTCGGCGGGGCAGGCGGCGGCGAACCTGCCCCGCTCGTTCCTCTACCAGGTGTTCAGCCCGAACGTGCTCGTCGGTGTGATCATCGGCGCGGCCGTGGTGTTCATGTTCTCCGGGCTCGCCATCAACGCGGTGACCCGGGCAGCCGGCGCCATCGTGTTCGAGGTGCGCCGCCAGTTCCGGGACAACCCCGGGATCATGGAGGGCACCGTCCGGCCGGAGTACGGCAGGGTCGTGGACATCTGCACGCGCGACTCGCTGCGTGAGCTGGCCACCCCCGGTCTGCTGGCGATCTTCGCGCCGATCGCGGTCGGCTTCGGCCTCGGCGTCGGCCCGCTGGCCGGCTACCTGGCCGGCGCGATCGCCTGCGGCACCCTGATGGCCATCTTCCTGGCCAACTCCGGTGGTGCCTGGGACAACGGCAAGAAGCTGATCGAGGACGGCGTGCACGGCGGTAAGGGTTCCTCCGCGCACGAGGCCACGATCATCGGTGACACCGTCGGTGACCCGTTCAAGGACACCGCCGGCCCGGCCATCAACCCGCTGATCAAGGTCATGAACCTGGTCTCGGTGCTGATCGCGCCGGCCGTCGTGGCGCTGTCGGTCGGGTCGACCGAGTCGACGCCGCTGCGGCTGGTCATCTCGCTGATCGCCGTCGTGATCATCGTGGCCGCGGTCGTCGTGTCCAAGCGGCGCTCCACGTCGATCGCGGACGCCCCGGCCGAAGAGACGGTTGGCTAGTCAGCCGGTTCGAAAGCCCGGTCCGATATCTGGGCTGGTCATAGCGGTTCCGCGCCGCCTGGTCCCCTTCCGGGACCAGGCGGCGCGGTACGTTCGCGGCCGCTCTGCGGCGGGGCCGGCGCGACGGGTGCGCGGGCGATCCCGGCCGCGAGCCTGGCGAGAGGAGTCCCGGTGGTGCGTCGAACCAGCCCCGGTCGGATCGTTGTGGGTCGGCTCGGGACCGGTCGGCTCGGGACCGGCGCCGTCATCGCCGCGCTGGCGGTGTTCCTGGTGGCCGGCTGTGGCGGCTCGGGTGGCGGTGGGCAGCTGCCGACCGCCGACGACCCGGTGGCATGGGCCGGCCGGCTCTGCGCCTCCCTGCAGCCCCTCGGCGCGCTCAAGGGCCCGTGGCCGAAGCTGGACCCGAACAACCCCGCCGCGGGCAGGGACGCGCTGATCACCTACTTCGACAGCGCGGAGCAGGCCGCCGGGCAGTCCCTGGAGGGGCTGAAGCAGGCCGGGCCGTCCCCGATCGCCGGTGGCGAGGACGCGGCGACCAGGGTGCACGGCGCGCTGCTGCGGCTGCAGGCCGCCTACCACGACGCCAAGGTCAAGCTGGACGCCATCGACCCGAACGACCCGGTCGGCCTCGGCACCCAGCTGCCCGACATCTTCAAGGCGCTCGCGGCGGCCAGCAACGACAAGGACCTGGACACGGTCGGCAACAACCAGGCGCTCAACGACGCGGTCAAGCAGGCCCCCAGCTGCCGGCTGGTGCCTGCGGCCGCGAACTGAGCACCCGCCCCACCCGCCCCGTAATCCACTCGTCCGGGTGTGACGTCCGGCGCATTTCTGACGCACCCGGACGCGCCGGGGACCTGGTCGACCACTCGGCCAATCGGTTGTTCTTCCCGGCTCAACCGGTTGAAAGCAGCGGGCGGTCGCGGGATGGATGCCGGCGACCTGGCCCGATCCCCGGACCCGGACGGTTGCGGTGCGCCGGGACACCGGCGCGTCGGTGGACCGAATCGAACGGGTGTTCTACGGTGATCGCCGTGGCGCAGCTGTCCTTCTTCTCCGCCGAGGCGCGCGATGCCCGGCTGGACGACCTGGCCGGGCTGCTCTGCGGACCGGCCCAGGTGGTGCGCTTCGGGGCGAGCGACACGGCACGCCTGAGCATCGTGCTGACCGACATCGACCGAGCCCCCGCGCTGGTCGCGGCCGCTGCCGCCCGAGGGGTCGTCACCGAGCTGGCCAGCAGTGAGTCCGGCTCACCGGTGCTGCGTACCGCGTTCCGCCGCGACCTCGTCGAACTGGCTGGTCAGTGGTGCCGGGGCGCGGTCAAGTCGGTGCCGGAGGGGTTCGCCATGGACGGGTCGCTGCTGCGCATGTGGGTGCTCGGCGCGGGGGTGCCGGACCGGCGCTCCGGCTACCTGCTGGGGCTCGACCCGCACGCGCCGCAGACCCACGTGCCGCTGGCCGAGGCGGTCACCCGGCTCGGCCTGCCGGTGATCCGGTTGGGTCCGCGCGGGGCAGGCCCGGCACTGCGCATCTCGGGGCAGCGCAGGCTGCGCCGACTGGCCGAGCTGGTCGGCGATGTACCGGAGTGCGCCCCGCCTGCGCACTGGCCGGATGCGCTGCTCAGCGCCTGACGTACCGGCTGGTCGGCGGGTGATGTGGGCGACGACGGATGCCGCGCCGGAATGCGCGGCGCCCCCGCCGGGTTGGCTGGTGTTGCCTCGTCCGGATGCGGCCACTCGGGGTGCGGAGGTGGGTGGTTGAGCCTGATGGGTCGGCTGATGCGGGTTGACGGCCTGGTTACGCTGCCGCTCGACTCTTCGGCTCTGAATCCAAGGCCGTGTGCGGCGACCGCCCCGGATGTGTCAGTCTGGCGAGTGCTGCTTGTGGGGGGTAGCTGGTGGCGCGGCGGGACTGAGCGCCAAGAAGAAGGGAACGGACGCGGAAGTGGCAGCGGCAAGGACTAGTGGGGGCTCGGCCCGGAAGAAGGCCGCCGGCAACGGCGCGAGCAACGGCACGGGCGCCAGCAACGGCAACGGCAGGGCCAGCCGACGGCTGGTCATCGTCGAGTCCCCGGCAAAGGCGCGCAAGATCGCGTCCTACCTGGGCTCGAACTATGTCGTCGAGTCCTCGCGAGGTCACATCCGCGATCTGCCACGGGGCGCGGCCGACGTGCCGGCCAAGTACAAGGGCGAGTCCTGGGCCCGCCTCGGCGTGAACGTGGACAACGAGTTCGAGCCGCTCTACGTGGTCACCCCGGAGAAGAAGTCGACGGTCACGGAGCTGAAGGACGCCCTCAAGGACGTCGACGAGCTCCTCCTCGCGACGGACGGTGACCGCGAGGGCGAGGCCATCGCCTGGCACCTGCTGGAGACGCTGAAGCCGAAGGTCCCGGTCAGCCGGATGGTCTTCCACGAGATCACCGAGCCCGCGATCCTGGCCGCCGCCGCGAACCCCCGCGAGTTGGACCACGACCTGGTCGACGCGCAGGAGACCCGCCGCATCCTGGACCGGCTCTACGGCTACGAGGTCTCCCCGGTGCTGTGGAAGAAGGTCATGCCGAAGCTCTCGGCGGGCCGCGTGCAGTCCGTGGCGACGCGGATCATCGTGCAGCGCGAGCGGGAGCGGATGGCCTTCGTCTCCGCCGGGTACTGGGACATCGCCGCCGTCTTCGCCACCGACCCGAAGTCGTCCGGTGACAAGGACGCGGGGGAGCCACGCACGTTCGGCGCCCGCCTGGTCACCCTCGACGGCAACCGCGTCGCCAGCGGCCGGGACTTCGCCCCGACCGGCCAGCTCAAGGCCGGCGCCGGCTCGGTCACCACGCTGGACGAGGCGAGTGCGCGCCGGTTGGCGGAGTCCCTGGACGGGCGTGACTTCTCCGTCCAGTCCGTCGAGTCCAAGCCGTACACCCGCCGCCCCTACGCGCCGTTCATGACGTCGACGCTGCAGCAGGAGGCGGGCCGCAAGCTGCGCTTCACCTCCGAGCGGACCATGCGCTCCGCGCAGCGGCTGTACGAGAACGGCTACATCACCTATATGCGTACCGACTCCACGACGCTGTCGGACACCGCGATCAACGCGGCGCGGGTGCAGGCCCGGGAGCTCTACGGCGACGCGTACGTGGCCGACAAGCCGCGCCAGTACACCCGCAAGGTGAAGAACGCCCAGGAGGCTCACGAGGCGATCCGGCCGGCCGGCGAGTCGTTCCGCACCCCGGGCCAGATCGCCCGCGAGGTGGAGGGTGACGACTTCCGGCTCTACGAGCTGATCTGGCAGCGCACGGTCGCCTCGCAGATGGCCGACGCCCGGGGCACCACAGTGTCCGTCCGGGTCACCGGCACCGCCGCCACGGGCGAGGAGGCCACGTTCGCGGCGTCCGGCCGCACCATCACCTTCGCCGGCTTCCTGAAGGCCTACGTGGAGACGGTGGACGAGCAGACCGGCGGCGAGGCGGACGACGCCGAGCGCAGGCTGCCGGCCCTGACCGAGGGTGAGGCGCTGTCCGCCGAGCAGCTCAACCCCGAGGGTCACACCACCAACCCGCCGGCCCGCTACACCGAGCCCAGCCTGATCAAGGCGCTGGAAGAGCTGGGTATCGGCCGCCCGTCGACCTACACCTCGATCATCAAGACGATCCAGGACCGCGGCTACGTGTGGAAGAAGGGCAGCGCGCTGGTGCCCTCCTGGATCGCGTTCGCGGTGGTCGGGCTGCTGGAGCGGCACTTCGGCCGGTTGGTCGACTACAACTTCACCGCCGCCATGGAGGACGAGTTGGACGCCATCGCGTCCGGGTCGCAGCGGCGCGCGGACTGGCTGTCGGGCTTCTACTTCGGCTCCGAAGCGGGCGCTGCGGGCCCCTCGGGTTCGGACGGCGCCTCGGCCGAGGAGTCGGTGGCGCGCTCCGGCGGGCTGAAGAAGCTGGTCGGCGTGAACCTCGAGGAGATCGACGCCCGCGAGATCAACGCGATCCCGCTGTTCAGCGACTCCGAGGGGCGCGAGGTCGTGGTCCGGGTCGGCCGCTACGGGCCGTACCTGGAGCGGATCGTTGAAGGCGCTGCCGGGGCTCCGGTGTCACAGCGGGCGAACCTGTCGGATGAGATGCCGCCGGACGAGCTGACCCCCGAGATCGCCGAGCAGCTGTTCTCGGTGCCGCAGGAGGGCCGCTCGCTGGGGACAGACCCGGTCACCGGGCACGAGATCGTCGCCAAGGAGGGCCGCTACGGCCCCTACGTGACCGAGATCCTGCCCGACCCGCCGGAGGACACCCCGAAGGCGAAGCTGCCCAAGCCGCGCTCCGGCTCGCTGTTCAAGTCGATGGCGCTGGACTCGGTGACGCTGCAGGACGCGCTCAAGCTGCTCTCGCTGCCCCGGGTCGTCGGCACCGACCCGGAGTCCGGTGACGAGATCACCGCGCAGAACGGCCGGTACGGGCCCTACCTGAAGAAGGGCACCGACTCGCGCTCGCTGGCGAACGAGGACCAGCTGTTCACCGTCGAGCTGGACGAGGCGCTGAAGATCTACTCCCAGCCGAAGCAGCGTGGCCGGGGCGCGGCCTCGAGCACGCCGCCCCTGCGCGAGCTCGGCACCGACCCGGTGTCCGGCAAGCAGATGGTGATCAAGGACGGCCGGTTCGGCCCGTACGTCACCGAGGGCGAGACGAACGCCTCCCTGCGCAAGGGCGACGAGGTCGAGACGCTGACCGACGAGCGGGCGGCCGAGCTGCTCGCCGAGCGCCGCGCCAAGGGCACCGCGCCCAAGCGGGGCGGCGCGGCTCCGAAGCGCGGCGGCACCCGGCGCAAGGCCAGCACCCCGGCCTGATCCCAGGCCGGTACCTCGGCCTAACCCAAGATCGGTACAAATCGGCGGCGCACCGTCGGGGACTCACCCTGACGGTGCGTTTCGCGTCCCCGGATCGACCGAATTCCCACGGAAACCGCAGGCCCGGAGCTAGGCTGCCCGGCTGTGAGCACCGATCCGAAGTGGGCCTCCGACGGTGCCGTGTCGTCGGAGCCGCACACCGATCCGATGCTGCCGGTGATCACCGACGACATGCTGCCGCCGCTGGCGAACCCCCGCGTGCCCACCTTGGACGACCGCACACTCGCCCAACTGCTCGCCGAGCTGGAGGGCGAGGAGAGCGCGCCGCCCAGCGCCGACCCGTGGCGCGACCCGCTGGACCCGGTCGAGGCACTGGAGCGTTCCCGCCCGGCTGGTCCGGTGCTGGCCCTCGGCGGCCCGCCCGCGCTGCCGCCGGGTCAGCGGACGGAGGGCCGCCCTGCGGGATCGGGCACGGAACCGCCGGCCGGTTCAAGCCCGGAGGCCCCGGCCATCCCGACCCCCTCGGCGCCGGCCATGCCGACCCCGACGGCGCCGGCCCCCCGGCCGCGCCACAGCGACTACCGCCCGCCGATCACGGCCGCGCAGGACGAGGTGCCCAGCCTGATCGGGCTGACCAGGCGGTCCCAGAGCAAACTCGGCTCCCGGCTGTTCACCGTCTTCTTCGTGGCGATCTTCGTGTTGATCCTGATCCAGACGATCGTCAGCGTGGTCAGCGCGGGGCGCTAGACCCCCTGCGTGGGGCGCCAGTGCCCTGAGTGCTGTGAGGCCGGTCCCGGCGCTGGTGGGACCCGTTGCGGACCGGTGCCTGACGCGGCTCACATCATCGACGGCTACCCTGGCATGACTGAGAAGGACCTACGGTGCGGCCCGCCGCCAGCGAGGAGGTGAGGCGCGATCGGTTCCGACTCTGCGCCCCCCGGCGCGGCGAGCAGCCCGCCCGGCGCCTCCGACCAGACGCTCCTAGGCGGCCTCGACCTGTCGTCCTCGGTCACGCACCGGGTACGTGGGGTGCTCGCCATCCCTTCCTTCCGCCGCCTCTGGCTGGTCACCGCGCTGGCCTCGACCGGTGACTGGCTCTCCCTGCTCGCGCTGTCCGCGCTGGCCACGCAGCTGACCACCAGCTACCAGGCGCAGAGCTTCGCACTCGGCGGCGTGGTGGCCACCCGCCTGCTGCCGGCGCTGCTGCTCGGCCCGATCGCGGGGGTGCTCGCCGACAAGTTCGACCGGCGCAAGCTCATGGTCATCTGCGACCTGGCCAGGTTCGTGCTGTTCTTCTCGATACCGCTGGTCGGCTCGCTGTGGTGGCTGTTCGCGGCGACGTTCCTGATCGAGATCTGCTCGATGTTCTGGATCCCGGCCAAGGACGC
>DATAYB010000268.1:0-6805 GCA_036272795.1 Pseudonocardia sp.
CGAGGGCAGCCTCGACCTGCTCACCGACCTGCTGCCGCCCGCCGCGCACGTGCTGCTGATCGACCCGGAGCGGATCCGGACCCGCGCCCGCGACCTGGTGCGCACGGGGCAGGAGTTCCTGGAGGCGTCCTGGCTGGCGGCCGCGACCGGGCCGCAGGCGAAGGCCCCGATCGACCTGGGTGGCTCGGCGTACCAGGACCTGGACGGCGTGTCGGCGCACGCGCTGGCCACCGGCCGCCGCTGGTGGACGCTGTCCCCGTTCGGCACGGACGCCCAGACCAGCGACGACGACACCATCGTGCGGCCGGGCTTCCAGGCCGTCGAGTCGTACCGGGGCGAGCTGCCGAAGGCGCTGGACGACCTGCGGCGGCACACCGCGGAGGGCGGTGCCGCGGTACTGCTGCTGGCCGGCGCCGGTACCGCGCAGCGGGCTGTGGAGCAGCTCGGCGAGGCGGAGGTGCCGGCGCGGCTGGTCGCCGACGGGCTCGCCGAGCCGCCGGAGAAGGGCGTCGTGACGGTGACCCGGGGGGTGCTGTGCGATGGCTTCGCGGCACCTGGCCTCGGGCTGCTGGTGCTCACCGAGTCCGACCTGACCGGCAACCGGGTGGCCACCGGTGAACCGCGGAAGCTCGCCGCGCGCCGGCGCAACGCTGTCGAGCTGGAGACCCTCAAGCCCGGCGACTACGTGGTGCACAGCCAGCACGGCATCGGCCGGTTCGTGGAGATGCGCGAGCGCACGGTCAGCGGCGCCAAGCGCGAGTACCTGGTGCTGGAGTACGCGTCGAGCAAGCGCGGCCAGCCCGCCGACCGGCTGTTCGTGCCGACCGACCAGCTCGACGAGATCAGCCGCTACGTCGGCGGCGAGACCCCGGTGCTGAACAAGATGGGCGGCGGCGACTGGTCGAAGACGAAGAGCAAGGCGCGCCGAGCGGTCCGCCAGATCGCCGCCCAGCTCGTGCAGCTCTACGCCGCCCGCAAGGCCAGCCCGGGGCACGCGTTCGCGCCGGACACGCCGTGGCAGCGGGAGATGGAGGACGCCTTCCCGCACACCGAGACGCCGGACCAGCTGGTCGCGATCAACGAGGTCAAGCACGACATGGAGCAGCCGGTGCCGATGGACCGGGTGGTTTCCGGCGACGTCGGTTTCGGCAAGACGGAGATCGCGGTCCGGGCGGCGTTCAAGGCGGTGCAGGACGGCAAGCAGGTGGCCGTGCTGGTGCCGACGACGCTGCTGGCGAGCCAGCACCTGCAGACGTTCGCCGACCGGATGCGGTCGTTCCCGGTGGTGGTGAAGGGGCTGTCCCGGTTCACGGACAACGCCGAGGCGACCGAGACGATCAAGGGGCTCGCCGAGGGCACCGTGGACGTCGTGGTCGGCACCCACCGGCTGCTGCAGTCGGGGGTGCGCTGGAAGGACCTCGGCCTGGTCATCGTGGACGAGGAGCAGCGCTTCGGCGTCGAGCACAAGGAGCACATCACGGCGCTGCGGGCGCACGTCGACGTGCTGGCGATGTCCGCGACGCCGATCCCACGGACGCTGGAGATGAGCCTCGCCGGTATCCGCGAGCTGTCCACGATCGCCACCCCGCCGGAGGAGCGCCACCCGGTGCTGACCTACGTCGGCGCCTACGACAGCAAGCAGGTCGGCGCCGCGATCCGCCGCGAGCTGCTGCGCGACGGCCAGGTGTTCTACGTGCACAACCGGGTGTCCAGCATCGACAGGGCGGCGGCCACGGTGCGCGAGCTGGTGCCCGAGGCCCGGGTGGCGGTCGCGCACGGCCAGATGAACGAGGACCTGTTGGAACGCACCGTGGAGGGCTTCTGGAACCGCGAGTTCGACGTCCTGGTGTGTACGACCATCGTGGAGAACGGGCTCGACATCTCGAACGCCAACACGCTGATCGTGGAGCGTGCGGAGAACCTGGGGCTGTCGCAGCTGCACCAGCTACGTGGCCGCGTCGGCCGAGGTCGGGAGCGCGGCTACGCCTACTTCCTGTACCCGGGCGAGTCGCCGCTCACCGAGACCGCGCACGACCGGCTGGCCACCATCGCGCAGCACTCCGAGCTGGGTGCCGGCACGGCGGTGGCCATGAAGGACCTGGAGATCCGGGGCGCCGGCAACATCCTGGGCGCCGAGCAGTCCGGACACATCGCGGGCGTCGGCTTCGACCTCTACGTGCGGCTGGTCGGCGAGGCGGTGGCCGCGTTCCGCCAGCAGGGCGGCGCAGGCGCGGGCGAGGAGGAGGCGCCGCTGGCGGAGGTGCGCGTCGAGCTTCCGATCGATGCACATGTTGCGCACGACTATGCGCCCGGCGAGCGGCTGCGTCTCGAGGTGTACCGCAAGATCGCCGAGGCGGCCGACCAGAGCGCGCTGAACGCGATCACCGAGGAGCTCACCGACCGGTACGGCACGCCGCCGCAGCCGGTGCTCAACCTGATCGCCGTGGCCGGGTTCCGGCAGACCTGCCGCCGCTACGGGGTCACCGAGGTCGCCCTGACCGGCAGCAATATCAGGTTCAGCCCGCTGGACCTGCCCGACTCCGCCCAGCTGCGGCTGCGCAGGCTGCACCCCCGGTCCAACTACAAGGTCGCGGCGAAGATGGTGGTGGTGCCGAGGCCGGCGGCCGGGTCGGACGGCGGTGGCCAGCGGATGGGCGCCGCGCCGATGCGGGACACCGAGCTGCTGGACTGGTGCGCCAAGCTGGTCGCCGACCTCCTGCCGACCCCGGCCGCCCAGCCCCCGGTCGGCGCCGGCGCAGGCGACCCGGCCAAGTAGGCCGCGCCCCGGCCGCGCCCGATTGTTACCGAACTGCACACCAGGCTGGTTTTTTCATGATCGAACCTGCCTGGTGTGCAGTTCGGTAACGACAGGCTGGGACGACAGGCTGGGCCGGCAAGTTGGGCCGGTGGGGCGGCGTGAGACAGTACGGCCGTGCTGATCGACCAGTTGCCTGCTCGACGCTCGGGTGGTGCCTCGGTCCGGGTTCCCGGCCGGCGGGGCCACGCTCGGGTCGCCCGCCGCCGTGCTCCGGCGCTGTTCCTCGCCCTCGGTGCCGCCGCCGCGGTGCTCACCGGGTGCGGCAGTGGTCCGAACCAGGCCGGCGCGGCGGTCATCGTCGGCACCAGCTCGGTGTCCCTGACCGACGTGCAGGCCAGGGTGAACGACGTGCTCGGCCGCTCGGACGTGATGAGCCAGCTGACCTCGCAGGGCAACACGGCGGCGGACATCGCCCGCTTCGTGGCCACCCGCCAGGTGCAGCACCTGCTGCTCGCGGCCGCCGCGCAGCGCGACGGCATCGCGGTGACCGACGAGCAGGTGGCCGCCGAGCTGGCCAAGCCGGAGACCGCCCAGATGCTCGACGGCGACCTGGTGTTCGACCAGGGGGCGGCGCGTGAGGCCGTCCGCGACCAGCTGATCGCCGAGGCACTCACCACCCGGTACCTGGACCGGTTGGCCGTCACGGTCGACGTCACCACGGCCGGCTCGCGGGCCGACGCGGTGAGCAAGGCGCGGCTGCTGGCCGCCGGCCCGGTGCAGGCCGCCGCGGTGCTGGCCGCCGACGGCCCGAACGCGCAGCGCAACCTGCAGCTGCGCGCCGCGCTGGTGCCGCAGTCGGCTGCGCTGTTCCTGTTCGGCACGCCGGCCGGCCAGGTGGTGGCGACACAGACCTCGACGTCCCCGGACGTGTGGACGGTGGTGCGCGTGACGAAACGGGTCACCGACGCCCCGCCGCTCGGCGACCCCTCCGGCACCTCCGTGGCCCAGCTCGGGGAGCAGACCCTCGACCAGATCGGCCGCCGGCTCACCCAGCCGCTGGCCGAGCAGCTCGGCGTGCGGGTCAACCCGCGCTACGGCACCTGGGACCCGCTGTTCCTGTCTGTGCTGCCGCCCGGGCAGCAGCCCAGCGTGGTGCTGCCGGCCACCTTGAGCTGAGGCGGGGCTTCAGCTGATGCCCAGGACGATCGTGCTGCTCTCCACCCGGTTGGCGGCCGTGCTGCCGGCGGCCGCGCTGCCCGCGCTGCGGGCCGCCGAGCGGGTGCTCGCCGATAGTTCGGTCCCCGACGAGTTGGCCGCCTCGGCCGGTGCGGAACGGCTCGGGGGTGGCGCCGGTCCCGAGGCCGCCGGTGCCGGTGCGAACCTGGCAACCTGGCCGACCGAGTCCTGCGTACTCCTCACGACCGACGCCGCGCACCCGCTGCTCGCCGGCGCCGACACGGTGGTCGCCGTGCCCGAGCCCGCCGGTGCGGCGCTGCTGGACGCGGTCGCGGTGATGGACCGGCTGCGCTCGCCGGGCGGCTGCCCGTGGGACGCCGAGCAGACGCACCTGTCGCTGCTGCAGTATCTCGTCGAGGAGTGCTACGAGCTGTACCAGGCCGTGGAGGACGCGGACCGGCCGGCGCTGCGCGAGGAGCTCGGCGACGTGCTGCTGCAGGTGCTGTTCCACAGCCGCGTGGCCGCAGAGGGCGGCGTCAAGCCGTACCCGCCCGACGCGGCGCCGTTCGACATCGACGACGTGGCCGCCGACCTCGTACGGAAGCTGGTCGACCGGCATCCGCACGTGTTCGCGGCCGACGGCGGCGCCGCCCCGCGCGAGGAGGTCCGCACCGCCTCCGACCAGGAGGTGCGCTGGGAGCAGCTGAAGCGCGTGGAGAAGCGCCGGGAGTCCAGCGTGGACGGTGTGGCGCTGAGCCAGCCGGCCGCCGCCCTCGCCGCGAAGCTCGTGTCCCGCGCCACCAAGGCCGGCCTGCCCGCCGAGCTGGCCGGCAGTACCCGTGGGCCCGACAGCGACCCCGGGCAGCGGTTGTTCTCGCTGGTCGCGGAGCTGAAGCTGGCCGGTGCGGACCCCGAACAGCTGCTCCGCCAGTCGGCCAGGGGTTTCGCCGAGGACGTGCGTGCCGCCGAGGCCGCCGCCCGCGCCGAGGGACTCGACCAGCACGCCCTCACGGCCGCCGACTGGCTGCGACACTGGCCACACCCGCCGAGGTAGCTGACTTCCGGGCGACCGGGAGAAATTCCCGGTAATCAGCTGTATCGCCCTGTTGTGTGAGCCTATCCTTCTTGCGGGTGTTCTGAGCCTTAGCTCACCAACTGTTTGACACCCTTCATTTGGCGAGCCTAGCCTGATCGCGCCAATCGGAGGAGGTCGACAGCGCGATGCTGCCCACGTTTGTCATCGGGCTCCGCGAGGGGCTCGAAGCAGCACTGATCGTGGGTATCGTGGCCGGCTTCCTGGGTCGTCAGGGGCGGCGGGACGCACTGCGCCAGGTCTGGGTCGGGGTCGTCGCGGCCGTACTGATCTGCATCGTCGTCGGGGTCGTGCTGGAGATCGTCTCCGCCGACCTGCCGCAGGCCGAGCAGGAGGGCCTCGAGACGGTCATCGGCGTGCTCGCGGTGGGCATGGTCACCTACATGGTGGTCTGGATGCGCCGCCACTCGCGCGACCTGAAGGGCGAGCTGGAGGGCCAGGCGAGCGCTGCGCTGGCCCGGGGCTCGGCCAGCGCGCTCGTGGCCATGGCTTTCCTGGCGGTGCTGCGCGAGGGGTTCGAGACCGCCGTGTTCCTGCTCGCCGCGTTCCAGGCCAGCACGGCCCCGATCCTGGCGGGTTCCGGCGCGCTGATCGGCGTCGCGCTCGCGGTGGTGCTCGGCTACGGCATCTACAAGGGCGGCGTGCGGCTCAACCTGAGCAAGTTCTTCCGGGCCACCGGCGTGGTCCTGGTGCTCGTGGCAGCCGGTCTGCTGATGACCGCGTGCCACACCGCGCACGAGGCCGGCTGGCTCAACGTCGGTCAGCAGCGGGTCGCCGACCTGTCGTGGTTCGTGCTGCCGGGCACCCCGGTGTCCTCCCTGGTCACCGGCGTGCTGGGTATTCAGCCGTACCCGGTGCTGATTGAGGTGCTGGCCTGGTTCATCTACCTGGTGCCGCTCATGGTGTACCTGCTCTGGCCGCAGCGCCGCCCGGCGCGCCCGGAGCCGGCGAGCGAGTTCCCCAGCCCAGCCCCCACGACCAGCTGAGCTCCGCACCGCAAGCCCCGTACTGGTCGAACCGCCGAACCATCCACCACCACGGCGCGCGTACCCCGATGTTCCATCCAGCACGAAAGGCACCACGTCATGGCTTCGATTCGAGCGGATCGGCTTGTCGGCGCAGCAGCGCTGCTGTCTGCCGTAACCCTGCTGGCCGGCTGTGGGGGGTCGGCCGGTTCGGGTGCGGCTGCCCCTGGCCAACCGACCACCGAAGTGAAGATCGCGCTGTCCGACGCCGGGTGCCAGCCGACGCCCGCGACCGTGCCGGCCGGCCCGGTCAAGTTCTCCATCACCAACTCCGGCTCGGCCAAGGTCACCGAGGCCGAGCTGCAGAAGGACGGCAGGATCCTGGGGGAGAAGGAGAGCCTGACGCCGGGTCTGTCGGGCGACTTCTCGCTGCGCCTCGACGGTGGCGCCTACAGCATCTACTGCCCAGGTGGCGCCAAGGACACCTGGACTTTCACCGTGAGCGGCGGCGCGCCGGCCGCTCCCGCGGACACCTCGCTGGCCGTGGCCACGCAGGGCTACCACGACTACATCGTGTCCGAGGTGGACCAGCTGGTGCCCGCCACCAAGACCTTCACCGACGCGGTGCGCGCCGGAGACACGGCGAAGGCCAAGGCGTCGTTCGCTCCGGCGCGCATCCACTACGAGGCCGTCGAGCCCGTCGCGGAGAGCTTCGGTGACCTCGACCCGAACATCGACGCGCGGATCAACGACGTCAAGGACCCGACCCAGTGGACCGGTTTCCATCGCATCGAGAAGGCGCTCTGGGCGGAC
>DATAYB010000269.1:0-6994 GCA_036272795.1 Pseudonocardia sp.
CACCACCGCGGCCAGCGCCGCGGCGGCCTCGGGCACCTGGGAGGCGAAGAAGGGCAGGATGTGGATCATGTCCGGCCAGACGTCGAGTTCGGTGGGCACGCCAGCATCGCGCAGCCGCCGGGCGACCCGCAGTGAGTCGTCCAGCAGACACTCGGCCGTGCCGACCTGCACGTAGGTCGGCGGCAGCCCGGCGAGCTCGGCGAACAGGGGCGAGGCCAGCGGGTCGAAGGCGTCGCCGTCCGGGCCGAGGTAGCGCTCGGCGTACGCGTGGCTGCCCGCGGGCGTGACCACCGGGTCGATCGCCGCGTTGGCCTCGACCGAACGGCCGGTGTGCGCCAGGTCCGCCAGCGGCGAGATCAGCACGAGCCCCGCGGGCAGGCCGAGCCCGCGGTCCCGGGCGACGAGTGCGGTCGACAGGCTGAGCCCGCCTCCTGCCGAGTCGCCCGCGATGACGACCGACGATGCGTCGACGGTGGCGGTGAGCCACTGGTACGCGGCGACGGCGTCGTCGAGCGCGGCGGGGAACCGGTTCTCCGGCGCGAGCCGGTACTCGACGGTCAGCACCGCGCAGCCGGTCTGCACCGCGAGCCGAGCCGAGAGGTCCCGGTAGGCCGGGACGGACCCGATGGTGAACCCGCCGCCGTGCAGGTAGAGAACGGTCCCCCGGGTGTCCCCGCCCGGCGGCCGGGCCCATTCGCAGGAGACACCGTTCGCATCGACCGCCTCGAGGTCCACCTCGGGCGGGTCGGCGAACCCGGCGGCGAAGCGCTCGAAACCTGCGCGCAGCTCGGAGACGGGCGTGACGTCCGCGGCGAAGGGACGGCCCCGCAGGCGCTCCAGCAGCGCCTGGAACTCCGGGCTGTGGGTGAGCGCTGGGTGCAGCAGGACGTCGTGGTCACTCACGACTCCGCGCCGATCAGCCTGGCCCGCTCCAGGACGACCTCGAAGATCCGGGCGGTGGCGGCGTCGACCATCATCCCGTCCAGGGCGACCGCGCCCTCGCCGCCCTCCTCGGCGGCCCGCATCGCGTCGACGACCTTGTGGGCCTTCGCGATCTCCTCGGCGGTCGGCGAGAAGACCTCGTTGGCCGCGCCGACCTGGTTCGGGTGGATCGCCCACTTGCCCACGGCGCCGAGCTCGGCGGCCCAGCGTGCCTGCTCCGAGTAGGCGGTGGTGTCGCGGAACTCGCCGAAGGGGCCGTCGATGGCGTCGATCCCGTTGACCCGGGCGGCAACGATCATCTTCGTGCGCGCGGAGTGCCAGATGTCGCCCGGGTACGCCCCGCTGGTGCCGATGTGGGCGCCACGCATGCCGTGGCTGGCCGCGAGGTCGCCGACGCCCAGGATGAGGGCCTCGATCCGGGGGCAGCAGGCGGCGATCTCGTCGACCCGGGCGAGCGCCTCGACCTCCTCGATGAGCAGCTCGAGCCCGATCCGGCCGATCTCCAGGCCCAACTTGGTCTCCAGCTGGGTGAGCAGGGTGTCGATGAACCACACGTCCCGGGGTGCCTTGACCTTCGGGACGATCAGGATGTCTAGCTTCTCACCGGCGCCGGTCACCACGTCCGTGACGTCGTCGAGGCACCACCGGGTCTGCACGCCGTTGACGCGCACGGCCCGGGTCTTGGTGCCCCAGTCCAGGCCGAGCAGGGCCTTGACGGCGCCGGCCCGCGCCGCGTCCTTGGCGTTCGGCGCGACCGCGTCCTCGAGGTCGAGGAAGACCAGGTCGGCATCGCCGCCGGCGGCCTTGGCCATCATCTTCTCGCTGGTGGCGGGCACGGACAGCTCGGAGCGGCGCGCGCGCAGGGGTCGGGTCATGGGAGTTCCTCCAGGTGTCAGCGGGTGAACCAGTGGCTGCGGCGCTTGACGAGCACGGTCCGCTCGCACTGGAAGACGATGCGCTCGTCGGAGGTCGCCCCCCAGTGCTTGAACCGGACCACACCGGCGTCGTCGCGGTCCGGCGCCGGGTCGGCGGCCAGGACCTCGGTGTAGGCGTAGAGGGTGTCGCCGTGGAACACCGGTGCGCGGAAGCGCATCGCGGTGACGCCGAGCTCCGCGAGCGCGTTCTCGGCGGTGTCCTGGCTGGTCAGGCCGATGGTGAGGGAGCCGGTGATCATGCCGAACACGATCCGGTGATCGCCCCACGGGGAGTCGGCCATGCTGTGCTCGTTCCAGTGCTCCTGCGCGGTGTTCATGACCATCTTGGTGAGCAGCTGGTTCTCGACCTCGTCGATCGTCGCGCCGCGGGCGTGTCGCCACCGGTCGCCGGGCCGGAAGTCCTCGAACCAGGTGCCCTCGCCGGTCCGCTTCGCGAGCGGCCCCTTCGTCTCGGCGGTCACGATGCCGCCTCCGCGGGAGGAAACACGTCGGCGGGGGTCATGTGCGCACCTTCCCGAGCATGCGGTCGCTGATGATCAGCTGCTGGATCTGGCTCGTGCCCTCGAAGATCGTGGTGAGCCGGGCGTCGCGCCAGTACCGCTCCACCTGGTGCTCGGTGGTGTAGCCGTTGCCGCCGTGCAGCTGGATGGCCTGCGCGGTGACCTCTGCCGCCATCTCGGTGGCCATCAGCTTCACCATGGCGGCCTCGGTCTCGCACGGCACGCCCGCGTCCATCAGCGCCGCGACCTGCCGGTAGTGCGCCCGAGCCTGATCCACCCGGGCCGCCATCTCGGCGAGCTGGAAGCGCAACGCCTGGAACTGCCCGATCGGCTTGCCGAACTGCACCCGCTCCCCGAGGTACACGGCGGAGTCCTCGACCGCCGCCCTGGCGAGACCGACGGCGCGGGCCGCGGTCTGCACACGCGCCATGTTGAGGCCCTGCTCCAGGGCCGCGAAGCCCTCACCGCGTGCTAACGGCATCCCGAACGCCTCGACCTGCGACGACACCGGCACCCGGACCTGGTCCAGGACCAGGTCGTAGGTGGTCATGCCGTAGTAGCCGATCTTGTTGATCGGTGTGGCCGTGACGCCCTCGGGCAGTTCGCCCGGCTTCTTCACCAGCAGCAGGGTGCGCAGCCCTTTCGACCTCGACCCGCCGTCCGCATCGGCGAACCGGCACAGAAGAACGATGAAATCGGCGGCGACGGCGTTGCCACACCAGCGCTTGTGCCCGGAAATCACGAACTCGTCGCCCTCCCGGACGGCGGTAGTGGCCACGCCGGCGAGGTCCGAACCGGCGTCCGGCTCGGAGAACGCCGCGGCACCGATCCACTGGCCTCGGGCACTGCGGGCGAGCAGCTCGCTGCGCCGCTCCGCGTCGCCCACCCCGGTACCCAGGCCCTGGGCGCGGGCGATGATGCTCGCCGCGCTCAGCCAGGCCCGGGCCAGCTCCTCCGACACCAGGCAGTACTCGAACACGCCGCCGCCCAGCCCGCCGTCCGCCTTCGGGATCATGATCCCGAAGTAACCCAGCGCGCCCATCTCGGCGAGCACGTCCGTCGGGATGTCCGCGCGCTGCGGGTCCAGCTCGTCCGCGACGGGCTTGAGCCGCTCCAGGCTGAAGCGGCGCGCCTCCGCCAGCAGCGCGGCGCGTTCGGGGGTGTGCCAGGGCGGGGGCAGGGAGGGACCCGGCAGCTCGGTGCTCATCGGCTCCCCCGCTTCGCGAGCAGGTTGCTGCGGACGTACGTGCACACGGTCTCTCCTCGCTGGTTCGTGCCGGTGGTGCGCCAGGTGACGATCCCGGTGTCCGGACGGCTGGACGACTCGCGGATGGCGAGCACCTCCGAGCCGGCGGTGAGGGTGTCACCGGGGTAGACCGGCGCGGGGAACTCGCAGTCCTCGATGCCCAGGAACGGGCCGCCGCTCTCGCTGAGGTCCTCCACCGAGAGCCCGATCACCGTGCAGAGCACCAGCATCGGGTTGACCACGGCGTCCGGGTGACCGTGCGCCGCCGCGTACTCGGTGTCGAGGTACATCGGGTTCCAGTAGCACAGCGACGCGCTGAACAGGACGTTGTCGGCGCTGGTCAGAGTGCGGCCCCAGTGGTGCTCGAACACCTCGCCCGGCGCGAACTTCTCGAAGAACGCGCCGCGCCTGCGGATTGGGAACTCGGCGAGTACGGGGTCCGCTCGCCGGTCAGTGGTGCTGCTCATGGACTCACCTCAGGTCGGGATCGGCGTAGCCCGACAATAGTTTGTGGTTGACGACTTTCTTTTGAAGCTCGACGAAGACGAGACACTTGTCGCGCCCTCGGTGCGCCCTCGGTCAGCGCCCATCAGTCCGCGCCGGCGAGCAGCGCCGACAGTGCCTCCACGTCCGCCAACGCGGGCAGGTCGCGCAGCAAGGCGACGATGTCCACCGGCGCGGCGACGCCCTCGGCGAGCTCGAGGAACTTCCCCTCCACCCGCGTTCGGACCTCCTCCGGGCTGCCGCTCCAGAGCCGCTGCGCCGCATCGCGGTCGGCTGTGAGCACGCGACCGTCGCCCAGCTCGACCCGCAGCCGCGTGGCCGTCTTGACCAGGCGTTCGTCGAGCACGAGCTCCACCCGCGACCCGAGCTCCACGACCGGCTCCGCTCGCACCGCCTCGTCGGTGAACGAGGCGACCGAGACCGTGCCGTGCAGCAGCGCGGCCGCGGTGGTGTAAGCGAGGCTGAACTTGCCCTCCAGGCCCGTCCGTGGCGTCGGGATGGCGCAGACATCGAGCAGCACGGGTGGGATCGTCAGGACGACCCGCCGGATCGGTTGCTCCCCCACCGCGGCACGGACGTCGAGCGCACACGCGATCGCGGCGTGCGTGCCGAAGCACGCGGGGGTGAGTTTGGGGAGGACGTCGAGAATGTGCCACGGCTCTCCGAACGGTGCGCGGACGGGCCCGAGATCGGCCGGCGTCGCCGCGGAGGACGCCGCGACCAGGCCCTGCGGCCCGAATAGCGGATCGTCCCCGACGGTCATGCCGCGCATCGCGAGCCGGGCAGCCCGTAAGCCCGAGGCCGCGGCCCGGCCGGCGTGGTAGGGCTTGCCCATCGAGCCGAACATCGCCTTGAGCCCGGCGGCGTCCGTGGCGCCGACACCCAGGGCCGCGGCCATCTCCCGGGGCCCGGTACCCAGCAGGTGCGCCACCCCGGCGGCCGCCCCCACCGTGCCGGCCGTGCCGGTGGTGTGGAAGCCGCGAGCGTAGTGAGAGGGCCAGAGCACCAGGCCGAGCCGCTCCTGCACCTCGTACCCCGCGACGTAGGCCGCGACGAGATCCCGCCCGGTGACGGTCCGGCCGCGCCCGTGCTGCAGCGACGCCGCCGACAGCAGCGCGGCGACGAGTGGCGCCGAGGGATGCAGGCCGGATCCGGGCGCGTAGTCGTCGTAGTCCAACGCGTGGGCGGCCACTCCGTTCACCAGGGCGGCCGACCCGGGGTCGCTGCGCGCCCCGCCCCACAGCACGGCGTCGCCGGGCTCCGCCAGTTCCTCCCGGATGAGCTGGACGACCGGCTGCGTCCGCCCGGCGAGCGCGACACCCAACGTGTCCAGCACACATATCCCGGCCAGCGTCGTCACGTCCGGCGGGAGCTGATCGAACCGCAGCCCCACCGCCGCCTCGGCCAGGGCCTGGATCACGGAGAGGTGTCGCGGCTCGGCGCTCACCTCGACGGTGTCGGACGTCATCGACGACTCCCCCTCGACGGTGCGGCGGCTGACATCGAGTCAACCCGGCACCGGCGGCGCCGACGAGCGTCACCGGTCGCAGCGGCTCGCGACAAATGACTCGCCGGCATGCACCTCAGCCGAGGACGCCGGGCAGACTCACGCGGACCCGGGTCCCGACGCCACCCGGCCCGGGACCGAAGGTCAGCCAGGCGCCGTGCCGGGCGGCGCGCTCCCGCATCGTCTCCATGCCGAAGTGCGCTCGCACTCCGGAGGGCTCCCCCAGCCCCACACCGTCGTCGATCACCTCGACGGCCAACCCGTCCGGCGCCTCGGCCAGGACCTCGACCGCAACGGTGCGGGCCTGGGCGTGCTTCGCCACGTTGTTCAGCGCCTCCTGGACCAGCCGGAACAGGTCCTCCTCGACCGACTGCTCGAGGTGCGGCTGCCCCTCCAGCCCGGAGTGGACCTCGACGGTGAGCCCGGTCTTGCGCGAGGTCGACTCGGCGAGTGTCCCGAGTGCCCCGAGCAGGCCGCGATCCTGGAGCTCGAGCGGCCTGCGGCACTCGATGAGCGAGCGCATCTCGCTCAGCGCCTCCTGGGCGAGCACCCGCAGCTCGTGGAGCCCGTCGGAGAGTTCCTGCCGATCGAGCTGGGTCTGGCCCGACTCCTGGACCCGCAGCTCGAGGCCTCGGGTGTGGAGCGTCAGGGAGAAGATCGCCTGGCTCACCGAGTCGTGCATGTCGCGGGCCAGCCGCTGGCGCTCTCCCTCGACGGCACGCAACTGCAGCTCCGCCGCCATCCGGGCGTTGTCGACGGCGATCGCCGCGTGGTCGGCCATGATCTGGAGGAACTGCAGATCATCGGTCGAGGGCTCCGTGCCGCCCGGACTGAACCCGGTCATGGCCCCGATCGCGGTCCCGCGGAGGATCAGCGGGACCGCGACGAAGGTGTCCCAGTCGTTGTGCCGCACGATGTTCTGGGTCGGTGCCCAGCGAGGGTCGGCGAGCACCCTTGCCTGCGTGCCCGTGGCGACCACGGCCCGGCGGAGCCGGTAGGCCTCGAGCGTGACCATCGGGGCACCGTTGCGCCGGGCCTCCTCGACTCGGGTCGGGTAGTCGTCCGGCAGCCCGGAGCCGCCGACGTGCCGGAGAGCCTCGGTGACCTCGTCCACCAGGATGATCGCGCAGGTCAGTAGCCCGGTCACCGCCCGGACCTCGGACGCCAGCCGGTCCAGGACGGTCGACAGCTCCGCCTCGCGCGCGATCACGGACGCCGCCTCGGCGAACGCCGCCGTCTGCCGTGCCCAGCGGGTGGCCTGACCCGACCGCCCGTCGCCGACCGGTTCCGTCGGGTTCGTGGCGAGGGGCCGTTGCGAACGCGTCGTCATCGGGCGCTCCCAGCAGTTGTAGCGGCGGCA
>DATAYB010000270.1:0-12649 GCA_036272795.1 Pseudonocardia sp.
CCAACGGCGCCGGAGCCGACAGCGCGGGCGACAACAGTGAGCCGAGGCTGAACCGCCGGGTGCCGCAGACGCACCTCGCCCCGGAGCTGCGGCTGCCATCGGAGGTGCCGGAGCCCCCGGCGCGGCCGCCCGCCGACGTGACCGGAACTTCGGCACGTCCACCGTCCGCCGCGCACGCCCTGACCAGCTACCAGGCGAACCGGAACGCGGCGGCCGCCGCATGGACAGACCCTTCGGACGTCGGATGAGGCAGTTCGAACAGGAGAGGACAGGCATGAGGCCAGGAGGCCCCTCCGGCGGCGAGCTCGACTGGCTGCTGGCGGATTTCGCCAAGGCGATGCCGGGCGTCCGGCATGCGCTCGTGGTCTCGGCGGACGGGCTGCGGCTCGCCGCGTCGGAGCAGCTCGACCCGGCGTTCGCGGACAGGCTGGCCGCCGCCGCGTCCGGCCTGGTCAGCCTGTCGCGGGGGACGGCGAAGGTGCTGGCTGCCGAGCCGGTCAGCCAGACGATCGTCGAGATGGCCGGCGGCTATCTGTTCGTCAGCTCGCTGAGTCAGGGCTCCACGCTGACCGTCTACGCGGACCGCGAGTGCGACATCGGGTTGCTCGGCTACGAGATGACCATGCTCGCCAACCGCGCCGGTCACCTGCTGGCCGCCACCCCCCGCGGCGGCGTGCCACGGTGAACTCGCACGGACCGAACGGCAGGGACGGCAGCTGGCGGGTCGTCCCGGTCTACGCCCTGACCCGGGGCCGCACCCGGTCGGCGGGCGAGGAGATGCCGATCGAGGCGATGGTCACCGCGAACGAGCTGGCCGACCGCCACAACGCCGCCCTGCAGGTGGAGTACCGGGAGATCCTCGACCTGGTCTCCGGGCCGGTGTCGATCATCGAGATCAGCGCGACGCTGCAGGTGCCCGCGGGGGTGGCGAGGGTGCTCGTGAGCGACCTGACCAGCGCCGGCTACCTCACCATGCACCTGCCACCGCCGACCGAACCCAACGGCCGACCCAACGCCGAGCTGCTAGAAAGGCTGCTGGATGGACTCCGTTCGCTCTGAGGCACCCCCTCGCCGGCCGTCCTCGGCCGAGCCGGAGCTGGTCGCGCTCAAGGTGCTGGTGGCCGGCGGCTTCGGGGTCGGCAAGACGACGTTCGTCGGGGCGTTGTCGGAGATCCCGCCGCTGAGCACCGAGGAGCAGATGACCACCGCGTCGATCGGCGTGGACGACGCGGACGCGGTACCGGAGAAGAAGACCACCACGGTGGCGATGGACTTCGGCCGGCTCACCGTCGACGAGTCGCTGATCCTGTACCTGTTCGGCACCCCGGGCCAGGACCGGTTCTGGTTCATGTGGGACGAGCTGGCCCGGGGTGCCGTCGGTGCCGTCGTGCTGGTCGACCTGCGCCGCGTCGACGACTCGTTCGCCGCGATCGACTACTTCGAGAACCGGGGCCTGCCGTTCGTGCTCGCCCTCAACGAGTTCCCCGAGACCCCGGGCTTCAGCGACGCGTCGGTGCGTGACGCGCTGGTGCTCTCGCCGGACTGCCCGCTGCTGCGGATGGACGCGCGAGACGAAGCGTCCAGCCGGGCCGCGCTGATAGCCCTCGTCGAGCACGCCCTGGCCCACGCGTGAGCGCGCACAACCCTGGGCCGAAACCACAGGAGGCCGCCATGGAACACAAGTCGGAGCCGGTCGCCGGCCTCGTCGCCACGATCAGGGCCAGCATCCGGCTGCGCGACGGGTACTACCTCAGCGAGGAGCTCGTCGACCTCTATCTGGTCGGGGTGCTGCGCGGGGTCGCGGTCGGCCTGCTGGACGCGGACGGCCCCTACGGCCGGGACGAGCAGGCGCGCGGCATCCGCCTCGACGAGCTGGCGCGCACCTCCGCCGAGCTGCTCGACCACCTGCACCGGCTGCGCCCCGCGCCGGCCAAGGTGAGCCCGGCTCCCGAGCCGAGGCGCCCGGAGGCCTGGGTCAACTCCGGCTGATCCCGACCCGGGCCCCACTGGACCCCGGCCCGAGACCTGGCTGAGACCGGCCCGACACCGGGTTGCCCGCCAGGCGGGTCGAGATGCCCTCACACGCTCACGTTCCGCCCGGATCGGTGGCACTATCGGAGAGGGGATGTGGCGGCGACCACACTGTGCCCCACCCGTACGGGAGCCGCCCGCCACGCCCGCGCCGATCGTCGTCACCGAGGCCGATCAGATGGGCATCAGATGAGCATTGTGCTGGGCATCCTCACGGTCATCGTCATCATGGCGCTGGTGTTGACCAGCTCGAGCCTGCGGCTGGTGCAGCAGTACCAGCGCGGGGTGGTGCTGCGCTTCGGCCGGCTGCTGCCCGAGACCCGCGAGCCGGGGCTACGCGCGATCGTGCCGTTCGCGGACCGGATGACCAAGGTGTCGCTGCAGACCGTCGTGCTCGACATCCCGGCGCAGAGCGCGATCACCCGGGACAACGTCAGCATCGGCGTCGACGCGGTCGTCTACTTCCGCGTCGAGGACCCGGTCAAGGCCGTCATCAACGTGGAGAACTACCTGCAGGCGACATCGCAGGTGGCCCGCACCTCGCTGCGCTCGGTGATCGGCCGTGCCGACCTGGACACCCTGCTCTCGGACCGCGAGCAGATCAACGGCGAACTCAAGGCCGTGCTCGACTCGCCAACCGACGACTGGGGGATCAGTATCGACCGGGTCGAGGTGAAGGACATCTCGCTGCCCGAGGGCATGCGCCGCTCGATGTCCCGCCAGGCCGAGGCAGAGCGCGAGCGCAGGGCCAGGGTGATCGTCGCCGACGCCGAGCTGCAGGCCTCGTCGAAGCTGTCCCAGGCGGCGAGTGCCATGGCGGCCACCCCCGGCGCGCTGCAGCTGCGGTTGCTGCAGACCGTCGTCGACGTGGCGGCGGAGAAGAACAGCACGCTGGTCATGCCGTTCCCGGTGGAGCTGCTGCGGTTCTTCGAGCGCGCCGCCGGCACGGTGCCCGACGCGGCGGCGCCCGCGGTTCCGGCGGCGCCCGCCGCGCCAGGGGTGGCCGCCGCTCCGGTGGCGCCCGGGGTTCCGGCGGCGCCCGCGGCTCCGGCGGTCCCGGTTCCGGCGGTTCCGGTGAACGGGCAGCCGCTGGCTACCAGAGACTCCCCGGCAGATCCTGCGTGAGCGTGGCCAGCTCACCCCGCGTGCGGGCCTCGTAGGCGGCGGCCACCCGCACGTCGTACTCGTCCATGGTCAACCGACCCTGGCTCAGCGCTCGCCGCAGCCGCTCCACCACCGCGTCCCGTTCGGCATCCGACGCGCGTACATCCCGGTGCATCGCCCGCCCTCACCTCCGCACCACCGAGCGTAGGACACCGACCGCGGCAGCGGGCGGGCTTTGTGTGGCAGGTTGAGCGGAGGCGCCGGCAGGTTCGGTCCGGCCGGGCGCGTCGGTGTGGACGGAGAGGCGGGTACCGGATGGTGGACAGCGCGGCGGGGGACGACCTGGCGGGCAGCGGCGCGGGGCACGGCCTGGCGGGCAGAGGCGCTGGCAGTGGCGGCGGGCGGGGGAGCGGGCCGCTGGCCGGCCTGCTGGTGGCGGACTTCTCGCGCGTGCTGGCCGGCCCGTACGCCACGATGCTGCTGGCCGACCTCGGCGCCGAGGTGATCAAGGTCGAGGGGCCGCAGGGCGACGAGACCCGCACCTGGACCCCGCCCGCCCGCGGTGAGACCTCCACGTACTACCTGAGCATCAACCGGGGCAAGCGCTCCATCGTGCTGGACCTGCGGGACGAGGCCGACGCCGAGCTGGGCCGCGAGCTGGCCCGCCGCGCCGACGTCGTGATCCAGAACTTCAAGCCGGGCGGCCTGGCGAAGTACGGCCTGGACTACCCGAGCGTGCGGGCCGCGAACGCCAGCGTGGTGTACGCCTCGATCAGCGGTTTCGGCTCCACCGGCGGCGCGCACCTGCCCGGCTACGACCTGATGGTGCAGGCCATCTCCGGGTTGATGAGCCTCACCGGGGAGTCCGACGGACCGGCGTACCGGGCCGGTATCTCGGTGATCGACGTGATCGCCGGCAACCACGCCACCATTGGCATCCTGGCCGCGCTGCGGCACCGGGACGCCACCGGTGAGGGGCAGCACGTCGAGGTCAACCTGCTGTCCTCGGCGCTCACCGGGATGGTCAACCAGAGCTCGGCGTACGCCGCCGCCGGGGTGGTGCCGTTCCGGATGGGCAACGCGCACCCGAGCGTCTACCCGTACGAGCCGTTCCCCACCTCGGACCGGGAGATGATCGTCGCGGTGGCCAACAGCGGCCAGTTCGGCAAGCTCTGCCAGGTGCTGGGCTGCCCGGAGCTGGCCGCCGACCCCCGGTTCCTGACCAACGGTGACCGCACCGTGAACCGGGTCGAGCTGCGCCGGCTGCTGATCGAGCGGCTGGCCACACGGGGCGCGGCGGAGTGGTTCGACGCGCTCGTCGCCGTGGGGGTGCCGTGCGGGCCGATCAACACCATCGACGGCGGCTTCGAGACGGCGGAGCGGCTCGGGCTCGAGCCGATCGTGGCGGTGGGCGACGGCGACCGCGCGGTGCCGACCACCCGCCACCCGATCCGCTTCTCCGCCACGCCGGTGACCTACCACCTGCCGCCGCCCGACCTGGACGAGCACGGCACCGAGCTCCGCAAGTGGCTCGCCGACGCGGAACGGGCGTAATTGGTCTGCTGGGTTACGTCGTGAGTGGCCCTCCAGCGGCGACCACCTTCGCATGACGATCTGGGAGTGCGTATCAACGAGTTCGGCCAGCCGGTCGGTGAGCCCGTGTCGGGATGGACCCCATGTCCCTTGCCGTGCGCGGAGGTGCTCGAAGGTCGGTACTGCCGGCTGGAGCGACTCGACCCGGGCCGGCACACCCAGCAGCTGTTCGATGCGGATCGGCTCGACGGTGCCGGCGAGAGTTGGACCTATCTGCCCTATGGGCCGTTCACCGACCTCGACGACTACCGGCAGTGGGTCGAGGAGATGTGTAAGGATTCCGGCCTGCTCTGCTATGCGGTTATCGGCACGGACCCGGTTGTTACTCCGGTGCCCGCCGCGGTCGGCGTGGTGAGCCTGCTGCGCATGGAACCCGCGATGGGTGCAATCGAGGTCGGCCACGTGCACTATTCCCCGCGACTGAGCCGCACCCGGGCCGCGACCGAAGCACAGTACCTGCTGGCCAGCCACGTGTTCGACGAGCTCGCGTACCGACGCTACGAATGGAAGTGCGACGCGCTCAATGCGGCATCCAGGTCCTCGGCGCAACGTCTCGGATTCGTCTACGAAGGTACCTTCCGGCAACACAGGGTCACGAAGGGCCGCAGCCGCGATTCCGCCTGGTACGCCATGATCGACAGTGACTGGCCCGTCGTCAAAGACCGATTCACCCGCTGGTTGGAACCGGGCAACTTCGACCCCCGGGGAAACCAGCTCACCTCTCTCACGCCGGTTCGGGCTGACGGAACCCGCGACTCACCCTGACAAGATCCCCGACTCGCGGAAGTTGGTCGGTCAGCGGCCGTCGAGGAGGGGGCGGCGTGGGTCCCACGTGGTGCCGTCGGCGGCGTCCTTGCGGCGGCGGGCGATGCCGGAGAGGGTCTCGAGCACGACGCGGTTGGCCAGGAACGACGTGATGTCGGCGTGGTCGTACGGCGGTGACACCTCCACCACGTCGACGCCGACGACCGGCAGCTCGTAGGCGATCCGGCGGACCGAGTCGAGCAGCTCCCGGGCCGTCAGGCCGCCGGGCTCCGGGGTGCCGGTGCCGGGCGCGTGGCCGGGGTCGCACACGTCGATGTCGACGGACAGGAACACCCCGTCGCAGTCATCGATGGCGATGCCGAACGCCTCGCTGAGGCACTCCGGCAGCCCGCGCGCCACGATCTCGGTCATCTCGTAGGAGCGCATCCGCTGCTCGGCCATCCAGGCCAGCGTCGCCGGCTCCGGCCAGTAACCGCGCAGCCCGATCTGCAGGAACCGGTCGCCCCGCAACGCGCCGGACTCGATCAGCCGCCGCATCGGCTGGCCGTGCCCGACCAGCGAGCCGAACTCGATGTCACCGGTGTCCGCGTGCGCGTCGAAGTGGATCATCGAGACGCGGCCCTGGCCGAGGTGCTGGGCGACCCCGGCGGCGTCCGGCCACGCGATGGTGTGGTCGCCGCCGAGCACGAGCGGGATGGCCCCGGTGCTGGTCACGGCGTACACCGCCGCCTGCAGGTCGCGCACCGAGCGCTCGGCGTCGCCGGAGTACATCTCCACGTCGCCTGCGTCGTACACCTTCAGGTCCACCCCCAGTCCGTCCACCCGCAGCGCCAGGGACGGCCGGTGACCGTCGTGCGGCAGGTAGCAGGTCTGCCGGATGAACTGCGGGCCGAACCGGGTACCGGCGCGGTGTGAGGTGCCGCCGTCGAACGGGGCACCGAGGATCACCACATCCGCGTCGGCGTAGGTCTCAGGCTCCGCCCAGTCGCAGCGGTCCACGCCGAGGAAGGTGATGTCCGGGCCGAACTGGGCGCCGTAGCGACTCATGGGGTGACCTCCGGAGAGCGGTTGACGCGGCTGGTCATCAGCGTGGCATAGACGAGCGCGGCGACCAGCGGGCCGACGACCGTCGACAGGTCCGTGCCGCCCAGTGCGGACGCGACCGGGCCGGTGAACGCGGTGCTGTGCACGCAGAGCACGGCGGCCGCGCTCCCCAGCACCTGGGCGCAGGCTCCGGCCGGGTTCACCCCACGGCGGTACCAGAACCGGCTGCCAGGGGTCTCGTCGTGCAGCTCGGGACCGTCGTAGCGGTTACCCCGCAGCGCCGCGTCCGTCGCGTAGATGGCGATGCTCGGCGCCAGCAGGACCACGCTGAGCTCCAGCACGCCGCTGAGGGTGTCGATGAAGTTCGACACGAACAGCGCGTAGCCGGCGAGCGCGACGCCGACGACCCCGTCCAGCAGCACGGTGCGGGCACGGCTGGCCCTGATCCCGACGGCCTGCAGCTGCAGTCCCGAGCTGTAGGCGGTCAGCACGTTGTTGGTGATCGAACCGAGCACGATGACCAGTAGGAAGATCGGGTAGAACCAGCGGGGGAGCAGCTGGCCGAGCGAGGTCTGCGGGTCGGTCATGTCCACCGAGGTGGCGGCCAGCACGCCCACCCCGCCGAGCAGCACCGACGGCAGGAACCCGCCGAGCGCGGTCCAGCCGGTGACCGCCCGCGCCGAGGTCGTCGAGGGTAGGTACCGGGCGTAGTCGGCGCTGGTGCCCCAGGACAGCGGGCCGGAGGCGATGATGGTGAGCCCGGTGAACGCGGCGGCCAACACCCCGGCGCCGTGCGGGGCACCCGGCGGCACGAACGACAGGTCGGCGTGCCGAACCACGCACACGGCCAGGACGACCATGCACAGCAGCAGCACCGAGGTGAACCACCCGCTGGCGCGGACGATGGTGGCGTGTCCGTAGACGCTGATCGCCAGGGTGACCACGGCGGTCGCCGCGACGATGGCCAGCTTCATCACCGTGCCGGCCGGCAGGCCGAGCTGCTCGACCAGTGCGAAGCCGGCCAGCGCGCCGATGGACAGGTTGATGGCCTCGTAGGCGATGCAGATGAGCCAGCCGACGACCGCCACGTTGACCCGGTTGCCCCGCACGCCGAACATCGCCCGGGTGACCACGCTGCTCGGCGTGCCGGAGCGGGCTCCGCTGACCGACAGGAACCCGATGAGGGCCCAGAACAGGTTGCCCGCGACCACCACGAGCATGGCCTGCCATGCGGTCAGCCCGAGCAGCACCAGCGTGCCGCCGAGCACCAGGTACAGGTAGTTGATGTTGGAAGCCGCCCACACCACGAACAGCTCGCGAGCGCTCCCGTGCCGCTCCGCCTCCGGCACGACGTCGATGCCCCGGGTCTCGATCTGCCCGGCCCGGTCGTGTCCCACGGCCTCCGGGTCGAGCGGGACAGGCGGGAGATCGGGACGGCCGGACACCGGTGGGGCGTCGGCGGGCGCGGGTGGCAGGGCCATGGCGGCCTCCGTGGTTGGGTGGTGAACTCTTATTGGTCAGATAACCAATTGCGTATTGGTCGCACACTCAATACGCTGGTTGCCGTGACGTCAAGAGCCGGTGCCGGATACCGCCGCAAACCAGCCGAACAGCGCAAGGCCGAGATCGTGGCCGCGGCCGGCGAGCTGGCGATGGCCAACGGGCTGGAAGCACTGACCCTGCGTCGCGTGGCCGAGTCGCTGGGAGTCTTCCCCGGGCTGGTCAGCCACTACTTCCCTGCGTCGGAGGACCTGGTGGCCGCCGCGTTCGGCCACGTCGCCGGGGCCGAGCTCGCGCAGGTCGGGGCATTGATCGACGGAGCACCCACGCCCCTCGCCGGGATGCGCGCGCTCATCGACGCCGTCCTGAGCCAGGAGCAGGACGGGGTCGGGCTGCTCTGGCTGGACGCCTGGAACGCGGCGCGGCGCCGAGCCGCGCTGCACGACGAGGTCACCCGGCAGATGTCGGCGTGGCAGGCGCGCGTCGTCGCGTTGATCGAGAGCGGCCGCGCCGCCGGGGTCTTCGGCGTGCCGGACCCGGAGGCGACGGCCACGGTGATCCTGGCCGCGATCGACGGGCTGAGCATGCAGGCCGCGCTGCGCCCGGGCCTCGACCACCCGGTGGTCCGCCGCTGGGTGGTCGCCACGGTCGAACGGGAGCTGGGACTGCTGCCGGGGGCGCTCCACCCGCCGGGCGCCTGAGGTAGCTGCATCACTGACGGCAGGTGGCCGCCTGCCCCGCGAGGGGCAGGCCACCCGCCGCCCTACTCGCCCAGGTAGGACATCACGTGCTTGACGCGCGTGTAGTCCTCCAGGGAGTACATCGACAGGTCCTTGCCGTAGCCGGACTGCTTGACGCCGCCGTGGGGCATCTCGGCCACGAGCGGGATGTGGCAGTTGATCCACACGCAGCCGGTGTCGATCGCGGCGGACACCCGTAGCGCCGTGGCGTGGTCGCGGGTCCACACGCTGCTGGCCAGGCCGTAGTCGGTGTCGTTGGCCATCCCGATGGCCTCGGCCTCGTCGTCGAAGGTCTGCACCGTGATCACCGGGCCGAAGATCTCGGTGCGGATCAGCTCGTCGTCCTGGTGCAGCCCGTCGATGAGGGTGGGGGCGTAGAAGTAGCCGCCCCCGTCGGCCGCCGCGCCGCCGGTGACCACGCGGGAGTGCGACGGCGCGCGGGAGACCAGGCCGGAGATGTGGCGCAGCTGGTTGGGGTTGTTCACCGGCGGGATGAAGAAGTCCTCGCTGCCGTCGGTCTCGTCGCGGGACAGGCGCACGGTGGCGGCCTGCTCGGCGAGCGCGGCGACCAGGTCGTCGCGGATGCTGGCCGCCGCGATCACGCGGGTGGCCGCGGTGCAGTCCTGCCCGGCGTTGAAGTAGCCGGCGACCGCGATGCCCTCGGCGGCGGCCGCTATGTCGGCGTCCGAGAACACGATCACCGGGGCCTTGCCGCCGAGCTCCAGGTGGGCGCGCTTGACCAGGTCGGCGGCGGCATGGGCGACCGCCTTGCCGGCCGCGGTGCTGCCGGTGATGGACACCATCGAGGGGATCGGGTGCTGGGTGAGGGTGGCGCCGGTGGAGCGGTCACCGCAGACGACGTTGAACACACCGGCCGGCAGGATGTCGGCGAACAGCTCGGCCATCAGCACGGCACTGGCCGGCGTGGTGTCCGAGGGCTTGAGGACCATCGTGTTGCCGGCGGCGAGGGCGGGGGCGAACTTCCAGACCGCCATCATCATCGGGTAGTTCCACGGAGCCACCGAGCCGACCACGCCGACCGGTTCGCGGCGGATGGAGGAGGTGTAACCGGCCATGTACTCGGCGCTCGCCTTGCCTTCGAGCAAACGGGACGCGCCGGCGAAGAACCGGATCTGGTCCACCATCGCCGGGATCTCCTCGGCCAGCGTGAGTGCCACCGGCTTGCCGGTGTTCTCGGCCTCGGCCGCGACCAGCCGCTCGCCGTTGGCCTCGATCGCGTCGGCCATCTTGAGCAGGTAGTTCATCCGGTCGCCCGGGGTGGTCTTGCGCCAGTCGGAGAAGGCCCGTTGCGCGGCGGTGAAAGCGGCGTCGATGTCCGGGCCGGTCGAGAGCGGGGCCGAGGCGTACACCGCGCCGGTCGAGGGGTTCACGACGTCGGTGTAGTTGCCTTCCGAGGGCGCCACGAACTCGCCGCCGATGAAGTTGGACAGCTGGGTCTTCTCGGTCATGGTCGGGAGTCTCCTCCGAATATCTCGCTGCGGGTGTACTCGGTTCGGTGCTGGTCCCGGGCCCGGTGTCAGGCCCGGCCAGGGGGGCTCGGTGCCACGTCCAGGGACGGGTTGTGGTCGAAGAAGCCGGTGGGCTTGAGCCAGAACGAGACGGTGTCGGCCGGCATGATCGGCCAGTCCTCGACGCGCGGCACGTGGTGGATGCCGAAGACGTACCAGAGCACCACGTCGGTGTTCTCGATGTTGCGGTTCGCCGCCGTCCAGACGGGCAGGCCCTCGTCGGTGCCGCTCTGGTTCACGAACTCGCCGCACGGCCAGCGCTCGTCGGGGTGGAACGGCGTGACCCACAGCGTGTGGCCGAGCACCTGGGCGCGCTGGAACACCGGGGACGCCGGGTCCAGCATCGGCGGCACCGCCGCGCCGGGCAGGAGCTTGTACGCCACCGGGGCGCCGACCTTGTTCCGGCGGCCAGGGTTGGTGATCTTCCAGGTGCGCTGGCTGGCCCAGTCGTAGTCCTGCCGGCCCTCGGCCTCGGTGCGCAGCGGCCGGCTGCGCTGGGTGAGCCCGAGGCCGTGCGGGTTGTCCGGCCCGGTCGGCAGCTGCTCGGTCTCCGACACCACGACCGTGTTGGCGGGCCCGTCGACCTCCATGTCCAGGCGGGCGACGATGAAGTGCTGGTGGATCGGGGCGTAGGTCTGGGTGTCGACCACCGTGCCGTAGGGCGGCGGGGTGTCGCCTGCGAACGGGGTGGTCACCATGATCCCGGTGGCCCGCACCTCGCACTCGATGCCGGCGTCCTCGTGGAACCGCCAGTAGACCACGTACTCATAGTTGGCCACCGTGACGTGCATGGACACCACGAGGCGGCGCATGCGGCGGACCTCGGCACCGGCCCGCTCGTCGACGTGCTTCCACAGCACGGCGCTGTCCTCCTCGTGCACGCAGATCGCGTTGCGCACCACCCTGGGCTCTCCGGCGGTGTCGTGCAGCACGGCGTCCAGGTAGGTGATCTCACCGAGGCAGTCGCAGCCCAGCGCCAGCGACGTGGTCATGAAGCCGAGGCCCCACTCGCCGATGTCGTAGGCGGTGCGCCGGAAGTGGTCGGGCGACGGGTCGCGGTAGGGCACCACCATCTCGGCGAACGACAACCGGTGCGCCACCGGCCGCCCCGCGTAGGCCACGGTGTGCAGGACGAGGCCTTCGCGGTAGTTGAAGCCCAGCCGCACGGTCCAGTTCTGCCAGCTCAGCAGGTGCCCGTCCAGGGTGAACGAGACGCCGTCCGGCTGGCGGATCTCCAGCGGGCGGCGGTCGGTACGGGCGGTGTAGCCGGGCACGTGCTTCGGCGCGTACTCGCCCTGCACCGGTGGGAACCCGCCGCCCGGGGTGTCCTCGACCTCCAGCAGTGTCATCGTGTTCAGGTCCACGACGAGCTTGAGCCCGCTGACCGCGTGCGCGTAGGGGTTCGAGTCGGGCGCCGCGCGCACCCACACGTCGCACCAGCCCAGCCGCAGGCCGGCGTACTTCTCCGGCACGAGGTGCGCGCCGTAGGTCCACAGGTCGACGAGCACCAGGCCGAGGTCGGTCACTCCGCGCGCGGCCAGCGCCGCGATCACGTCAGGGTGGGCGCGCATGGCCCGGTCGCAGTCGTGCCACTCGTCGACCGTGGCATTGGGCTGGCGGCCCGGCTCGGCGGTCCACCGATCGAGGGCATCCCCGGTCAGTGACAGCAGCGCCACGTACGCGGTGCCGGTGCCCGTGTGCCACAGCACGACCCTGGCGCGGCGGGCGATCGGGTCACCGGGGCGGAAGGCGCGGACCAGCTCCTTGGCCGGCTCGGCGAGCTCGATGGACGCGATCCGCCACTCCGGGCGGGCCACCCCTCGGTCCCGCGCCAGGATCCGCGTGACGTGGCGGAACTCGTCCTCGGTCAGCGGATCCAGCGGGTGAGCGGTCATCGTCGCGTGCCTCTCGGTCGGGCCCCACCCCGGTGCGCGGGCATCGGGGCGACCCCGAGCATTCTGCGGCAGTGGTGGCTCTCGCGGTGTACGCCAATCTGGCGAGATTCCGCCGCACGCCTCATCATATCGCCGGTTTGCGGCGGTGTTCCATCCGCTTTCCGAAGATATAGCGACCTAGAGGTACGTATCCCGTAGTGCCGTCTGGTCGGGGAGCTCCAGTGCCGGCAGCTCGGCGCCGGTGGCCCTGGCCAGGATGTGGTCGGCGAGTGCCGGGTTGCGGGCCAGCACGGGGCCGTGCAGGTACGTGCCGATGATCCGGTCGCTCAGCACGCCCTCGGTGGCCTGCTGCCCGAACGGGCGGCTGCCGTTGCCGACGCCGGAGACCACCTGACCGAGCGGACGCGCGTCGCGGCCGATCGTGGTCGCGCCCCGGTGGTTCTCGAAC
>DATAYB010000271.1:0-3528 GCA_036272795.1 Pseudonocardia sp.
GCGGCGACCCGGGAGTTCGCCGAGCACGGCATCGCCGGCGCGCGTGTCGAGAGGATCGTGGCCGAGGCGCGCACCAACAAGGCGCAGCTCTACGCCTACTTCGGCAGCAAGGACGGCCTCTTCGACGCCATCTTCTTCGCCTCCCTGGAACGGATCGTGACGATCGTGCCGATCGACGTCACCGACCTGGCTGACTGGGCGGTGCGCCTCTACGACGAGTACCTCCGCCGCCCCGACCTGATCCGGCTGGCGACCTGGACGCGCCTGGAGCGGCGCCCGACCGGCTATCTCGTCGCCGACGCCGACCGCCTCGACGCCGCCAAGCTGACCGCGCTCGCCGGAGCACAGGCGGCGGGCCTGGTCCGGGCCGGGGACCCGTTCGACCTGATGGCCATGGTCATCGCCATGTCCATGGCGTGGTCACCGGTGAGCAACGTCTACGCCGCCACCGAGCGGGAACCCCCGGCGGTGCACGAGCGGCGCCGGACCCTGCTCCGCGAGAGCGTCTGGCGGGTTGTCGCACCTGGCCAGTAGCGGTGCCGGCGGCCGGTCTGCATTCACAGCCGGCCGGATCCCGCGCCCGCCGATTTCAGAGCCGGCCGGCGGCCTTCAGCGCGAGGTAGGAGTCGGCGACGCGGGGTGCCAGCTCGGCCGGGGTGGCGTCCACGACGCTGACCCCGAGGCGGCCCAGCAGCGCGGCGGTGCGGCGTCGTTCGGCGGTGGCCCGCTCGGCGGCCGCCGCCGCGTACACGGCGGGGGAGTCGCCGCGCCCGGCCGCCATGGCCGCGACGGCAGGGTCGGCGACCGAGGCGACCAACACCCGGTGACGGCGGGTCAGCGCGGGCAGGCCGGGCAGCAGCCCCTCCTCGACGGCCGCCGCATCGAGGCCGGTGAACAGCACCACCAGCGACCGGCGCGGAGCCCTGGCAAGCACGGTCGCCACCATGCCGCGCATGTCGGCCTCCACCAGCTCGGACTCCACCGGGGCCAGCGCGTGCACCAGGGCCGGCAGCAGCTCGGTCATCCTGACGCCGGACACGCTGGCCCGCACAGCCCGGTCGTAGCCGAGCAGGTCGACCCGGTCGCCAGCGCGCGAGGCCAGCGCGGCGAGCAGCAGCGCGGCGTCCATCGACGTGTCCAGCCGGGGTGCGTCGCCGACCCGGCCCGCCGAGGTGCGGCCGGTGTCCAGCACGAGCAGCAGGTGGCGGTCGCGCTCCGGGCGCCAGGTGCGCACCATGACGTCGGAGGTGCGGGCGCTGGCCCGCCAATCGATGGACCGCACGTCGTCGCCGCGCACGTACTCCCGCAGCGAGTCGAACTCGGTGCCCTCGCCGCGCACCCGGATCGCCGCGCGGCCGTCCAGCTCGCGCAGCCTGGCCAACCGGGACGGCAGGTACCGGCGCGAGGTGAACGGTGGCAGCGCCCGCACGGTCCACGGCACGACACGTGAACCCTGCCGCGCGGCGAGCCCGAGCGGCCCCAACGACCGCACCGTGACCCGGGCCGCCCGCCGGTCCCCGCGCCGGGTGGGCCGCAGGGTCAGGGCCAGGCGGCGGCGGTGCCCGGCGGGAACCCGCAGGTCGTGGTGCCGGGGGGTCGCTCCGGCGCTGGGCGGCCAGGCATCGCGCACCAGGCCACGCAGCGCCCGCCGGCCCGGGTTGTGCACGTCCAGGTACACCGTCGCCGCCTCGCCGAGCCGTACCGAGCCGTCCCCGGAGTGCTCCAGCCGCAGCGCGCGCACCCCGGCCGCCAGCGCCAGGTCGATGAGCACGCCGGCCAGCAGGGCGCCCTCGACGGCCGCGATGCCCCACCAGCCGGGCAGCGCCGCGCCGACGAGCAGCGCGCCGAGGGCGGCCAGCAACACGGCCCGGCCGGTGATCGCCACGGCGGCCGGCTACCGGGGGACCGGGACGTTGGCCAGCACACCGGTGACCACGCCGTCTGCGGTCACCCCGTCCAGCTCCGCCTCGGGCCGCAGCCGCAGCCGGTGCCGCAGTGCCGGTCCGGCCAGCGCCTTCACGTCGTCCGGGGTCACGTAGTCCCGCCCGGTCAACCACGCGGCGGCCCGGCTGGCGGCGAGCAGCGCGGTGGCGGCGCGGGGCGAGGCGCCGAGGGCCACCGAGGGCGCCGAGCGGGTTGCGCGGCACACGTCGACCAGGTATCCGAGTACCTCGGGCCGCACCGTGACGCCCTGCACCGCGGCACGTGCGGCGGCGAGCTCGGCCGCGCCGGCGACCGGGGTGAGGCCGGCTGCGGCCAGGTCCCTCGGGTCGAAACCGTCGGCGTGCCTGGTCAGGATCGCCAGCTCGTCGTCCCGCTCGGGCAGCGGCATGGTGAGCTTGAGCTGGAACCGGTCCAGCTGCGCCTCCGGCAGCGGGTAGGTGCCCTCGAACTCGACGGGGTTCTGCGTGGCCACGACGAGGAACGGGTCGGGCAGTGGCCGGCCGACCCCGTCCACCGAGACCTGCCGCTCCTCCATCGCCTCCAGCAGTGACGCCTGCGTCTTCGGCGGGGTGCGGTTGATCTCGTCGGCGAGCAGCAGGTTCGTGAACACCGGGCCGGCGCGGAAGGAGAACTCGGCCCCGCGCGCGTCGTAGACCAGCGAGCCGGTGATGTCGCCGGGCATCAGGTCCGGGGTGAACTGGACGCGCTTGCTGTCCAGCGCCAGCCCCTCCGCCAGCGCCCTGACCAGCAGCGTCTTCGCCACCCCCGGCACGCCCTCGATCAGCACGTGTCCCCGGCAGAGCAGCGCGATCACCAGCCCTGTGACGGCGGCGTCCTGCGCGACGACAGCCTTGCCGACCTCGCGGCGCAGCGCGTGCAACGCCTGCCGGGCCTGTTCCGCGGTGTGCACGGCATCGACCGTCACGTTCGAAGCACCTCTCGTTCGCAGTCGTCCAGGTTGTCGGCCAGCTCGACCATGGCCCGCTCGTCCGCCGGCGCCGGACCGTACAGCAGCCCGGTCACCTCGACGGCGGTTCGCCCGGTGCGCGCCGCGACGGCGTCGACCAGTGCCTGCGGTGCGACCGCCTGCTCGCCGTCCGGGCGGCCGAGGCCCAGCAGCGGCGCCAACCGGGCGCGGGTGGCCGCGCGCAGGGTGTCGGCGGCGTGCTCGCGGGCCCCTGCTCGCCGGTAGAGCCGGGCGCGGCCCTCCACCGCCTCGACGGCCCGCACGACCACCGGCAGCGGCTCGTGGACCACCGCGCCCAGCCGCCTCGCCCGCCACACCGCGGCCAGTACGGCGGCCAGCGCGAGCTGTACCGCCGCCCACCGCCAGCCGGCAGGGATCAGCTCGCCGAGGCTACGAGGTGCCGCGTCGGACTGCTCCGGGCCTGGCAGGTACCACAGCAGCGTCGGCCTGGTGCCCAGCAGCCGCATGGTGAGCGCCGCGTTGCCCTGCTCGGCCAGCCCACCGTTGGTCAGCGGCTCCGGCGTGCCGAGCACGGTGATCGTCCGGCTCGACGCGTCGACCGGCGCGGTCACCTGGACCAGCGCCGCACCCCCCTCGCCGGAGTAGCACTCCAGGCC
>DATAYB010000272.1:0-2610 GCA_036272795.1 Pseudonocardia sp.
TCTCTCGCCCCCTGTGATTTCCCCGCTACGGGCGGTTACCCGGGCCATATGCAGGGCAAACGGCGCCCACGAGCCGTACCGTTATGGCCCAGACTCCGCCAACCGGGCGACCCCCGAAACGGCCCAGCCTGGCCGAGCGGCGCGGCACGGCGGCGCGGCGGCCGGCCGAGCGGGCCGAGCGGGCCGACGTGGCGGCGCGGCGGCGGCATGGTGGCGGCATGGTGGCGCGTGGTGGCGGCGCGGTGGCTCATGCGCGTGGAGGCGTGGCAGCGTGGCCGGCGCGGCGGCTCACGCGCGTGGCGGGGCCGCCGGCGTGGTGCGCCGGCCTGTGGTTACCGAGCTGCACACCAGGCAGGTTCTGAGCGCAAAAAACCTGCCTCCTGTGGAGTTCGGTAACCACAGGCCGCCCGACAGGCCGCGCGGTCGGGCCGGCGGGCCGTGCGGTCACGCCGGCAGGCCGCGCAGCGAGGTGGGAGGGGCTGCCCGGTCTGCTAGGACTGCCCGTCCACCCGCCCGAGGCCCGCTGCGCAACCACCGTCCCACGCCCGTTTTCGGTGATCATCAGGGCGGGAGGGCTGCTCGCGCCTTGATCAAAAAGCCCTGTCGTCCTGATGATCACCAAATTCGACCGCGCCAGGGAGCGGGGCCTGCGGTCAGGTGGGGAGGGCGGTCGTCAGGCAGAGGCTGCGCACCGTGATGGCGAGCAGCACGACGGCGGCCGCGAACAGCACCACGATGGCCGCCAACAGCCAGAGTGTGCTGGACGCCGAGATCGTGCCACCCCCGTTCGGGGGCCCGTCGCTGCCCGTGCCGTCGCCGGGCCCGGTGTCGCCGTTCGCGGGGCCGTTCGGGCCAGCGGGGCCGTTCGGGCCGGCGGTGCCGTTCGGGCCGGCGGTGCCGTGCCGGGCGGTCCGGTGGCCACCCGAGCGCGCCGCGCCTCGGCCGGTGTCCCGGTCGCGCACGACGATCCCGCGAGCTCTGGGGCGCGACCGGGGCTCCGGCACGCTGTCCGGCTCGCCCCCGAGCGGCGGCTCGCCCACCAGCGGCTGCGACGGTCGCCCGCCCAACTGCGACTCCCCTACCAGCGGCGGCTGCGCCGCCATCGACAACTGCCGGCCCACCGACAACTGCCGGCCTGAGGACGGTTGCCGCCCAGCCGGTCGGCTCACCGACGGCTGCCGGCCGACCGACGGGTGATCCACCGACGGCTGCCGGCTTACCGACGGCTGCCGGCCCACCGACGGGTGATCCACCGACGGCGCGTGATCCACCGACGGCGGCAGAGGGTCCGACGGCGGTCGGGGTCCCGCCGACAGGTACGGGTTCGGCGAATCCCACGACGCCGAGGGCCCTCGGCCCGGCAGCCGTGGGCCGGACAGCGGGCGGTACGCCGCGCGCCGCACCGGCCCCGACCGGTCGGGCTCGGACTTCGACCGGTCGGGTTGAGGTTCCGACAGGTCCGGACCCGACAGCCGGCCGGACGGCGGCCCGCCGGCAAAGTCGTCGGCGGACTCGCCACCGGAGTCATCGGGCCTGCGGTGCTGCGCGGGTTGCCTCGGCTCAGGTGGTGGCGTGCCCGGCGGCCCGGCACGTTCCGCGCGAAACCGGGCGAGCAGTTCCTCGACCGGGATCGCGACCGTCGGCATCTCGTCGTCCGGCGGGCGCCGGGGTTCGCGCACCACGGCACCCCCGAGGCTCGACGGACCTGCCAGCGCAGGCTAACCGGTCTCGGACGACCGGCGACCGTTCGACACTCGACAGCTTCCGAGACCTCTGCGCAACGCCACGGGCCACGCGACTCGGCCCGCCCTCAGGCCGGGCTCGATCGGCTCACGCTCAGCTCCGCCAGGCTGAGCTCGAGATCGGCTCAGGCTCGCGACCCAGCAAGCTCCGGACCGGGGTCAGCCGTCCAGGTCCCTCGCTACAGCGCGGACGACCTCGGCGGCCAGCTTCGAGGAACGCCGGTCGGGGTAGCGGCCGCGGCGCAGGTCGGGCTGCACCTTCATCTCCAGCAGCTTGATCATGTCCTCGATCAGGCCGTGCAGCTCCTCGGCTGGGCGCCGGCGCGCCTCGACCACGGACGGCGGCGTGTCCACCAACCGGACGGAGAGGGCCTGCGGGCCGCGCCGGCCCTCGGCCATCCCGAACTCGACGCGCTGGCCGGACTTGAGCCCCTCCACGCCGGCGGGCAGCGCAGCCTTGCGGACGTAGACGTCCTGGCCCCCGTCTTGGGAGAGAAAGCCGAAGCCCTTCTCAGCGTCGTACCACTTGACCCTGCCGGTCGGCACCCTGCTCACCCGTCCCTTGCTGATACATAAAACGAACGCGCCCCGAGCGACGTCGGGCCGCGCCAAACCCCAGCCTAGCGTCCGGCAGGGGTCCGACACCCAACTTATGTAAGTCCTTATGAACCACTCGAGCGTGCCCCCCGAGTTCGAGCCGGGGGACGGCGCTCCACCTGATGGTCAACCGGCGTCCATCTGGCCGGCACGCAACCGCCGCGCTAGGCGTGTCTGGTTTGCGCGGCGGCGGACAGCCCCAGCAGGTCCACAGAACGGGCCCGCATCTCGACCTTGCGGACCTTGCCGGTGACCGTCATCGGGAACTCCT
>DATAYB010000273.1:0-2202 GCA_036272795.1 Pseudonocardia sp.
GGTCGAACAGGTAGGCCGCGTCGTGCGGGCCGGCCGCCGCCTCCGGGTGGTACTGGACGCTGAACGCCGGTACGTCCAGCGCGCGGACGCCCTCGACGGTGCCGTCGTTCGGGCAGCTGTGGCTCACCTCGGCGCGGCCGAACGGCGAGTCGAACCGCTCCCCCGGCTCACCCTCCAGGGCAAACCCGTGGTTCTGCGCGGTGATCGCCACGGTGCCACCGGTGTGGTCGATGACCGGCACGTTGATGCCCCGGTGGCCGTAGCGCATCTTGTACGTGCCCCTGCCCAGCGCGCGGCCGAGGATCTGGTTGCCGAAGCAGATGCCGAACAGCGGCAGCTTCCGGTCCAGCACCTGCCTGGTGAGCTCGACGACGGCGTCGGCGGTGGCCGGGTCGCCGGGGCCGTTGGACAGGAACACCCCGTCGGCGCCCAGCTCCAGGATCTCGGCCAAGGTCGTGGTGGCCGGCAGCACGTGGGTCTCGATGCCCCGCGCGGCCATCATCCGGGGCGTGTTCGACTTGATGCCGAGGTCGGGCGCGGCCACGGTGAAGCGCTTGGCCCCGGCCGCCGGCACCACGTACCGGGTCGGCGTGGTCACCTCGCCGGTCAGGTCGGCGCCCTCCATCGGCGGGCTCTGGCGCACGCGCTCGACCAGCTCACCGGTCTCCCCGATCTCGTCGCCGGAGAACACCCCGGCCCGCATCGCGCCGAGCTCGCGCAGGTGGCGGACCAGCGCGCGGGTGTCGATGCCGGCGATGCCGACCACGCCCTGCTCGCTGAGCTCGTGCTCGAGGGTCTGCTCGGAGCGCCAGTTGGACGGCACCCTCGCGGGGTCGCGCACCGCGTAGCCGGCCACCCAGATCCGGCTCGACTCGTTGTCCTCGGAGTTCCAGCCGGTGTTGCCGATCTGCGGCGCGGTCTGCACCACGATCTGGCGGCGGTAGGACGGGTCGGTCAAGGTCTCCTGGTAGCCGGTCATGCCGGTGGTGAACACCGCTTCGCCGAGCGTGGCGCCGACGGCCCCGTAGGGCGTACCGGTGAACACCCGGCCGTCCTCGAGTACCAGCACGGCCGTGTCGCCGCTCATTTCCGTATGTCTCCGTCCCGCGCGGTGACCCGCCCGCGCAGCACGGTGGCCACGACCTGGGCGGGCAGTCTCATGCCCTCGTAGGGGGTGTTGCTGGCCAGGCTGGCGAGCTTGGCGCCGCGCACGGTCCACTGCGCGTCCGGGTCCACCAGCGTCAGCGTCGCCGGCTCGCCGACGGCGATCGGGCGGCCGTGGTCCGGCAGCCCGACGATCTCGGCCGGACGCTCCGACAGCACCCTGGCCACGCCGCGCCAGTTCAGCAGGCCCGGCTCGACCATGGTGTGCACCAGTACCGACAGCGCCGTCTGCAGCCCCAGCATGCCCGGCCGGGCCGCCGCCCACTCGCAGTCCTTCGCCTGGGCGGGGTGCGGGGCGTGGTCGGTGGCGACGCAGTCGAGCACGCCGTCGGCCAGTGCCTGGCGCATCGCCGCCGTGTCGGCCCCCGTGCGCAGCGGCGGGTTGACCTTGTTCACCGGGTCGTAGCTGGTCAGCGCGGCGTCGGTGAGCAGCAGGTGGTGCGGCGTGACCTCGGCGCTGACCCGTACGCCGGCCGCCTTCGCCGCCCGCAGCACGTCGACCGTGCGCGCCGACGACACGTGGCAGACGTGCAGCGCGGCGCCGGCGTCCCTGGCGAGTGCGCAGTCGCGGGCCACGATGGTCTCCTCGGCCGCCGCCGGCCAGCCGGCCAGCCCGAGCCGCGCGGCCACCGCGCCCTCGTGCGCCTGCGCGCCGGTGGTCATCCTCGGGTCCTCGGCGTGCTGCGCGATCACCACGTCCAGCGCGGTGGCGTACTCCAGCGCGCGGCGCATGAGCAGCGGGTCGTGCACGCAGTGCCCGTCGTCGGAGAACATCCGCACGCCGGCCGCGCTGGACGCCATCGTGCCCAGCTCCGCCAGCCGCTCGCCGGCCAACCCGACGGTGACCGCGCCCACCGGGTGCACGTCCACCAGGCCGACCTCGTCGCCCCGGCGCCGGACGTGCTCCACGATCACCGCGTTGTCGGCGACCGGGTCGGTGTTCGGCATCGCGAACACGGCGGTGAACCCGCCCAGCGCGGCGGCCGCCGAGCCCGTCTCGATGGTCTCCGCGTCCTCCCCGCCCGGTTCGCGCAGGTG
>DATAYB010000274.1:0-19322 GCA_036272795.1 Pseudonocardia sp.
GGGTACCCGGCCGACCGATGCTGGCTGGCCGGGTCAGGCACCGAGGGGCGCCGGTGCGGCCCCGACGGCTGCCCACCCGAGTACCGCTGTCCGCCCGGGTACCCCTGCTGGCCGTCCGAGTACGGCTGCGCGCCCGAATGCTGCGGCCCGCCTGAGCGCCGCGGCCCGGTCGAGAGCTGCTGCCCCGCCGGGTACGAGGGCCCACCGGGCTGCGGGGCCACCGGCTGGGACGGCGCGGAGCCGGCCGGGTACGCGGGCGCGCCGGCGACGTACGGCGGTACCGGCCCGCCGGGCCGGCCGCGGTGTCCCCCGGCGTCATCGAGGGCGGCCCGGTCGGGCGGCTCGGGCACCCGGGTACCGCGCGGTGGCGTCGGGTGCGGCCAGAACGTCGGCGCGTCGCTGAGCAGCGCCCAGGCCGGCTGCTGCGCCACCTGGTCGGCGCTGACCACCGGCTTCGCCAGCGACCATGTCGCCTCCACCCCGGGCCGCTGGAAGCCGTTCGTGTCCAGCTCAGCGGTGGTCGGCACCGGAGGCAGCCCGCGCCGGCGGTCCCCGCGCGGGTCCAACCCCCGCGAGTCGCGGATTCCGTCAGGGTGCGCCGCGGACTGTCTCAGCGCGCCGGTGGGAGACCCGGCGGGCGGCGGCGCCGTCCGAGACGGCCAGCCGCCCGCATCCGGGTAGCCGGCCGGACCTGCCGGCCGCATCCCGATCGACGGGTGCAACGAACCCGGTGGAGTGCTCGGGTGCAACGAGCCGGGCGGGCTGCTGGGGTGCCGGGGCGGCGCCGAGGCCGGACCGGCCGGGTGGACCCCCGTGTGCGCGGCGGCGGGGTGGGACGGGGCCCCGCGCGGACCGGTCGGCTGGCCCGGGTTGTCGATCCGCGCCGGACCGGCCGGAACCCGACCAGCCGCAGCCCCGACGGGCCGCTCGCCGGTCGAACCCCACCCAGGCTGCTGTGCAGCGGCGCCGTACCCGGGAGGCGGCGGCGCGGCGACGGGCCGCACCGGGGCCAGCGGCGCGGGGAACGCGGCGGCGGCCGCCGGCTGCATGCCGGGGGCCGGCTCGACCGGGCGCGGCGGCGCGAACGGCTCGGCGTACGGCTCGACCGGGAACGGCCCGGGATCCGCGTCGGGCTCCTCGGCGAGGCCGGTCGGGCCCACCGGCACCACAGCGTCCCCGACGGCCTCCCCGCCGGACATCCGCGCCGACTGCTCCCTGGCCTGCTCGACGCGCTCCTCGAGGTGCTCGGGCAGCCGCAGCGGGAGCACGGTCTTGACCGGCAGTGGGTCCGGCCCCCGGGTGACGACCGTTTTCTTGATCATCTCGCGCAGGGTCTCGACCAGCTCGTCGGCATCGTCGGCCGGCCCGGTGGCGACGCCGTAGAGCATCCACCTCGGCCCGTCCACGCCGATGAACCGGGACAGCGCGCCCTTGGAGCCGGCCAAAACCTCGCGGCCCCAGCTGCCCCACTCCGCCCAGACGCGGGCGCCGTCCTTGGCGAGCGACTGGGCGATCTCGTCGGCGAGGTCGCGCCACAGCGGGCTGGACCGGGGTGCGGCCAGCGCGCTCAGGCTGACCCGGCCGGCGGGCACCAGGACGTGCACCGCGCGCAGCAGCTCACCGGAGCCGTGCTCAACCTGCAGCTGTGCCCTGGCCGGCATCGGCACCCGCAGCGAACCGAAGTCCAGGCCGCCCTCGATGTCGAACCCGTCGGGGTCGTCGACGTCGAAGGGCCCCGCGCCACTGCGCCGGTTGTTGACCAGCCATGCGCCGACCGGTCGTCTCGGTTCGATGGACGGTATTTCCTCGACGTCCGCTACTTCTTCGCTGCCTCGGCCGAACACCTACCGACCACCACCGCTCGGCCCCCCGGCCGACGAGTCCACTGCCACCGGCACGGGACCCACGACAGTGCCGGGCACCACGTCCGGCGCGGTACCGAGGGCCGAGCCGACGCCGGTCGAACCGTGGCCGCCGTCGCCGCGCACGGAGGCCGGCAGCTCGCTGACCTCCTCGAACACCGCCCGTTCAACGCGCTGCACGATGAGCTGGGCGATGCGGTCGCCCCGGCGCAGCCGGATGGTCTCGCGGGGGTCGTGGTTGATCAGACAGACCTTGATCTCGCCACGGTAGCCGGCGTCCACGGTGCCCGGCGTGTTCACCACGGACAGCCCTGACCGCGCGGCCAGCCCGGAGCGGGGGTGCACGAACGCCGCGAAACCCAGTGGCAGGGCGATCGAGATACCGGTGCCGACCAGCGCGCGCTCGCCGGGGCCCAGCTCCACGTCCATCACCGTGACCAGGTCGGCGCCGGCGTCGCCGGGGTGTGCGTACGCGGGGATCGGCACGCCCGGGTCCAGCCGGGTCAGCCGGACCCGCACGCCGTCCTCAACACCCCTGCCGGCACCCATGGCGGGCGAGATTACCCTGACCCAGGTGATCGTCCGCCGCCACGCAACAACGCCTGCGCCCTCCGGCGCGGTGCGGTTCGACGAACGGTTGTCGGTGCCGTGGTGGTGGTGGCCGCTGGCCGCCGTCGTCATCGGCCTGATCGAGATCTCGGTGCGCCTCGGCCACCCCGAGGTACCGGAGTGGGTACCTGTGGTGATCTTGGTGCCGCTGGCCGCGCTTGCTCTGGTGCGGCTCGGCCGCCAACGCGTGACGCTCGCTGAGAGTCAGGACGGCGAGGAACTGCTGCGCGTCGGGCCGGCCAGCCTGCCGACCCGCTTCATCGCCGGGGCGGTCGCGGTCGCGCCGGCGGACAAGCAAGCGGTGCTCGGTCCCGAGCTGGACCTGACCGCCTTCGTGCTGCACCGCCCGTGGGTCGGGCCGGCGATGCGTATCGAGCTGAACGATCCCGGGGACCCGACCCCGTACTGGATCTTCAGCGTGCGCCGCCCGGAGGCACTGCTCGAGTGCCTCCGGAGCGCACGCCCGCACTGACCGGACACTCCCGGCCGGGGCGGTCAAGCCGTTCTAAGCCCCTGCCCACTGGCCGCGTGCCGGCCGGGCGCCACTACTGGCCGCCGGCTCGGGCACGCGGTCGGATCAGGCACGATCCTCGGATCAGGCACAGTCCCGGCAGATGGGCTGGCCGTTGTGGTGCGCGGCCAACCTGCTGCGGTGATGAACCAGGAAACAGCTCGAGCAGGTGAACTCGTCAGCCTGCTTGGGCAGCACCTTCACCGTCAGCTCTTCACCGGACAAGTCGGCGCCGGGGAGCTCGAAGCTCTCCGCCGTGTCCGACTCGTCCACATCCACCACCGCGGACTGCGCCTCGTTCCGACGCGCCTTCAACTCCTCGAGGGAGTCCTCCGCCATGTCATCGGTCTCGTTGCGGCGCGGTGCGTCGTAGTCGGTCGCCATTGCTCCCACCCTCAACAACTCAGTCATATGTCGTGCCGCAGCACAACGTCCCAGCTCCAGCATTTGTGCCCAGCAATGGAGTGACTCGCGTCTCACCCTGAGACGGGTCACTCCGCCGCCGTCCGGACGCCGTCCCCCCGGGGTACGTCGTCGTCGGCGGCGAGAGGATAGCCCAGCTCACGCCTTGTTGGACCACCGCAATCGGCGCGCGTCGCGCGAGCTTCGCCACGGTCCGCATTAGGGTGCTGGTCGTGACGCAGACGCCCCCTGACCAGGCGACCCCCGCGACCACCAGCCCGAAGGGTGCGGAACCCGGTCGGGTGGGGCCATGGCTGGCCGGGCAGCTGGGCGACTCCCGGTGGCGGGACTGCACGCTGACCAGCATCGGACATGGCCGCTCAAACCTCACCTATCGAGTGAGCAGCGCGGCCGGCGCGGTGGTGCTACGGCGCCCGCCGCTGGGCTCGGTGGCCGCCACCGCGCACGACATGGGCCGCGAGCAGCGGGTGCTCAGCGCGCTCGCCGGCACGGACGTCCCGGTGCCCGCTGTGCTGGCCAGCTCGGCCGGTGGCGACCCCGGCGACCCCGCCAACCCGGTGGACGCGCCCTGCTACGTGATGGAGCTGGTCGACGGGATCGTGCCGGTCGGCGAGCCCCCGGCGAGCTGGAGCGGCCGGACGGACCGGCGCCGCGCCGGCGAGGCCCTGATCGACGTGCTGGTCGAGCTGCACCGGCTGGACCCCGCCGAGGTGGGCCTGGCCGACTTCGGCCGCCCGGACGGCTTCATGGCCCGCCAGGTGCGGCGCTGGAGCACCCAGTGGGACACCTGGCGCGAGGGCAGCGGCGCGGACTCGCGCACCGCCGACGAGCTGACGATGCTGTCCGAGGAGCTCGCCGCCACCCTGCCGCCCGCGCAACGGGACACGATCGTGCACGGCGACTACCGGCTGGACAACCTGATGTACGACCGGAGCGATCCCGGCACGGTGCGCGCGGTCCTGGACTGGGAGATGTCCACCCTGGGCGACCCGCTGGCCGACCTCGGGCTGTTGATGATCTACTGGAGCGGGCCGGACGACCCGCCCGTCTGGCGGCGCGCCCAGCTGATGCCGAGCCCGAGCCAGCACCCCGGCTTCTCGAACCGCCGCGAGCTGACCGAGCGCTACGCGGCCGGCACCGGCCTCGAACTGGACCAGCTGCCCTGGTACGCCGCCTTCGGCGCGTTCAAGCTCGCCGTCGTGCTGGCCGGGATCCTGGCCAGGGCCAGCGCCGGTGCGATGCCCGCCGAGGTGGCCAATGGCATCGCGCACGGGGTGCCGCCGCTGGTCGCGCTGGGCCGGCATCTGCTCGGCGAGGGACTCACGTGACCGGCGCCCGCCGGGGCCAGTCCGGTCGGGCGTACCAGCGGCGCACCGCCCGCCCGGTGACCGTGCTGGTCGGCGTGCTCGCCGTGATCGTGGCGGTGACCTGGTCGGTCGTGCTGAGCAAGGCCTCCACCGGCCCGACCGGCAGCGTCTGCCCGCCACCGGCGGCGGCGCCGGCCGGCCAGCCCGCCATCGGCGAGACCCGCCCCGCCAACGCGCTGGACGACGTGGCCCCGGCCCCGCCGAACGCGGTCCGGATCCGGGTGCTCAACGGCGGCGGGCAGCGGGGCCAGGCGAACCTGGTCGCGAGCCAGCTCGGCGAGCTGGGCTTCACCGAGGCGGCGGACCCCACGAACGACCCTTACTACCCGGACGGCAACCTGGCCTGCCGGGGCAGCCTGCGGTTCGGCCCGAACGGTGCCGCGGCGGCACGCACGGTGAGCCTGGTGCTGCCGTGCGTGTCACTGGTCGGCGACAACCGCACCGACGACTCGGTGGACGTGGCGATCGGTACCTCGTTCGGCGAGGTCAACCCCACCAAGGCCGCCCGCGACGCGCTGGACCAGCTGGGCGGCCCCGCCGGGCAGACCGACACCGGCGACGCGGCGGCCGCCCCGACCGCCGACCCGGACCTGCTCACGCGGGCCCGCGAGGTGCCCTGCTAGATCGCGGCGCCACCGAGCTCGACCAGCGCGCCGGCCAGCTCGGCCTGGATACCGGGCGCGGCGGCCACGATGGCGTCGCCGTACGGGGCCGCCGGGTCGGGCGGGTAGACGAGTGCGCCGGCCTCCCTGGCGATCAGTGCACCGGCCGCCCAGTCCCACGGGTTGATCGCGTGCTCGTAGTAGCCGTCGAGCCAGCCGGCGGCGACCGCGCACAGGTCGAGCGAGGCCGCACCCGCCCGCCGGATGTCGCGCACCCTGGCCAGCAGCGTGCCGGCCAGCAGCCCCTGGCGCGCGCGGCGGGCGGGCGCGTAGCTGAACCCCGTGCCGATCAGCGACAGGTCGAGCCGGCTCGCCGAGGAGGCCCGCAGCGGCCGGCCGTCCAGGCTCGCGCCACCGCCCTCCGACGCGCTCCACACCCGCCCGGAAGCCGGCTCGACGACCGCGCCGGCCAGCGCGACGCCGTCCCTGGCCACCGCGACCGACACGGCGTACCAGGGCAACCCGTACAGGTAGTTGACCGTGCCGTCGATCGGGTCGACCAGCCAGCACAGCTGACCGGGCACAACTCCCTGCCCGTCGGACTCCAGGCCGGCCTCCTCGCCGAGCACGGCGTCCGCCGGGCGCAGCTCGGCGAGTCTTCGGCGCAACAGTTCCTCGGTGGCGGTGTCCGCCTCGGTGACCGGGTCGGTGGCCGACGACTTGGTGCGCACCTGGCTGATGGCTCCGGCCCGCAACCCTGCCGCGACCTGCGCCGCCTCTTCCGCCACGCGCACCGCGACGCCGCGCAGCTGCTCCGGATCGGGCTCCCCCACCGCACCATCCATGCCGCTATTCGAGCACATTCCGCGCTTCCACCGGGCCTGCACGGAGGTCTCGACGAGGATCTGGAAAACATTCGCCCAACGCGCGGATGCCCGAGGCCAGCACACCCGGCCAGAGGCTCGTTACAATGTCGAGTGCCCGCGCCGGAACGCACCGGCCAATCGGCCTACCCGGCTCGACGGGCACCCGCAGAGCTGAGGGCAACCGGCCTAGTTCGGAATGTCACTCGCCAAGCCGTACACGTCGCGAAAGGGCCCCTGTGGCAGCCGTAGAACCCGCAACCAAACCGGACATGACCGTCGACGGCACGGCGGCCCCCGCGCGACGCACGCGCCGCGGCACAGGGGCCGCCACCAAGACGGCGACCCGGACCCGCGGCGCCAGCAAGACCGGTCCGGCCAAGGCCAAGGGAGGGCCGGACGACGAGGGCGCGCTGGCCGATGGCGAGGACCTCGACCTCGACGCCGCCAGCCCCGACGTCGAGGACCTGACCGACGTCGAGGTCGACGTCGAGCTCGACGTCGCCGAGGACGAGACCCCGACCGGGGCCGTCGCAGCGGCCCCCGCGACGGACGACGATGACGACGACGCTGAGGTCGAGGTCGAGCCCACCCGGGGGACCGCCGGCACCTCGAGGGGGCTGCCCCCGACGGCCCGCAAGTCGGGCGACTTCGTCTGGGACGAGGAGGAGTCGGAGGCGCTGCGGCAGGCCCGCAAGGACGCCGAGCTGACGGCCTCCGCGGACTCGGTCCGGGCCTACCTCAAGCAGATCGGCAAGGTCGCCCTGCTCAACGCGGAGGAGGAGGTCGAGCTCGCCAAGCGGATCGAGGCCGGCCTCTACGCCGCTGAGCGGGTGCGCAAGGTGCCCGACGACAACGGCAAGGCCGCGTCCCCGCAGATGCGCCGCGACCTGAACTGGATCGTCCGCGACGGCGAGCGGGCCAAGAACCACCTGCTCGAGGCCAACCTGCGGCTGGTCGTCTCGCTGGCCAAGCGCTACACCGGCCGCGGCATGGCCTTCCTGGACCTGATCCAGGAAGGCAACCTGGGCCTGATCCGCGCGGTCGAGAAGTTCGACTACACCAAGGGCTACAAGTTCTCGACCTACGCGACGTGGTGGATCCGCCAGGCCATTACCCGCGCGATGGCCGACCAGGCCCGCACCATCCGTATTCCGGTGCACATGGTCGAGGTCATCAACAAGCTGGGCCGAATTCAGCGTGAGCTGTTGCAGGACCTCGGCCGCGAGCCCACTCCCGAAGAGCTCGCCAAGGAAATGGACATCACTCCGGAGAAGGTTCTGGAGATCCAGCAGTACGCCCGCGAGCCCATCTCGCTGGACCAGACGATCGGCGACGAGGGCGACAGCCAGCTCGGTGACTTCATCGAGGATAGCGAAGCGGTCGTGGCCGTGGACGCCGTGTCGTTCACGCTGCTGCAGGACCAGCTGCAGTCCGTGCTGGCCACGCTGTCCGAGCGGGAGGCCGGCGTGGTCCGCCTGCGCTTCGGCCTCACCGACGGCCAGCCGCGCACCCTGGACGAGATCGGCCAGGTCTACGGGGTCACCCGCGAGCGGATCCGGCAGATCGAGTCCAAGACGATGTCGAAGCTTCGCCACCCGTCCCGCTCCCAGGTGCTGCGCGACTACCTCGACTAGACACGCGACGACAGCGCCCGACCAGAGCACCGAAGCACCACCGCGAGGTACCGAGCGACGCCGGGTGGCCGGTCAGGCCACGTCGGCGTAGCGCGGTGCTTTTCGCGTGCCTGCAGGCGATCCCCATCGGGTGAACGTGGCTCCGTGGCGCCGAGGCAGGTAACGAGGGGTAGCCGGATTCCGATCTTCCTGGCACACGCTCCCCCACAGAATGGAGACGCCGATGTCCGCCATCGAGAGTGCGTCCCTGGCCGGGACCCTCCCCATCGAAGCCGCCGAGCGGTGCGACCGCTGCGGCGCCCGCGCCAAGGTCCGGGCGGTGCTGGCGAACGGTGGCGAGCTGCTCTTCTGCGGCCACCACGCCCGCGCCCACGAGGACAGCCTGCGTCAGGCCGCCGTCGCGCTCCAGTCGGTCAGCTAGAGGCCTTTCCGGGGCCGCTGGGTCTGCTCCTCGGGGCCGCTGGGCCGCTGGGGCGGCTCAGCGGCCGGCTCCGGGTCACCGTCGCGCGATCGCAGCGCCACGGCGGCCACCACCGCGAGGATGCCGGCGGCCTCGGCCCAGCCCGGCACCTGGCCGAGAGCCACGAGCCCCACCAGCGTCGCGGTGACCGGCAGCAGTGCCAGCAGCACTGCGAACCGGGCCCGGCCGATCCGGCGCAGCACGAGCTGGTCGAGCACGTAGGGCAGCACGCTGCTCAGCACGCCGACACCGACCCCGAGCAGCAGCACCCGGGGGCTCCCCCAGGCCGGCCCGACGCCGATCGCCAGCGGCACGAGCAGCACCGCGCCCACCGCGAACCCGACCGCAAGGCCGTCCAGCCCGTTGCCACCCTGGGCGACCCGCTTGGCGAGCACGATGTAACCGGCCCAGGCCGTCGCTGCGCCGAGCGCCCAGAGCACCCCTGCGGCGCTGCCGGCCCACTGCACGTCGGCGATCAGCACGACGCCCAGCCCCGCCAGTGCGAGCGCGGCCCAGTCGCGGGCGCCCCGGGAGGCCAGCGCCGCCACCGCGACCGGGCCGCAGAACTCGACCGCCACAGCGGTACCCAGCGGGAGCCGGTCGATGGCCTCGTAGAACGCCGTGTTCATCAGGCCCGTGACCAGCCCGAACGTGCCGGCCAGCAGCACCGCCCTGCCGCGCCAGGCCGCCGCCGGCGGGCGCCGCCACGCCACCAGCACGAGCGCGGCGCCGAACATCCGCAGCCAGGCCACCGCGGCCGGCCCGAGATCGTGGAACAGCCCCACCGCGAGCGCCGCGCCGACGTACTGCGAGCCACCGCCGAGCAGGAAGAGCACGGGGGCCGGAACACGCGCGAGACCCTGAGAAAGTTTCGTGCTCATTACGCCCTTCTCGACGGCTCCAGGGTGCTCACCCAGAGGAAGCAGCTCGACACGCCTCGTTACCGCTGTTGCCGGATTGCCTGAACAACGGGCGAAGACGGATGATGCTTTGTGTAGTCAAGTCACACCCCGTGGTGTAACCGACACGCTAAATGACCGTGACGGATATCGCGTCTAGGCCGGGAACACGTGCGGGGGGCCCGAACGTCTGGAAGAGTGGCGGGACCGCGGTAGCGCGGTGAAGTCCCGCGTGAGGGCACCGGGTGGACCGGTGTCGGAGACGGAGGAGGCAGCTATGCCAGGAACACTTGTCCGGCCCGAGCTCACCGCCGCCGATCGCTGCGACCGTTGTGGGGCAGCCGCGAAGGTACGCGCAGTGCTGCCATCCGGCGGCGAACTTCTCTTCTGTGGTCACCACGCGAAAGCCCACGAGGCCAAGCTTCGTGAACTGTCAGTCGACCTGCAGTCGGGCGCCTGAGCTACCAGCACTCCACCGACACCCGCGACGGGGCGGGGACCTGACAAGGTCCCCGCCCCGCTGTGTATCCGGGTGCAAGATGGGTGCGGGCTGTGCACGGGCTAGGAACGCCAGGTGCGCAGGGCGGCGATGCGCTCGGTGAGCTGGTCGGCGCTGGCCATGGCGGTCGGCGGTCCACCGCAGGACCTGCGCAGCTCGCCGTGGATCACGCCGTGCGGCTTGCCGGTACGGTGGTGGGCGAGCGCCACCAGGGTGTTCAGCTCCCTGCGCAGCTCGGACAGCCGCTGGTGCACCGAGACCGGCCGCTCCACGACGGTCTGGCTCGCCGCCTGCGACTCTGCCTTCGGCTGCCGCGGTGAGCCGGAGCGGTCCGCGAGCTGGTTCTGCTGGCGGTGCTGCAGCAGCGCCCTCACCTGGTCCGGCTCCAGCAGCCCGGGCAGCCCCAGATAGTCCTGCTCCTCGTCGGAGCCCGCGAACGCGGCGGTGCCGAACGACGCACCGTCGAAGATCACCTGGTCCAGCTCGGCGTCCGCACCCAGCGAGGTGAACGCCTTCTCGTCCTCGCCCTCCTCGTCCTTCTGCCGCAGCGCGTCGGCAACCAGCTCGTCGTCCCAGCCCTCCTTGGGCCGGTCCGGCTTGCCGAGCACATGGTCACGCTGCTTCTCCAGCGCGCTCGCCAGCTCGAGCAGCGCCGGCACGCTGGGGAGGAACACGCTGGCCGTCTCCCCCGCCTTCCTGGCACGGACGAACCGGCCGATGGCCTGGGCGAAGAACAGCGGGGTCGAGGCACTGGTCGCGTACACGCCGACAGCCAGCCGGGGCACGTCCACGCCCTCACTCACCATCCGAACCGCGACCAGCCAGCGCGCGTCCGAGGCGGCGAACTCGGCGATCCGGGCCGACGCGCCTGCCTCGTCGGAGAGCACCAGCACCGGCGGGCTGCCGGTCAGCTGGGTGATCAGGGCGGCGTAGGCCCGCGCCGTGGTCTGGTCGCTGGCGATCAGGAGGGCACCCGCGTCGGGCACCCCGCCGGCACGCAGCTGGTTCAGCCGGGTGTCCGCCGCGCCCAGCACCGAGCCGATCCACTCGCCGTTCGGGTCCAGCGCGGTGCGCCACGCCCTGGCGGTCTGCTCGGCGGTCAGCGGCTCGCCCAGGCGGGCGGTGAACTCCTCACCCGCGTTGTTGCGCCAGCTGGCCTGCCCGGAGTAGGCGAGGAACACGACCGGCCGGACCACGCCGTCGCGCAGGGCGTCCGAGTAGCCGTACGAGTGGTCGGCCTTGCTGTGCAGTACGCCCTCGCCGTCCGGCTCGTAGGTCACGAACGGGATCGGGCTGTCGTCGCTGCGGAACGGGGTACCCGTCAGCGCGAGCCGCCGGGTAGCCGGCTCGAACGCCTCCCGGATCGCGTCACCCCACGACTTCGCGTCCCCCGTGTGGTGCACCTCGTCCAGGATCACCAGGGTGCGCCGGGCCTCGGTGCGCGCTCTGTGCAGCACCGGGTGGGCGGCGACCTGCGCGTACGTGACGACCACGCCCCGGTAGTCCGACGAGGTCGCGCCGCTGGTGTTGCGGAACTCGGGGTCCAGTGCGATGCCGACCCGCCCGGCCGCCTCCGCCCACTGGTACTTCAGGTGCTCGGTCGGCGTCACCACCGTGATGCCCGCGATCGTCCGGTCGGCCATCAGCTCGGCGGCGATCCGCAGGCCGAAGGTCGTCTTGCCGGCGCCGGGGGTGGCCGCCGCCAGGAAGTCCCTCGGCGCGGCCGCCAGGTAGCGCGCCAGCGCCCGGCGCTGCCAACTCCGCAGCCCCGGTCCGGCCCGCCCGGCGGAGGGCTCGGAAGCGGGCGCGTCGGCCTGGGCCGCCGGCTGTGCTGCCGACCGTGCTGCGGATAACCGGGATCGAGAGTCCAGCTCGGACACGCGACTCCTCTCCGCGGTGACGCCCCTCGTGGGACGGCAACCGCGTCAGGACGCAGCGACGGTGCCGCGTCAGGGACACTGCGAAATCGCCCTCCTCGTGCCACCCCTCCACCACCTCGATGGACGGGACCCGCAGACGGACGCGGCGGCACAGTCACGCCGCGAGGCCGCGAGGGCCTTGGCAGTTTAGTTGCCGGCCGGGCCACCGCATCGGGCACCCGGGCCGGCGAGTCGCCGGCCTGGAATTCCCGGAACCCGTCCCAGTGCCGCACACTTGGGATGCGATGAGAACGCAATCGAACTCACCGGAGGACGGCGAGGCCGCGGTCGCGGCTGTGCCGGTCACCGGCTCGCCCGCGCGCAGGCTGGCCGGCCGCACGCTCTCCAAGGCCTGGGACGACGGCATCTTCGCCATGGCCGCCCAGGCGGCCTACTGGGAGACCCTGTCACTACCGCCGCTGCTGCTGGGGCTGCTGGGTTCGATGGGGTACGTGGCGGCCTGGATCGGGCCGGGGTCCCTGGTGTCGGTCCAGCACGGCATCATCCGGTTCGCCGGCACGATCTTCAACCAGGAGGTCGTCGGCCAGTTCATCGCACCGACGGTGTCCGACATCCTGAACCGGGGCCGCGCCGACATCGTCTCGCTCGGCTTCCCGATCGCCCTGTTCGCCGGCTCCTCGGCGATCTCCTCGCTGGTGGACTCGATCACCTTTGCGCACGAGCAGTACAGCGTCCGGCACCCGGCATGGCAGCGGATCTTTGCGCTGCTCATCTACCTGATCGCGCTGATCGTGTCGGTTGTCACATTGCCGCTGCTCGCGCTGAGCCCCGAGCTGCTGGAGCGGGTACTGCCCGACTCATGGACGCCGACGGTGCTCGGCCTGATCAACACGTTCTACTACCCGGCGGTCGTCGTGGTGATCGTGGTGGGGCTGACCACGCTGTACAAGGTCGCGCTGCCGCGCAGCCTGCCGTGGCACCGGCTGCTGCCCGGCGCGGTGCTGGCGATGTTCGTGTTCGCCATCTCGGCACTCGGGCTGCGGATCTACATCGCGGGTATCAGCAGCACCGGGTACACGTACGGCGCGCTGGCGACCCCGATCGCGTTCCTGCTGTTCGCCTTCCTGATCGGGTTCGCCGTTGTGCTCGGCGCGCAGCTGAACAACGCCATGCAGGAGCTCTGGCCGGTGCACCCGCACCAGCGCAGGCGACGGATCCAGCGGTTCCTCGGCGTGCGCCAGCTGGCCGAGTCGCTGGGCATCGAGCGGGAAGCCGCGCCCAGCCCTCCCGCCTACCGCATGGCCCGTGCCACGCCGACCAGGCCCAGGTCGCAGCCCGGCTCGCCGCGAACCCGCGCGGAGCACGACAGGGCGGCGCACGAGCGGGAGGCGGCGCACCAGGCCGCCGAGGAGGCGGCCGCCGAGCAGCGGGCCGGCGACCAGCAGGCGACCGAGCCGGACCGGATGGCTTCCGGCTCGGAGACCCCGCGCGGCTGACCCCGGTCCAGGCCCGGTCCGGTCCGGGATCACCCCGGGCTCAGCCCCGGTTCTCGCCGGGTACGTTGCAGCCGCCGTTGCCGTAGACCGGCCCCTGGATCACGGGAAGGCCTGCTGGCGGGTTGAGCTGGGCGGGCACGTTGGTACCGGTGATCTTGTCCATGCAGGCGTCGGTGGCCGACCGGGTGCCACCCTGGCCGCCGATCCACATGTCCAGGTGACCGTCCTGCCCGGACGGCGGCTCGCTGGCCCCGGTGTCCTCGACGATCACGTAGCGCTTGACCGTCGGCAGGTAGAACCGGGCGCCGGCCTTCCAGATCCCGCCACCCTGGCCGGGCACGGCGACGGTGATCGGGTCGTCGTAGGTGCCGGTGCCGCCAGCCTCGTGGTGGAGCACCGGGTGGCTCACGGTCGAGGACCCGGGCGGTGTGTTGTCCTGCCAGGAGTACCCGGTCAGCCAGATGTGCAGCTGCTTGCTGCCACCCGGGGAGAAGGACGACGCGGACGCCGAGGCCCCGCTCCGGTCTCCCCCGCCCGACCAGTTGCCTGCACCGCCCGAGCCGCCGCGTGAGCCGCCGGAACCGCCACCCGAGCCACCGGACCCGCCGCCTTCGCCCGACCCACCGCCGCTGGCGTTCCAGCCGCCACCGCCGGAGCTGCCGGACCCACCCGAACCGCCGGAGCTATTGGAACCGCCGGAGCTGTTGGAACCGCCGGAGCCGCTGGCGTTGTTCGCCCCGTTGAAACCGGAGCTCGCGCCGCCACCCTGGCCGGCACCGTTGCGGACGCAGATCACGTCGTTGGGGTTGGCCGTCGCCAGTGCCGCCTGGAGCGCGGCCGGGCTGGTGACCACCTTGGAGCAGTTGACCTGGGTCATGCCGTTCCCGCTGGGGACCGTGGCTCGCTCCCCGCCGCCCGACTGGCCGAACCCGCCGGAACCCGCACCACCGCCGTACCCGCTGGCCGCAGCTCCACCCTGGCCGCCGCCCCCCGGGCCCGCACCACCGTCCGACGAACCCGCGCCGCCGCCACCGCCCGACCCGTCGCCGGGCGCCGCGCCGGGACTCGCCATCCCGGTCGGCCCCACGCTGCCGCCCGACCCGCCGCCCGACCCGCCGCCCGACCCGCCGCTCCAGCCGCTGCCGGAGCCACCTCCGGACGAGCCTCCACCGGACCCACCGGACCCACTCGACCCCGAGAAGCCACCGTCCGACCCCCCGGAGTCGCCCGACTCCGAGTCCCCGGAGTCCCCGCCCTTGTCGGAGTTGCCGTCCTGCGAGTTCCCGCCCTTCGAGTCCGCGCCCTTCGAGCCAGAACCCTTGTCCGAGCCACTCGAGTCCGAGTCACTCGAGTCCGAGTCACCCGAGTCCGAGTCGCCGGAGTCGGACCCCTTGTCCGAGTCACCGGAGTCCGAGTCCCCCGAGTTGGAGTCCTTTTTGTCCTTCTTGTCCTTCTTGCTGCTGGAGCCCTTCTTGGCGGGCGCGGAGCCGAGGAAGGACGACAGCCCGCCGGGGCCGTGCCCGCTCGAAGGGCCGACCACCACGGTGAGCGTCGCGAAGAGCACCACAGCGACGGCCAGCACCGCCCCGACCACGACCGCCTTGCGCGCCAGGTCGCCCCGCTCGGGGCGCGGCGGCCCACCGAGGCGGAACCCAGCTCGCTGCCCAGGCCACGTCATGGCGCCCAGCGAACACGGTCAGCCGGGCGGCCCGGGGCCGAACGGGCTGGATCGTGTGCGATTGCAAACGCGGGCGATCACCCCGACGAGCGATCCGTGATCACCCGATCGAGGGATACGCCCGGCCGGCAACCGATCACCGACCAGGCGACAGCGTCCTAGGAGTCCCCGCCCGCCGGCATCGACTCGTAGATCTTCTTGCAGTCCGGGCAGACCGGCGAGCCGGGCTTCGGCGCGCGGGTGACCGGGAAGGTCTCCCCGCACAGCGCGACGACCATGTTGCCGAGGACCGCGCTCTCCGCGATCTTCTCCTTGCGGACGTAGTGGAACATCTTCGGGTCGTCGTCACCCGTAGAGTCTGTGCCCTCCGGGCGGGTGTCGACCTCGGGCAGCGTCTGAGTCGAAGTGCTCACCCGCCCATGATGCCGCACACCACATGAGGAGTCACATGTCCGACGCGGTACGGGTCGCCCCGGAGGTGGCCGACGCGGTCGCCGAGGGTCGCCCGGTCGTCGCGCTGGAGAGCACCCTGCTCGCGCACGGCCTGCCGGCCCCGGACAACCGGCAGGTCGCCGCCGAGCTGGAGGAGCTGGTCAGGGCGGGTGGCGCGGTGCCGGCCACGATCGCGGTGCTGGACGGCACGGCGGTGGTCGGCCTGAATCCCAGCGAGCTGGACCGGGTGTGCGCCGGCGGGCTGGCCAAGCTCTCGGGCCGGGACCTCGGGGTGGCGCTCGGGCTCCGCCTGGACGGGGCCACGACGGTCGCGTCCACCTGCCTGCTCGCCCGGATGGCCGGCATCGCGGTGTTCGCCACCGGCGGGCTGGGCGGCGTGCACCGGGGCGCCCGGGACAGCTGGGACATCTCGGCGGACCTGGCCACGCTGGCCACGACGCCGGTGCTGGTGGTCTGCTCAGGGGTGAAGTCGCTGCTGGACGTGCCGGCCACGCTGGAACAGCTCGAGACGCTGTCTGTGCCGGTGCTGGGTTTCGGCACGGACGCGTTCCCGGGCTTCTACCGGCGCGAGTCCGGCCGCCCCACCCCGTGGCGGGTGGACGATGCGGTGGCGCTGGCCGAGATCGCCGCCGCGCACTGGGCACTGGGCTCGACGTCCGGCCTCGTGGCGGCCAACCCGGTCCCGGCGGCCGACGAGCTGGACGCCGGGCTGCACGACCGGGTACTCGGCGAGGCACTCGCGCTCGCCGAGCAGCGTGGGGTGCGGGGTCGGGACGTCACCCCGATGCTGCTGGACTACTTCCACACCGCCACCGGCGGGGCGAGCCTGGCGTGCAACATCGCCCTGGTCCGGGCCAACGCCGAGCTGGCCGCGCAGGTCGCGGGCGCGCTCGCGAGCATCCGGGACTCGATCCGGACCGGCTGAGCGGGGTGTCCCGGCCAGGGGTCAGGACTCGATGATCGGGTGCTCCTTGGCCTCCAGCTGCTTGGCCGCCGCCTCCAGCGCCCTGTCATCGCTCTCGTCCCGGTACCGCTTGAACTTCGACGCCTTGATCGGCAGCCGGTCGTTCGCGATGAGCACCGCCATCCAGGGCAGCGGGATGGACAAGATGATCAAGCTCGCCGCGAGCCATGGCGTGTGGTAGAAAACCGCCGCGAGCACCAGGCACGGCACGCGCAGCGACATCATGATCGTGTACCGCCGCTTGCGCGTCGCGAACTCGTCCTCGTAGGACCGGGCCGCATCGGTGATCAGGACTGGGGTGTCGTCCGGATCCGGACTCATCTCGACACCACCTCCCGCCACAAGCACCCTACTCCCAGTCGGGCCCCGGCACGGGCTGTGAGGGACACGGTTCAGCCCTTGGCCTTCGCCGCGGCCTTCATCTCCTGCTTGTAGGCCCGCACCTTGCCGAGGCTCTGCTCGTCGACGATGTCCGCGACGGACCGGTACGAGCCCTCCTCGCCGTATACGCCGGCGGCCTCGCGCCAGCCCGGCGGTGTGACGCCGCGCTGCTTGCCCAGCAGCGCCAGGAAGATCTTCGCCTTCTGCTCGCCGAAGCCGGGGAGCGCCTTGAGCCGCTTGAGCAGGGAGGCGCCGTCCGGCACGTCCGCCCACAGGCCGGTCACGTCGCCGTCGTAGCGCTCCACCAGCGCCCGGCAGACCTCCTGCACCCGCCCGGCCATCGACTTCGGGAACCGGTGCAGCGCCGGTGCCTGCCCGAACACGGCGGCCAGTGCCTCCGGGTCGAACTCCGCGAGCTCGCGGGCGTCGAGGTCGTGCCCCAGCCGCTGGGTCAGCTCGAAGGGGCTGGAGAATGCCCGCTCCAGCGGAATCTGCTGGTCCAGCACCATGCCGACGAGCAGCGCCAGCGGATCCCGGTCCAGCAGCGCGTCGGCGTCGTCACGCAGGCTCAGGCTCAGGGCCACGATCTCTCCCGGGTGGGTGCGGGGGGCGGATGGCACCGACGGCACCGTCCGCCCCCCACGGTCGTGAAGGGACGATCAGGCTACCGTGCGGGCCCCGGGAGCCTCGATGACAGGATCGATTCATGACTCCTCGGTTGAGCCCCGATCTGTGCGCGGCGCTGCGTGGGACGTTCGAGCAGGTCGGCTACCACGTGGACGGGGTGCCGGAGCTGCTCGGGGACGAGGCGCACGCGGCGCTCGGCCGCGACGAACCGGTGGCGGCGAGGCTCGCCAGCCGCTCCGGTGGCCGCCTCGGCACCCTCGTACGGCTGTTCCTGCTCGGCGACACGGAACCGGCCGACGAGGTGGCCGAGGCGCTCTCACCGGTGACCGTGGAGCAGGCCCTTGCCGCCGGGCTGCTCCGCCCCGGTGACCCGGCAGGTGACGGAAGCACGGAGCCGGCGGGTGGTGGGCTGGCGGCCGCGCTCGACGTGCGCCCGCACGGCGACGACACCGGGTCCTGGTGGGTGGTCTCCGACCTCGACCTCGGCAAGTTCCGGGGGCGGCCGAGGGCGCTGCGCGCCGACCACGTGCTCGGCGTCGGGCAGGCCTCGCTGACCCTGGCCTCGGCCACGGTGCGTCGACCGGTCGGGCGGCTGCTCGACCTGGGCACAGGCTGCGGGATCCAGGCGCTGCACGCGGCCCGCTACGCCGAGAAGCTGGTGGCCACGGACGTGAACCCGCGCGCGCTGGCACTGGCCGGGGCCACCTTCGCGCTCAGCGGGGTGGACGTGGAGCTGCGCGGCGGGTCCTGGCTCGAGCCGGTGGCCGGCGAGCGGTTCGACCAGATCGTCAGCAACCCGCCGTTCGTGGCCGGCCCACCCCGCGTGCGGCACACCTACCGCGACTCGGGGCTGGCCGGCGACGAGGTGGCGGCCCGGCTGGTCGGCGCGCTGCCCGGGCTGCTCGCCGACGGCGGGGTGGCCCAGCTGCTGGCCTGCTGGCTGCACGTGCGCGGGGAGGACTGGCCGGAGCGGGTGGCGTCGTGGCTGCCGAGGGGCGGCGGGGTGGACGCCTGGTTCGTGCAGCGCGAGGTGGCCGACCCGGCCCTGTACGTGGGCACCTGGCTGCGTGACTCCGGCATCGACCCCGCCTCCCCCGCCGCCCGCCACGATGCCGAGCAGTGGCTGTCATGGTTCGACAGCCACCAGGTCGAGGGCGTCGGCTTCGGCTTCATCACGCTGCGCAACACCGGCTCCGCGGCCGGCCGGACCGAACCCACCGTGCTCTGCGAGGACCTGCGCCAGGCGATGACCGATCCGCTCGGCGTGGAGACCGAGGGCTGGCTGGATCGGGTCGCCTGGCTGCGCGCGCACCGCGAGGACGCCGCCCTGCTCGACGCGCGGCTCGCGCTGGCCCCGTCGGTGGTGCTGGAGCGCGCCGCCCAACCCGGCGAGAACGGCTGGGAGCAGGTGCTCTCCTCGGTGCGGCGGGTGGACGGCCCGGGCTGGCGGCACGAGGTGGACGAGGTGGCGCAGTCGCTGCTGGCCGGCTGCCAGGGCGCGCTGCCGCTGATCGAGCTGCTGAGCCTGCTCGGCTACTCCCACGACCGGCCGGTCGACGAGCTGGTCGCGGCCAGCCTGCCCGCGGTGCGGGAGCTGGTCCGACACGGTGTGCTGCTGCCCGCCGAGTGGGCGCCGCCCGGCAGCGCGGTGGGCACGGTCAGCACTGGAGCCGGCGGGCGCGCGTGAGGGCGGTCGCGGCCCGGGTGACCCGCGCGGCGGTGCGGGTCGACGGCGAGGTGGTCGGCGCGATCGACGAACCGGGGTTGCTGGTGCTGCTCGGCGTGCACCGGGAGGACGGCCCCGAACAGGCCGCCGTGCTGGCCCGCAAGCTGCACGAGCTAAGGCTGCTGCGCGACGAGGAGTCCTGCGCGAGCGCGGGCGCGCCGCTGCTGGTGGTCAGCCAGTTCACGCTCTACGGCGACACCCGCAAGGGTCGTCGGCCGTCCTGGTCGGCCGCCGCGCCGCCGGGGCAGGCCGAGCCGCTGGTGGACAGCGTGGTGGCGGCGCTGCGGGAACGGGGCGCCCGCGTCGAGACCGGCCGGTTCGGGGCGATGATGGCCGTGGAGTCGGTCAACGACGGGCCGTTCACCGTGCTCGTCGAGGCGAACCC
>DATAYB010000275.1:0-22134 GCA_036272795.1 Pseudonocardia sp.
GGGTGGGCGTCCACGACGATCGGCCGGCCCAGCTCGGCGGAGACCATCTTGGCGATCAGCGGGATCCGGGACGAGCCGCCGACCAGCAGTACGGCGCCGAGCTCTGACGGCGTGATCCCGGCCGAGCGCAGTGTGCGGGACAGCGCGCCGATGGTGGAGTCGACCTGGGCCCTGATCAGGTCCTCGAAGTCCGCCCTGGTCAGCTTGACCTCGAAATGCCGCCCCGGCAGGAAGACCGGGATGGTGGTCTCGGTGTCCACCGACAGGGTCTCCTTGGCGAGGACACAGTCCTGCCGGAGCCTGGCGATGGCGCTGGAGATCTGGGGGTCGCGCAGGTCCAGCTCGGCCAGCTCGCCGTTGCTGCGGTAGTTGACGTAGCCGAGCACGGCCTCGTCGAAGTCGACCCCGCCGAGGCGCTCGACCCCCTCCGGGGAGCCCAGGATCTCCACGCCGCCGGGCACCGCCCGCAGCACGGTGGCGTCGAACGTGCCGCCGCCCAGATCGTAGACGGCCACCGTCTGGCCGTCGGTCAGCTGCCGGGACGCGGCGTAGCGCGCGGCCGCCGCCTCCGGCTCGGTCACCATCACCGGGTGGACGAGGCCGGCGAAGCTGGCGACCTCCTCGAACAGCGCGCGCCGGAACGGCCCCCAGTTGGCGGGGTGGGTCAGCACCACCCGCTCCGGCGGGCCGCCCTCGTTCTCCACGACGCGGGTCAGCACGTCGCGCAGCAGTGTGCCGAGCAGCGTGGTGACCGAGTACGCCTGGCCACCCAGGATCACCGGCGTCGGATCGCCGAGCCGGCGCTTGAACACCCGGCTCACCCGCTCAGGCTGGCTGACCGCGCGCAGTGCGCTGACTGCCTCCCCGGTGAGCAGCGTGCCGTCGTCCTCCCGGTAGACCACCGCGGGGGTGACCTCGGAGCGATCACCCAGCGTGAACATCTCGATGCGCTCGGACGACACCGCCAGTGCGGCCGCCACGAACGTCGTGCCGAGATCCACGCCCAGGCTGTAACCCACGGCACCCTCCATTCACAGAGGACACCGATAGTAACGGCTGACGCGAGATCAAATAACCTTTTCGGGTGATGCGGGGAATCAGAGGGCGGGCAGGTCAGACCGTGTGCAGGGACAGCAGCGCCGGCGCCAGCTCGCGCCACTGCCCTTCGGGCACCTCACGCCGCGAGGCCGGCAGGGCCTGCACAGCCACGTGGTCGGCGCCGGCGTCCAGGTGCGCGCGTACCCTGGCCACGATCGATTCCGCATCGCCCCAGGCCACCAGCGCGTCCACGAACTTGTCGGTGCCGCCGTCGACCAGGTCGGCCTCGCTGAACCCCAGTTCCAGGATGTTGTTCACGTAGTTGGGCTGGCCCAGGTAGACCTTGGTGTACTCGCGCCCGATGGCCCGCGCCTTCTCCGGGTCCGTCTCCAGTACGACGGCCTGCTCCGGGCACAGCAGTGGCCCCGCGCCGAGGATCTCCCTGGCCCGGGCGGTGTGCTCCGGCGTGACGAAGTACGGGTGTGCGCCGTCCGCCTTCTCGGCCGCCAGCGCCAGCATCTTCGGCCGCAGCGCCGCGAGCACCCTGCGCACCGGCGTGGTCGGCCGGAACGAGGTGTACGGCGCGGAGTCCATGCCCTCCAGATACCGGCGCATCGCGGTCAACGGCTTGTTGTAGTCGTGCCCGCGCAGGTCGCTGACCAGGTTCTGGTGGCTGACGCCGAGCCCGAGCAGCATACGTTCCGGGAATGCCTCGGTCAGCCCCTTGACGGCCCCCGAGGTGGCCACCGCGTCCCGGGCCCAGATGTTCGCGATGCCGGTCGCGCCGATCAGCGTCCGGGTGGCCGACAGCAGCAGCGCCAGGTGTACGAACGGGTCCCGCCCCGCGACCTCGGGGATCCACACCGCGCCGTAGCCCAGCTCCTCCAGCTCGACGGCCAGCTCGCGGGCCCGGCTGGCCGGCACCGTCTCCAGCGCGCCGGTCCAGATGCCGATTCGGGGGATGGGGAAGCGCTCACCGTCAGCCATACGACCGAACCTATCGCCACCGCCCACCCGCCGCTCGCCCAGCCGTCCCGCCGCTGTGGCTGGCGTGGCCCTTCTGACAAGTCGGGTGGCGCGTTTCAACCTCAGCGGCTTTGGATCATGGATTGGACGCCGCTGGGGTTGACCTCGACGGGTTGGGGGTGTGCTCGAGGTCCGGGGGGACTGTTCAGGCGGCCTGCTCGGTCGGGTCGGCGTGCTGGTCGCGGGCGCCGACCACACCGCGCAGCCCGGTGCAGTTCACACAGCCGACGCAGCCGATGCAGTCGCGGCAACCCACGCAGGCGACGCAGCCGAGGCACCGGGTGCACGCGACGCAGAGCGCGCAGCCCAGGCAGCCGAGGATTCCGACGGACAGCCAGGTCAGCAGGCTGCCGAGCACCCCTGCGCTCCCGGCGGTGGCCACGCTGCCGATCACGCCGGCGCTGCCCGAGGTGGCCACGCTGCCGATCACCCCGGTACTGCCGGCGACCGCCACGCTGCCGATCACCCCGGCGCTCCCGGCGGTGGCCACGCTGCCGACCACCCCCGCGCTGCCGGACACGGACACCGAGCCGCGCACCCCGGCCGAGCCGGTGACGCTGGGGTCGGCCGTCGGCTGTTCGGGTCCGGAGGCGAGCCTGAGGTGCGTGAGCGGTCTGGTCACCAGGTCAGCATCTCAGCAACGCGGCCGGCGCGGCAGTCCGGAGGCAGCCGGATGGCCCCGGAGGCCGCCGGGTTGGTCTCGCCGGGGGCCTCGGCGGGCGCGGCCGGCACAGGCGCGGGCACACTGGCCTGGCCATGACCCCGCCCGCCGAACCGACCCCGCCCGCCGAACCCCAGAACGCCAGCCACCCCGACCTCGCCGGGCTTGGTGCGCTGCTGCCCAGGCCGAGGCAGGAGGTGGCGCCCGGCGCCGTGCACCTGCCCGACTGGTTGGCCCCGGACGAGCAGCGCCGGCTGGTCGAGGCGTGCCGGGAGTGGGGTCGGCCGCGCGCGTCCGGCGAGCCGGGGATGCGCGCCACGCGGCTGCCGAGCGGCGGGGTGATGTCGGTGCGCACGGTGTGCCTCGGCTGGCACTGGCGGCCTTACCGGTACTCGCGGACCGTGGACGACGGCGATGGCGGGCCGGTGCTGCCGTTCCCGCGCTGGCTGGCCGAGCTGGGCCGCCGGGCCGTCGCCGAGGCATACCGCGACCCGGCCGCCGCCGCGGGCTACGAGCCCGACATCGCGCTCGTCAACTACTACGACGAGCAGGCAAAGATGGGGCTGCACCAGGACAAGGACGAGCGCAGCCGTGATCCCGTGGTGTCGCTGAGCCTTGGTGACACGTGCGTGTTCCGGTTCGGCAACACCGAGCACCGCAACCGGCCGTGGAACGACGTGGAGCTGTGCTCGGGGGACCTGTTCGTGTTCGGCGGGCCGTCCCGGCTGGCCTACCACGGCGTGCCGCGCACCCGGCCGGGCACCGGCGACCCCGCCCTCGGGCTGCGCGCCGGCCGGCTGAACATCACCCTGCGGGTCTCCGGGCTCGGCGCCGGCTGAACCCCCGACCGGAGTCGGGTGGGGCGCCGGCTGAGACCTGTGTGACGGGGTCAGGCGGCCCTGGCGATCACAGCGCCGAATGACGGATACTTCGAACATGTGTTCGAGTTCGAGCTCTTGGCAGCCTCCGCCCCCACCCGCCATCGCGCACTTCGCGGCGCCCACCGAGGCGCCGAACGTGCGGCCGGTCTGGGTGCTGCTCGAGGAGTTCTGCCGGCACGACCCGGCCTTCGCGCGCACGGTCGGCGACGGGGTGGACCTGACCGGCCGGGCCAAGGGCTACCTGCTGGAATGGGTGCGCAGCGGCCGGGGCGACTGGCTGGGCGTGGTGCACATCGAGGTGCACTTCGTGGACGGGCGGGAGGCCACGCAGTGGTGGAACGAGCAGCGGGTGCCCGGCTACGCACTGCTGCCGAGGGAGGAGCACCGCCCGCCCCGCCGGCCGGGCATGGACCCGAAACGCCGCTCTTGAGGTGGCCCTACGCGTTCGCCCGGTTCAGCGCGATGTGGAGCAGGTCGTCGGTACGGCACAGCTTCACCCGGGGCCGGCCGTGCGGCTCGCCGGCGGCCCGCTCCGCGGCGTCGATCAGCTGCCAGCCCTGCTCGGTGACCAGGTCCGGCTGGCGCTCGGCGAGCCAGTCCTCGATGTCGGCCGAGCCGTCCCGGTCGTGCCGGACCAGTGCGCCGCTGTCCAGGTCGGCGAGCAGCCTGGTGACCGTCTCCACCGAGTCCTTCTTGTTCGTGCCGATGATCCCGGTCGGCCCGCGCTTGATCCAGCCGACGACGTACTCCCGCTCGACGCCGTCGACCTTGCCCTGCTCGTTCGGGATGACGCCGCGCCGCTCGTCGAAGGGCAGGCCGTCCAGCGGTTGCCCCCGGTAACCGACCGCGCGCAGCACCAGGCCGGTGGGCACCGTCTCGCGGTCGCCGGTGTCGTGCGCGCTGACCCAGCCGTCCTCCGCGGTCCGCAGCTCGTTGTGCCCGAGCACCAGTTCCTCGACCCGGCCGTCGCCGCGCAGCTCCACGGGCGACCGCTGGAAGCGCAGCGTGATGTGCCGCTCGCCGCGCTCGGTGTCGCCCTTGGCGTACTGCCGCATCACGCCGAGGTTGCGCTTGGCCACCTTGGACAGTGCGTCCTCGCCGTCGGTCTCGGCGACCTCGTCGGGGTGCACGTCCACGCCGGACTCGGTGAACTCGGGCAGCTCCTTCAGCTCCGGCGTGGTGAACGCGGCCTGCCCCGCGCCCCGCCGCCCGACCACGAGGACCTCACGGATGGTGCTGGTGCGCAGGACGTCCAGGGCGTGGTCGGCGATGTCGGTGAGGGCCAGCCGGTCGGGCGGCGAGCACAGGATGCGCGCCACGTCCAGCGCCACGTTGCCGTTGCCGATCACGACGGCGCGCTCGGTGTTCAGGTCGAAGCTGAGGTCGGCGAAGTCGGGGTGCCCGTTGTACCAGCCGACGAAGTCCACGGCGGCCACGCTGCCGGGCAGGTCCTCACCGGGAATGCCCAGCTTGCGGTCGCCCGGGGTGCCGACCGCGTAGATCACCGCGTCGTACCGCTCGACGAGCTCCTCGCGCGTGATGTCGCGGCCGACGTCGATGTTGCCGAAGAAGCGGAACGACTCCTGCGCGGCGATCTTGGCGTACACCGAGGACACCGACTTGATCTTCGGATGGTCGGGTGCCACCCCGAACCGGACCAACCCCCAGGGGGTGGCGAGCCGCTCGAACATGTCGACCCGGACATCCAGGTCCTGATGGTCGAGCAGCGCACCGGCGGCGTAGAAACCGGACGGGCCGGACCCTACGACGGCGACGGTGAGCGGGGCCTCGGTGGCGGACAAGTGCTTCACATCCCGGGTGCATCGATCGAGCGGCCGGGAGACCCGGCCGGTGGTGGCTCGTCGCCTCAGCCTGCCAGGTCCGCTGCGATCTGGCCCGTTGGCCAGCCCGGTGAGTGAACCGGGCGGGCCGCTCCGGCTCGGCGGCCGGCCGGCCACCGGTTGGGTGGCCGGCCGGACCAGGTAGCGGCCGGCGCTCCGCTCAGCCGACGCGGAACGCCTCGGTGACCAGCCGGGCGAGCAGGGCGTCCGGGTCACCGGGGTCACCCGGCTCCGCCGGCAGGCCGCGTGCGGCAAACCAGCCCGCGATGTTGTGCACATCGCGGTGCAGGAACTCCGCGCCGCGCGGGTTGGCCACCACGTCCACGACCTGGGGCAGGTCGATCAGCACCAACCGCTCGCGGTGGACGAGCAGGTTGTACGCGGACAGGTCGCCGTGCGCCAGCCCCTCCCCGGCCAGCGTCAGCAGGGCTGCCGTGAGCTGCTCCCAGAGGTCCGCCAGCTGAGCCGGGTCCGGACGCAGCTGGGCGAGCCGGGGCGCGGCGGTGCCGTCCGGCTCACCGAGGAACTCCAGCATCACCTCGGTGCCGGCGCGCTGGGCCGGGTAGGGCACCGGCGCGCCGATGCTCCACAGCCGGCAGAGCGCACCGAACTCGGCGGTAGCCCATTGTTCGGCCAGCAGGTTCCGGCCGAACGAGGTCCGCGCGGCCATCGCGCGCATCTCCCGCGAGCGGCGGACCCGGCGTCCTTCCAGGTAGCCGGCGTCCCGGTGGAACATGCGGTGCTCCGCCGCCCGGTACCGCTTCGCGGCGAGCAGGCAGCGCCGGTCCGTCGCGCTTGCCTCGCTGCCGGACCGATCGGCGGGCCCGCCGGCCGGCAGGACGCGTTCGACCAGGTGGACGTCGGCCTCCTTGCCCGACTTGAGTACGCCGAGCTCGGTGTCCACGGCGGCCAGTTCGGTGATCAGCCAGCTGGGGTGGGGCTCCGGGCCGTGCTCCGCGCCGTCCCAGCTGGACCAGCGGTCGCCGGTGGCGGGACCGCCGGCGGTGTCCGCGAAGTCCTCACGCTGCTGGGCGAGCCGGACGCGCTCGGCCTCGGTGAGCCGGCCGCTGCGCTCCGGTGCGGGTTCGTCGTCGAACCGGGTACGCCGGCCGGACCGCCGGGAACGGCCTCGACCGTCGTCGGAATGTTCGGTGGAAGAGTAGTGATCGTCGAAAGAGCTGAGATCGTGCGAGCGCACTGGTGGGGTCTCCTGACCAGGGGATACGGATGCCCCACCGGTGCCGGCGCTAGTGGCGCAGCGGCTCCCCGGGCGGGGCGGGCGAACGGGGCCGGGCCACGCTCGCGACGACAGTCGTACGCATCAGGGCCACCTCCCTCGCTCCGCCGGCCAACCCGGCTCCCGATCAGATCAACACCCACGATTCCGCACCCGCGCACTGCGGGCAACCGAGTTTCCCCGCACCGGCTCCGCCACTTTCGGGTAGCAGTCCGAGGGCGTCCGCGTCCCCGTGATCATCAGGACCGGAGGGCTGTGCACAGCTTGATCAAATGACCCTGACGTCCTGATGATCACGGAACGCGGGGCCCGGGCGACGCTCGTCGAGCAGGGCCGGGTTCCGAGGTCGGCGGTGCTCAACGGGTCTGGGCACGGGCGGCCGCCGCGTACGACCGGACCGTGACGGCGGACGGCCGCGCGCGCAACGGGGCGTTCATGCAGGCCTTCGAGCGCTGCGGCCTCGCCACGCGGCGTGACGCGGTCGGCGCCGAGCTGGTCGACCTCGGAATCCGGCACGGGTTCCCCAACACCGAGATCCTCGGCCACCTCGTCCGCCTGCAGGCCCGCTGCGCGCTGGGCGACCTGGCCGGCGCCGACCGGCACGCCGACACCCTGGACCAGCTCGCCGCCCGGTACCAGCGGCCGCTCGTGGACGTGTTCACCCGCTGGTACCGGGCGCTGCGGCTGGCCCGTGAGCCCCGGCGGGTCGGCCGCGGAGGAGGCAGCGGCCTCGTGACCCTCGGCCCCGTCTCCGCCCACCTCGCAGACCTGGACCGCGCACTCCGGCGCGCCTGACTCGCGCCTCGGTCAAGGCTGAGCTTCAGCCGCCCTCGGGCAGTACCAGGTCCAGCTCGTCGGCCGTGTCGCCGCGTTCGATCGGCAAGCCGGCCCGGCGCAGTTGCCGCAGCAGGCCGGCGACGTCCGTCGGCTCGGCCCGCGAGCTGGCGAGCAGCCGCGCGACCCGCCCCTTGGACGCCTTGTTGTGGTGGCTGACCACGCTCCGGGAGCCGTCGGGCCGCTCGGTGAGCACCCGCACGGTGACCGCGCCCGGGATCCGGCCGAGCGCCGCGTAGGAGCCCGAGCGCAGGTCCACCACGAGCCCGTCGAGGCCGGCGAGAACCGGGTCCAGCGCCGGTCGCCAGAACGCCGCGAGCGTGCCCCGACCGGGTAGCGCCGAGCCGGCCGAGAGCCGGTACGCCGGCACCGGGTCGTCGGCGCGGAGCAGCCCGAACAGCGCCGAGCCGACCGCCAGTCGCTCGGCCGCCCGCGCGGCGTTCGCGCCGGTCAGCGAGCCGATGTCCAGCGCGTCGTAGAGCACCCCGGTGTACCGCCGCAGCGCCGGGCGGGTGGGCGCGGACCAGAGCGCTGCGTTGCGCGCGATCTCGCCGTCCTGGCGCGGGGAGATACCGAGCGCGGCCCGGCTCGCGACGGGGTCGGCGGCGAGCGCGACCAGCTCGTCGATCAGTTCTTTCCGGGCGGGGTTGAGCTCGGCGAAGGACAGCCGGTCCAGCTCGAGCGCGGGCCCCTCGCCGCCGTCGGACTTGGTCTCCGAGGGTGGCAGCAGGATCAGCACAACTCGGAGGTTAGTCGACCCACGCCGGCGGCCGGGCCGCCCCCGGGCCGCCCCGAGGCAGGCCTCGAACGGGCCGCGGCCCGTTCCACGTACGGGCCATCACCCGTCCCGGTGTGACGAAGCTAATTTAGGTAAGCCTTACCTCATTTAGCTACGTTGAGCGCTGATGAGCACTGTCCAGTGAGTGGAGGTTCGAGCATGCAGCGGTCGCTGCGCGTGGCGGTCATCGGGGCGGGCCCGGCCGGGATCTATGCCGCGGACACCCTGACCAAATCGGACACCCCGGCGACGATCGACATCTTCGACCGGCTACCCGCGCCGTTCGGGCTGGTCCGCTACGGGGTGGCCCCCGACCACCCCCGGATCAAGCAGGTCGTGCACGCCCTGCACCGGGTGCTCGACCAGCCCAACCTGCGGCTGTTCGGCAACGTGTCCTACGGCCGCGACATCGCGCTCGACGACCTCCGCCGGCACTACCACGCGGTGATCATCGCCACAGGCTGTGAGCGGGACCGTGAGCTGGCGATACCCGGGATCACGCTGCCCGGCAGCTACGGGGCCGCCGAGCTCGTGAAGTGGTACGACGGCCACCCCGACGTGCCCCGTTCCTGGCCACTGGAGGCCACCGAGGTGGGCGTGATCGGCGCCGGCAACGTGGCGCTGGACGTGGCCCGGATCCTCGCCAAGTCGGCCGCCGACATGCTCAGCACCGAGATCCCGGACAACGTGCACAGGGGGCTGGCCGTGAACCCCGCCACCGACGTGCACGTGTTCGCCCGCCGGGGCATCGCGCAGGCCAAGTTCACGCCGCTGGATCTGCGCGAGCTGGACGAGGTGCCCGGCGTCGAGATCGTGGTGGCGCCCGAGGACGTGGAGTTCGACGAGGGCTCGCTGGCCGAGCTGCGGCGCAGCAAGCAGACCCAGATGGTGGTCAAGACGCTGCAGGCCTGGGCGCTGCGGGACCGCCGCGAGGAGCCCCGCCGGCTGCACCTGCACTTCCTGCGCCGCCCGGTCGAGGTGCTCGGCGCGGACCGGGTGAGCGGCCTGCGCATCGAGCGCATGGAGCTGACCGGCGATGGCTCGGTACGCGGCACCGGCGAGATCACCGACTTCCCGCTGCAGGCGGTGTACCGCGCCGTCGGCTACCAGGGCACCCACGTCGCCGGGCTGGCCTTCGACCACGACGCCGGCGTGATCCCGCACGACGCCGGTCGGGTGCTGGCGCTGGACGGGCAGCAGGTGTCCGGGGTCTACGCCGTCGGCTGGATCAAGCGCGGTCCGATCGGGCTGATCGGGCACACCAAGGGCTGCGCGCTGGAGACCGTGGGCAGCCTGCTCGCCGACGCGGACGGCCTGCCGGACGTACCCGAGCCGGACCCGGCCGCCATCGACGAGCTGCTCACCGGCCGCGACGTCGAGTACACGACCTGGGACGGCTGGCTGCGGCTGGACAAGGTCGAGCGCCAGCTCGGCGAGGAGCGCGGCCGCGAACGCCTCAAGGTCGTGCCGCGCGAGGAGATGGTGGAGCTCTCCCGCTCGGCCTGAACCATCTCCACCGCGAGTGTCGTGGCGTGGACGGTAACCGGGGCGACCGACAGAACCGGCCCTCAGTACGCTCCATGGGTGTTCACCAGGATGTCCTCGCTGTTCCTGCGCACCCTGCGCGAAGATCCCGCCGATGCCGAGGTGCCGAGCCACCGGTTGCTGGTCCGGGCCGGCTACGTCCGAAGGGTCGCCCCGGGCGTCTACTCATGGCTGCCGCTCGGGCTGCGCGTGCTGCGCAACATCGAGCGGGTGGTGCGCGAGGAGATGGATGCCATCGGCGCGCAGGAGATCCACCTGCCCGCGCTGCTGCCCCGGGAGCCCTATGAGGCCACCAACCGGTGGACGGAGTACGGGCCGAACCTGTTCCGCCTCAAGGACCGCAAGGGCGGCGACTACCTGCTCGGGCCGACCCACGAGGAGCTCTTCGCGCTGACAGTGAAGGGCGAGTACAGCTCGTACCGGGACTACCCGGTGACCCTGTACCAGATCCAGACCAAGTACCGGGACGAGGAGCGGCCGCGCGCCGGCATCCTGCGCGGCCGGGAGTTCCTGATGAAGGACTCCTACTCGTTCGACCTCACCGACGAGGGCCTCTCCGAGTCCTACCAACGCCACCGCGACGCCTACATCAAGCTGTTCGACCGCCTCCAGCTGAAGTACGTGATCGTCTCGGCGATGTCGGGCGCGATGGGCGGCTCGGCGTCCGAGGAGTTCCTGGCCGAGGCGGAGACCGGCGAGGACACCTACGTCCGCAGCACCGGTTCCGGCTACGCGGCGAACGTCGAGGCCGTCGTCACCACGGCGCCGCCCGCCCAGTCGATCGACGACAAGCCGGCGGCCTCGGTGCACCACACACCGGACACCCCGACCATCGACCTGCTCGTCGAGTTCTTCAACAACGCCGGGCTGGGGCGCACCTTCACGGCGGCCGACACGCTGAAGAACGTCATGGTCAAGACCAGGGCGCCCGGTGCCACCGAGTGGACGCTGCTCGGCGTCGGGGTGCCCGGTGACCGAGAGGTTGACATGAAGCGGCTCGAGGCGGCTGTGCACCCGGACGAGGTTGCGCTGCTCGACGAGGCCGACTTCGCCGCGCACAGCTTCCTGCCCAAGGGCTACATCGGACCGGTCGGGCTCGCCGCGAACGGCGTGCGCTACCTGGTCGATCCGCGCGTGGTGCCCGGTACCGCGTGGCTGACCGGCGCGGACAAGCCGGACCACCACGTCGTCGACCTGGTCTGCGGCCGCGACTTCACCCCGGACGGCACGATCGAGGCCGCCGAGGTCCGCCCCGGCGACCCCTCCCCGGACGGGGCGGGCACCCTGGTCGCGGCGCGCGGCATCGAGATCGGGCACATCTTCCAGCTCGGCCGCAAGTTCGCCAACGCGTTCGGCCTGGACGCGCTCGGGCCGGACAGCAAGCCGATCCGGATCACCATGGGCTCCTACGGTGTGGGGGTGTCCCGGCTGGTCGCGGTGATCGCCGAGCAGTCCCACGACGGGTCGGGCCTGATCTGGCCGCGTGAGGTGTCGCCGGCGGACGTGCACCTGGTGATCGCGGGCAAGTCCGAGGAGATCCGGGCCGGCGGCGAGAAGCTTGCCGGTGAGCTGGACGCCGTCGGGCTGCGCGTGCTGCTGGACGACCGGACGGCCAGCCCGGGCGTGAAGTTCGCCGACGCCGAGCTGATCGGGGTGCCGACGATCGTGGTGGTCGGGCGCGGGCTCGCCAGCGGCGTCGTGGAGGTCAAGGACCGCCGCTCCGGCGAGCGTGGCGACGTGCCGGTGGATGAGATCGTCGCCCACCTCACGGAGCTGGTGCGCGGCCGGTAGTCCGGTCCGGTCCGGCGGTGATGCGTCGCCGCCGGGCCGTCAGTGGTCGATCACCCGCACACTGCTCAGGATCTCCGTCACGGCGGCGTCGGCGATCGGGGCCGGCGTGGGCGGGCCGCCGGTGGCGTCGTGCTGCACGACCAGCAGGAGCACACCGGTGCCTCCGGCGGCGCCCTTGCGCGTGGTCGGCAGGGCTACGACGGTGAGCGCGCCGGCCAGGTCCGGGCAGCCGGCCGAGGCCGCCGGGTGCACCGTGACCAGCGATGTCGAGCCGGCCACGCTGCCGACGGTGAGCGGGGCCGGCGCCGTGGCGTTGGTGGTGGCGTCGGCGCCGTAGAAGCTCGCCGCGAACAGGGGCCCGAAGTCGCGCACCGCGTCGTCGGCGCGGGCGTCGACGCCGTCCCGGCGGACCAGGAAAGTGCTGCCCACGGTGGCCCGGTAGCGCCCGTGGCCCCCGCAGACGTACCGGGCCGCTGTCGCCACGCCGTCCAGCGCGACGCCGTCCACCGACGTCTCAGGGCCGCCCGGGGTGAGCTTCCAGTCGGCCGGCACCAGGTAGCTGAGGTCGCGCGCCTTGACTGCTAGCCCGTCGAGCCGCGCACCGAACCGCTGGGCGACCAGCACCGTGCCGGTGACGGCCAGTGCGCCGACCGCGACCAGCACGACGGCGACGGCCACCCAGCGCCGCCGGCCTGCCCCCTGCCAGAGGCGGGGAGGCGGGCCGTGACCGGCCCTCGGGGGCAGGATCGGCGGCGGGTAGGACGACGGTAGGTGGGGCGGCGGTGGGTAGGGCGATGGCCCCAGCCCGGCCGGCGGCTCGGTGACCCGCTGGTTGCGCGAGATCAGGGCAGCCGGGTCACGCCGACCGCCCCAGCTCTCGGCGTTCGATGGTCCGCCGGGCGGTCCGTAGCCGTTCGGCTGGGCGAAGTCGGTCGTGGGGGCGCCGCCGAGCGAGCCGGCGGTGGGTCCGTAGCCGCGGCGGGCCGGGCGGGTGGCCGCCGAGCGGTCCGGCCGGGGCGGTGCGGGTGCTTCGAGGCCGCCGGCGCCGGGCTCCGGTCCGCTGAACGGGTTGATGCCACCGCTCGGGCGCGCCGCGTCGGGGTCGGCGCCCCGGCGTTGCTCGGGTTCGTTGGACCAGGTCACGACGGCACGGTAACGGTGGGTCGGAGGCCGGCGGGGCCGTTTCGCCGAACTCCGTCCGACCGGGAATCCCGGCTGCTCAGCCGGGCAGGAAGGAGAACCGGACGGTGCGCACCGGGTTGTCGACGTTGGTGTCCACGAGACACAGCGACTGCCAGGTGCCCCAGGCCGGTCGGCCGGCCAGTACGGGCACGCTCATCGACGGCGCGAGCAGCGCGGGCAGCACGTGGTCGCGGCCGTGCCCGGGGCGGCCGTGCCGGTGGGTCCAGCGGTTGTCGGCGGGCAACAGGTCGCGGAGCGCGGCGAGCAGGTCGTGGTCGCTGCCGGCGCCGGTCTCGATGACCGCCAGGCCGGCGGTGGCGTGCGGCACCCAGACATGCAGCAGGCCGTCCTCGCCGGCGTGTGGCCGCAGGAAGGCGGCCACCTCGGCGGTGAGGTCCGCGACCACCTCGGACGACCCGGTCCGGACCTGAACCTCCTCGCTGTGCACCCCGTCGACGCTACCGGCCACGCCGGGAGCCACCCGCCCGGCCTGTCGTTACCGAGCTGCACACGAGGCAGACTTCTCCGCCGAAAAACCTGCCTGTTGTGGAGTTGGGTAACAGGAGGCCGGTGTTTTGTGGCCGGAGCCTGCCTGTTGTGGAGTTCGGTAACAGCGGCCCGGCGCGCCGGGCCGACGTGTCGGCCGCCGCGTTGTCGGGGCGGCTTGGCGTAGCGTCCCGGCATGCGCTCGGCGTTCGGTCAGCAGTTCGACATGCCCGACGGCTACCTGAACACGGCGAGCATCGGGATGCCGCCCGTCGCGGCGGCCGAGGCAGTGGTGCAGGCGGTCCGGTTCTGGCGGGCCGGGTCGGGGCAGGCCGCCGAGTTCGACGAGCCGGTCGCGCAGGCCAGGGCGGCGTTCGCCAGGCTGGTCGGGGTCGGGCCGGACCGGGTGGCGATCGGCGGCTCGGTGTCTGCGCTGATCGGGCTGGTCGCCGCGAGCCTGCCCGCCGGGTCGCGGGTGCTGGTGGCCAGGGACGACTTCACCAGCGTCACGTTCCCGTTCGTGGTGCACGCCGAGCGGAGCATCACGGTCACCGAGGTGGACCTGGCCGAGCTGCCGGCGCGGGCCGGCGAGGCCGACCTGGTCGCGGTCAGCGTGGTGCAGTCCGCCGACGGCACGGTGCTTGACCTGGCCGCGCTGCGCGCCGAGGCGGCCCGGACCGGCACCCGCGTGCTGCTGGACGCCACCCAGGCGGCCGGGTGGCTGCCCCTGTCGCTGGGCTGGGCGGACGCGGTGGTCGCCGCCGGTTACAAGTGGCTGCTCTGCCCACGCGGGGTGGCCTGGCTGGCCGTGTCGGAGGCGCTGCAGGCCACGTTGCTGCCCCACAGCGCCAACTGGTACGCCGGCGAGGACCGCTGGAACAGCATCTACGGGCTGCCGCTGCGGCTGGCCGCCGACGCCCGCCGGCTGGACACCTCGCCGGCCTGGCTGTGCCACGTCGGCGCGGCCTCGGTGCTGCCCTGGCTGGCGGGACTCGACCTGGTGGCCGTGCGGGCGCACTGCGTGGGGTTGGCCGACCGGCTGCGGGTCGAGCTCGGTGGCGAACCGGGCGGCTCGGCGATCGCGGTCGTCGACCGGCCCGGCGCGGCGGACCGGCTGAGCGACGCCGGCCTAGTCGTCAGCACCCGCCAGGGGCGCGCCCGCCTGGCCTTCCACCTGTACAACACCGAGGCTGACGTGCGCCGCGCCCTGGAGGCACTGGCCCGCTGAACGCCGCCCGGGCCCAGTAGCCACGCGGGGGACCCTGAAGAGGTCAGGCGCGGCCGGGGAACGCGGGCACCACGGGCTTGGTGCCGAGCTGCTGCGACCAGCGGGCGCCCCGGACGGCGGCTTCGGTCAGACCGTCCAACGCCACCCGGCGCAGCCCGGTGTCGTCGCAGCGCTCCAGCACGGAGCGCCAGGCAGCCGCGGCGTCCGACTCCGCGGCCACCACGAGCCGCATCGCCGAAGTCTGATCGGTGACCGGCGCGGGTGTGCGGTAGGCGGGCTCGGCGGGGGCCGGCCGCACCCCGCTGTCGGTGAGCAGCCGGATGGTGGCGTCGCGCCGGGCCCGGTGCGCGGTGAGGTCCTCCCTGGCGTGCTTGTCCAGCGTCTCGGGCAGGAACGCCGCGACCAGGCTGTAGCACCAGACGGCGGCGTACTCGGTGCCCAGCGCGGTCTGCACGGCCGAGGTGGTGACCGGGTCCGGCGCAGGCTGGCCGTCCTTGGGCTTGCCGGTCGGCTCGGAGGACGGCGCCGGCGCGGGGGTGGCCGACGGTGCCGGCGGGGCGGAGACGTCGGTCGGGGTGGCCGGGCTGGACGCGTCGGCGGAGCTGGACACGGAGCTCGACGGGCTCGAGCTGGACGAGCTGGACGCGGTCGTCGAGCCGGACGTCCGGCTCGATCCGGAGGAGTGGCCACTACCCGACCCGGCACCGGGAGAGGGAGACGGCGAGGGAGACGGCGTCGGCGTGGGGCTCACTGCAGCACCGCCTCGTACGCCGCACAGCACGCGGCGATCGAGCCGGCCAGCGCGGCCCGCTGCCGGGGCAGGGTGAGCACCAGCAGGCCGGCCTGCCGCGCCGAACCGGCGAGTGCCGTCCGTACCCGCTGCACCGCGCTGTTGACGTCGGTCTGGTCGGACGGCGGCGGGGTGGGCGAAGTGGAGGGGGTCGCCGGGCTCGTCTCGCCGAGCTCGACGCCCAGTGCCGTGGCGTGCTGGCGGCGCGCGTCGGCCACCGGGCCGAGCCGGGTGGAGAGCGCGGCGCCGAGCTGACCGAAGTTCAGGATCGAGTCGATGAGCGCGGCGTCCGCCCTGGCGCGCTTGGCCAATGCCTCGAGCGGGTCGGGCTCCTCGGAGCCGCAGCCGGCGAGCAAACCGGCCGCCGGAACGGCCCCGGCGACGGCCGCCAGCCCGAGCAGGAACGGCCGGCGGGGCACTTGCCGGATTACCCGATCTCGGGTTGGGCGGGCACACTCGGGACTGACCACGCCGGATGATCCTGCCAGGCCGGTCGGACTAGGTCGGCGCGATACCCTGAGCGACCGTGCGCACGCATCGACTGCGCAGGCAGGGACCGCCGTCGGCAACCGTGCCGGCACCGACACCGTGATCGAGACCGAGGAGAGCACCGAATGCCCCGTCCCCAGCAGGACCAGCTGAGCGCCGAGCTGCGTCCGACGGTGGAGCGCGCGGTTGCCTCCGTCGGCTTCGATCTTGAAGAGATCGACATCCGGCCGGCGGGGCGGCGCAGGGTGGTGCGGGTCGTCGTCGATGCCGACTCCGGCGTCGGGCTGGACGACATCGCCAGCCTGAGCCGGCTCGTGGCCGCCGAGCTGGACGAGTGCGACGAGGTGCTCGGCGGGCCGTACACGCTCGAGGTCACGTCGCCTGGGGTGGACCGGCCGTTGACCGCGCCCCGGCACTGGCGGCGGGCGCGGCTGCGCCAGGTCGAGGTGGCGCTGCGCGGCGGCGCCGTCGTCACCGGGCGGGTCGGCGACGCAGGCGAGGAAGCGGTCGTGCTGCTGGTCGGCGGGAAGCTGCGGGAGGTGCGCTACGACGACGTCGAGCGGGCCGCCGTGGTGGTGGAGTTCCGGCATCCGCCGGAGGAGGAGCTGAAGGCGTTGGGCGGTCGCGGGACCGAGCCCACTGGCCCGGCACCGAGTGACCGAGATGACGTTGGGGAAGTAGCGGAGGAACACAGGTGAACGTCGACATCGCCGCCTTGCGGGCGATCGAGCGCGACAAGGACATCCCCTTCGACACGGTGATCGAGGCCATCGAGACAGCACTGCTGACGGCCTACAAGCACACCGAGGGCCACCAGGCACAGGCCCGCATCGACATCGACCGCAAGTCCGGGCTGGTCCGCGTGCTGGCCCAGGAGCTGGCCGACGACGGCCAGCTGGTGAACGAGTGGGACGACACGCCGGAGGGGTTCGGCCGGATCGCCGCCACGACCGCGCGACAGGTCATCCTGCAGCGGCTGCGTGACGCCGAGCACGAGCGCACCTACGGCGAGTTCTCCGCCAAGGAGGGCGAGATCATCGCCGGCGTCGTGCAGCGCGACGTGCGCGCCAACGCCCGGGGTGTGGTCGTGGTGCAGCTGGGAGGCACCGAGGGCGTGATCCCGTCGGCCGAGCAGGTGCCGGGGGAGCGCTACGAGCACGGCGAGCGGATCCGCTGCTACGTGGTCGGTGTGTCCCGGGGCGGCCGTGGCACCCAGATCACCCTGTCCCGGACGCATCCGAACCTGGTCAGGCGGCTGTTCGCGCTGGAGGTCCCCGAGCTGGTGGACGGCTCGGTGGAGATCTGCGCGGTGGCCAGGGAGGCCGGTCACCGGTCCAAGATCGCGGTGCGGGCGACCGTGCCGTCGGTGAACGCGAAGGGCGCCTGCATCGGCCCGATGGGCCAGCGGGTGCGCAACGTGATGAGCGAGCTGGCCGGCGAGAAGATCGACATCATCGACTGGTCCGAGGACCCGGCCGAGTTCGTGGGCAATGCGCTGTCGCCGGCGAAGGTCATGTCGGTGACGGTGTTGGACCCGAGGACGAAGACCGCGCGGGTCGTCGTGCCGGACTTCCAGCTCTCGCTGGCCATCGGCAAGGAGGGGCAGAACGCCCGCCTGGCCGCCCGGCTCACTGGCTGGCGGATCGACATCCGCAGCGACGCCGACCCGCGCCCGGTGATCGACGAGCCGGCCGCCGTGGATTCCTCGGCTGGCCAGTCAGGCGACTCGGCGGGGTGAGCCCAGCGGAATGTGCCGAGGTCAACGCGCCGGAGCGGGTCGGAACGGGGGGCCCGGCCGGGTCACTCTCCGCCCGACCCGGTGGGCAAGGCATGGGCCGAGGAATGGCGGCTGAGCGTGGACGCGCTACACTCGTCATGGCCTCCAGCCGCGATCCAGCTCCCGTACGTACATGTTCGGACCGCTCGTCTCGAACGGCTCCGGAACGAACGTGTGTCGGGTGCCGGTCACGGACAGTGGCCACTGGGTTGTTGCGTGTCGTCGCGGGCCCCGGGGTGGTCATCCCGGATCCGGGGCGGCGGCTCCCCGGTCGAGGTGCCTGGTTGCATCCCGATCCGGAGTGCCTGCGCCGCGCGGAGCGGCGGGGGGCGTTCCCGAGGGCGTTACGCGTCCGAGGTCCGCTCGCCGTTGAGGCCGTCCGGTATTATCTTCAACCCGAATCGAAGTGCGAGACCGTCTCGCACCTGGATCACGAGAGTCAGGTCGACCCGTCATGAGCCAGCTGTGAAGATCGCACCATGAGTGTGCTGCGACAGTAGGACGAGGTCGAGCGGGCAAGGTGCCGCCGGCCTCCGAGCAAGAGGAGAGCAGTGGCAGGCAAGGCCCGCGTGCACGAGCTCGCGAAGGAGCTCGGCGTCACCAGCAAGCAAGTCCTGAGTAAGTTGCAAGATCTCGGCGAGTACGTGAAGTCGCCGTCCTCCACCGTGGAAGCGCCGGTGGCCCGCAAGCTTCGTGAGTCCATGGCCGCCGGTGGCTCCGGTGACGGTCGCGGTCAGCACCGCGGTCGCCGTCCCGGTGGTGGTCCCCGCCCGGGTCCCGGTGCGGGTGCCGCGCCGTCGGGCGGTGGCGCGCCGAGTGGCTCGGTGCCACGTCCCCCGATGCCGTCCGGCCCCGCCGGCTCGCCAGGCCCCCGGCCTGGTCAGGGCCCTGGTCAGGGACCGCGCCCCGGTGCGCCCCGGCCCGGCCCCGCGCCGGTCCGTCCGGCCGCCCCGGCTCCGGCGGCGGCCCAGTCGGCCCCGCCGGTCGCGCCCAGTGCGCCGGCCGCGCCGGTGACCCCGGCCCAGCCGGCCCGCCCGGCTGCCGAGGCGCCCGCCCCGGCCGCGCAGCGCCCGTCGTCGCCGTCTCCGTCGCCGACCCCGTCGGTCGCGCCGGGTCGTCCCGCGCCGCCGCCGGCCGCGCGGCCCGCACCCCAGCAGTCCGCGCCCGCCCCTGGCCGCCCGCCGGCCCAGGAGCAGCCGGCCGCCGCGAGCGCCGGTGACACCGCTGTGGTGCCGCCGCGTCGGCAGGCTCCGAAGCCCGGCCCGAGGACTCCCCGGGTCGGCAACAACCCGTTCGGCGTCGGTTCCGGCGCCCCCGCGCAGCGCCCGCCGGCAGCCCGTCCCGGGCCGCCGAGCCAGGGTGGTGCCGGCGGCGGCGGCGGTGGTGGCCAGCAGCCGCCGCCCCGCCCGGGTGGCACGAGTGGTGCCGGTAACCGGCCGGCCGGCGGGCCGAGGCCGGGTCCGGCAGGTCCCGGTGGCCCCCGGCCCAACCCGGGCATGATGCCGCCTCGGCCGAACCCGGGCATGATGCCCGGCCGTCCGGCCGGTCCTGGTCGCGGCGGCCCCGGTGGCGGTCGCCCCGGTGGCGGTGGCGGTCGTCCGGGTGGTCCCGGTGGCGGTGGCGGTCGTCCGGGTGGTCCCGGTGGCGGCGGCGGTCGTCCCGGCGGTCCGGGTGGCGGCGGCGGGTTCCGCCCCGGTGGCGGTGGTGGCGGCGGCGGTGCCGGCGCGCCCGCTGGTGGTGGCGGCGGTTTCCGAGGAGGTCCCGGTGGCGGTGGCGGTGGTGGCCGTCCCGGTGGCGGTGGCCGCGGTCGCGGTGGCGCGGCCGGCGCGTTCGGCCGTCCCGGCGGACCGGCTCGCAAGGGCCGTAAGTCGAAGCGGCAGAAGCGCCAGGAGTACGACGCCATGCAGGCGCCGTCCGTCGGTGGCGTGCGGCTGCCGAAGGGCAAGGGCGAGGTCATCCGGTTGCCCCGGGGCGCCTCCCTGACTGACTTCGCGGACAAGATCGGCGCGAACCCCGCGTCGCTGGTCCAGGTGCTGTTCCACCTCGGTGAGATGGTCACGTCGACCCAGTCGGTGTCCGACGAGATCCTCGAGCTGCTCGGCGGCGAGATGAACTACCAGGTCCAGGTGGTCTCTCCGGAGGAGGAGGACCGCGAGCTGCTAGACAGCTTCTCCATCTCCTACGGCGAGGACGCCGGAGGCGAGGACGACCTGGTCGTGCGGCCGCCGGTGGTCACCGTCATGGGTCACGTCGACCATGGAAAGACGCGCCTGCTGGACTCCATCCGCAAGGCGAACGTCATGGAGGGCGAGGCCGGCGGCATCACCCAGCACATCGGTGCGTACCAGGTGATCACCGAGCTGGAGGGCGAGGAGCGCCCGATCACCTTCATCGACACCCCGGGTCACGAGGCGTTCACCGCCATGCGTGCCCGCGGTGCGCAGGTCACCGACATCGCGGTCATCGTGGTGGCCGCGGACGACGGCGTCATGCCGCAGACGGTGGAGGCGATCAACCACGCCCAGGCGGCCTCCGTGCCGATCGTGGTCGCGGTCAACAAGATCGACAAGGAGGGGGCGAACCCCGCCAAGGTCCGTCAGCAGCTCACGGAGTACGGGCTGGTCGCCGAGGAGTACGGCGGCGACACGATGTTCGTCGACGTCTCGGCGCGGGCGAACATCAACATCGACCAGCTGCTCGAGGCGATCCTGCTGACCGCCGATGCCGCGTTGGACCTGCGGGCCAACCCGGACATGGAGGCCCAGGGTGTCGCGATCGAGGCTCACCTCGACCGCGGCCGTGGCCCGGTGGCCACCGTGCTGGTGCAGCGCGGCACGCTGCACGTCGGGGACTCGGTGGTGGCCGGCGATGCGTCCGGCCGCGTCCGGCGGATGCTCGACGAGCACGGCGGGGACGTCATCGAGGCGCTGCCGTCGCAGCCGGTGCAGGTCATCGGCTTCACCTCGGTTCCCGGCGCCGGCGACACGTTCCTGGTCGTCGACGAGGACCGGGTGGCTCGCCAGATCGCCGACCGGCGTCGGGCTCGGGACCGCAACGCCGAACTGGCGTCGCGTCGCAAGCGCGTCAGCCTGGAGGACCTGGACGCCGCGCTGAAGGAGACCGACAGCCTCAACCTGATCATCAAGGGTGACAACTCGGGTACCGTCGAGGCCCTCGAGGACGCCCTGATGAAGATCGACGTCGGCGACGACGTCGAGCTGCGGGTGACACACCGGGGCGTCGGTGGCATCACCGAGAGCGACATCAACCTCGCCATCGCGGACAACACCATCGTCCTGGGCTTCAACGTCCGGGCCGAGGGCAAGGCCACTGAGCTGGCCAACCGCGAGGGCGTCGAGATCCGCTACTACTCGGTGATCTACCAGGCGATCGACGAGATCGAAGCGGCCCTGAAGGGCATGCTCAAGCCGGAGTACGAAGAGGTCGAGCTGGGCCGCGCTGAGGTCCGCGATGTCTTCCGCTCCTCCAAGGTCGGCACCATCGCCGGCTGCATGGTGCTCGGCGGCGAGATCCGGCGCAACGCCCGGGCCCGCCTGCTGCGCGACAACGTCGTGGTCGTCGAGAACCAGCCGATCAGCTCGCTGCGGCGGTTCAAGGACGACGCGGTCGAGGTCCGCGAGGGCTTCGAGTGTGGTCTCACCCTCGGGTCGTTCAACGACCTGAAGGTCGGCGACATCATCGAAACCTTCGAGATGCGGGAGAAGCCGAGGGGTTAGTCCGGCGGCCGGCCGCGGCGCTGTCCTCGTGACGGTGCCGCGGCCGGCCCCGCTGGGCCGCCCCCTTCGCTCTGGTCATGTACTGGCGCTGGTCATGTACGTAGGGGCTTTGGAGCTGGACGTGTTGCTCGGCGACGTCGGCTCGTTGAAGGCTAAGCGGTCACTGGTACGTCCGGTGATCGCTGAGCTGCGCCGTAAGTTCGAGGTCGCGGTCGCCGAGGCCGGCCATCAGGACCTGCACCGCAGGGCCCTGATCGGGGTGAGCTGTGTGGCCGCCGACGCCGGCCAGGTGACCGAGGTATTGGATCGCTGCGAACGGCTGGTGGCCGCCCGCCCGGAGCTGGAGTTGCTCTCCGTCCGGCGGCGGTTCCTCGGCCCGCACGACGAGTAGGAACATCCGGGGGACGGGAGAGACATCGTGGTGGACCAGGCGAGGGCCAACCGGCTGGCCAAGCGGATCGCCCAGATCGTGGCGTCCGCGATCGAGCACGAGATCAAGGACCCCCGGCTGGCGATGGTGACGGTCACCGACACCCGGGTCACCGGCGACCTGCACGATGCAACGGTGTTCTACACCGTGCTCGGGCCGACCGTGGATGCCGAGCCGGACGCCGAGGGCGCCGCTGCCGCGCTGGCCAGTGCCACCGGCGTGCTGCGCTCGATGGTCGGCCAGCGCACCGGGGTGCGGTTCACCCCGACGCTGAGCTTCGTGCGGGACGCCATCCCGGACGGCGCCCGCAAGTTCGACGAGCTGCTGGCGCAGGCCAGGGACTCCGACGCGGAGGTTGCCAGGCTGGCCGCCGGCGCCCAGCC
>DATAYB010000276.1:0-2013 GCA_036272795.1 Pseudonocardia sp.
CCTCAAGGTGATCGGCGACGGCTGGGACGCGGTCGTGGTGGCCGCCTTCAGCCTGGTCATCTTCTACTTCGCGGTGAGCGTGGCGATGCCGGCCGAGAAGGTGGGCGCCATCGTGGAGGCTCAGCGCGAGGAGATGGAAGCCATCGAGGCCGAGGTCAAGCTCGCCGACTGAGCGGCCTGCCGTTACCGAACTCCACACCAGGCAGGCCGGCCTAGGGGGCTGGCCTGCCTGTTGTTGCCGAGCTGCACGGGAGGTAGGTTTTTCGCGCTCAGGACCTGCCTGTTGTGGAGTTCGGTAACAGGCGGCTCGGTCTCGCCAGCAGCTCACGCCAGCTGCGGGGGGCGGCCGCCGATGCGGGTGGTGAGGTCGCCGGCGGCCTTGCGGACCTCGGCGGCCAGCGCCGGCCAGTCGCGCCCGCAGTCACGTGGCCCCGGGCACTCGTGCCGGAACGTGACGCTGATCGCAGCCACCGGGCGGTCGCCATGGTCGAGCACGGCGGCCGCCACCGAGGCGAAGCCGGCCGTGACGTGCCCGTCCTCCACCGCCCAGCCCCGGCGGCGCTCGGCGGCGAGCTGGCGGCGCAGCGCGGGCAGGTCGGCAGGCCCGCGCCCGGTGCGGTTCACGAAGCTCGCCGCCGTCGGGAACAGCGCCCGCACCTGGGCGGCCGGCAGCAGCCCGAGCATCGCCCGGCCGGACGCGGGTAGGTGGGCCGGCAGCCGGACGCCGACGTCGGTCACCGTCACGTTGGGCGAGGCCGGCGAGCGCTCCGGCTGCTCACGCACCAGGTACAGGGTCTCCGTGCCGTGCAGCACGCCGAGGTGCGTCGTCCGGCCGACCCTCCCGACCAGGGCGCGCAGCAGCGGCCGGGCGAGCGTCTCGAGCGGGTCGTGCCTCAGGTACGCCGAGCCGACCTCGAACGCGGCCACCCCCAGCCCGTAGCGGCGGTCCTCCGGCAGGTGGGTGACAAAACCGGCGCCGACCAGCTCGCTGAGCAGGTGGTACGCGGTGGACCGTGGCAGGTCGAGCTCGCCGGCCACCGCCGCCGCCGTCATCGGCCCGGCGTGGCTCGCCAGCAGCCGGAGGATCTGGAGTCCCCGGCGCAGGGCAGGCACATCGGTGCTCCGGCCCACCTGCGCACCCCTCTGCCAACCGGCGGCACCGCTCGGCGCCTGCCTCCCGCGAGTCTGGCATACCAGACAGAGTCCAGCGGGCGGCTCTCGCGCGGCCGGGCTCCGGCGGGCTGTGATGGAGGGCATGCATGAACCCGTCCTGTTGGATTCCGCCGCGCTGAGCCGTGACCAGGTGGTCTCGGTGGCCCGCCACGATGTCCCCGTCCAGCTCACCGACCCGGCCCGCGCCGCGGTGCTGGACGCCCGGGCACACATCGAACAGCTGGCCGATGCGACCGTCGCCACCTATGGCGTGTCCACCGGTTTCGGCGCACTGGCCACCCGGCACATTCGCACCGACCGGCGCGCCGCCCTGCAGCGCTCACTGATCCGTTCGCACGCCGCGGGCGCCGGGCCCGAGGTGGAGCGCGAGGTCATCAGGGCGTTGATGCTGCTGCGGCTGCACACCCTGGCCAGCGGGCACACCGGGGTCCGGGCCAGCACCGTGGACGCGCTGGCCGGGCTGCTGAACGCCGGGATCGTGCCGGTGGTGCAGGAGTACGGCTCGCTGGGTTGCTCCGGTGACCTGGCGCCGCTGTCCTCGGTCGCACTGGCGCTGATCGGCGAGGGTGAGGTGCACGACCGGCACGGCGTGCGCCGGCTGGCCGCCGAGGCGATGGCGGAGGCGGACATCAAGCCCGTGCGCCTCGCCGAGAAGGAGGGCCTCGCGCTGATCAACGGCACCGACGGCATGCTCGGCATGCTGGTGCTGGCGAGCGCCGACCTGCGCAGGCTGCTGGACATGGCCGACCTCACGGCGGCGATGAGCGTCGAGGCGCTGCTGGGCACCGACCGCGTGTTCGCCGCCGACCTGCAGGCCCTGCGCCCGCACCCCGGCCAGGC
>DATAYB010000277.1:0-38050 GCA_036272795.1 Pseudonocardia sp.
CTGGCCGCGTCCGCCGTGGCCAAGGCCGGCCGGCGGCTGGTCTGGGTGCTCGTCCTGCTCTACGTGATCAACTACCTTGACCGGGTCAACGTCGGGTTCGCCGCACTGAAGATGAACGCCGACATCGGGCTCAGCACGGCCGCCTACGGGTTCGGCGCCGGCCTGTTCTTCATCGGCTACTTCCTGTTCGAGGTGCCGAGCAACCTGATCATGCACCGGGTGGGGGCCAAGGCCTGGATGGCCCGGATCATGAGCAGCTGGGGCGTGCTGGCCTGTGCGATGGCGTTCGTGCAGGGCCCGGTCAGCTTCTACGTGCTGCGGGTGCTGCTCGGGGTGGCCGAGGCGGGTTTCTTCCCCGGCATCGTGCTCTACCTGACCTACTGGTTCCCGCGTGCCCAGCGGGCCAAGGTGATGTCACTCTTCATGCTCGGCGTCCCGCTGGCCTCGGTGTTCGGTGCGCCGATCTCGACGCTGCTGATCGCGCACGGGGCCGGCTGGTTCGGCTTCGCCGAGGGCTGGCGCACGATGTTCCTCGTCGAGGGGCTGCCGGCGATCCTGATGGGGTTCGCCGTGCTGGCCCTGATGCCCAGCCGCCCGGCGAACGCCCGCTGGCTGCGCCCTGAGCAGGCCGAGGCACTGACCGCGACGATCGAGGCGGAGGACGCCCAGCACGTGCCGCACGAGCTCGGTGTGCTCGCCAGCCTGCGCCACCCGAGGGTGGTTGCGCTGGCGGCGGTGTACTTCGGCATCGTGTTCGGCCTCTACGGACTCGGCTTCTTCCTGCCGCAGATCGTGTCCGGGCTGCAGGCCCAGTTCGGCGTGAAGTTCTCCATCGTGCAGATCGGACTGGTCACCGCGATCCCGTACGCCATCGGCGCGGTGGTCATGATGCTCAACGCCCGGCACTCGGACCGTACCGGCGAGCGCGTCTGGCACACCGCGATCCCCTCGTTCATCGGCGCCGCCGGGGTGGCCGTCGCGCTGTACCTGGGCACGCCGACGCTCGCGGTGGCCGCGCTGTCGGTGTGCACGGCCGGCGTGCTCGCCGCGATCCCCGTGTTCTGGCAGCTGCCCTCGGCGTTCCTCGGCGGCGCGGGCGCGGCGGCCGGCATCGCACTGATCAACTCGTTCGGCAACCTGAGCGGCTTCGTCGGCCCGTTCGTCACCGGCGCGCTGAACACCGCGACCGGCAGCTTCCGCGCCGGCATGTGGGTGATCGCGCTGGCCATGGCGGCGGCCGGCGTGATCGCGCTCGCCCTCGGCCGCCAGCTCGCCGCCGACCGGGAGGGTTGAGAGGGATCCTGCCCGGGGGCCCGGGTGGGCTGGTTCAGGGGCCGGTGGCGTCCAGCCGGTGCGGAGTCGCGCGCGCCCCACCGGCCATCGCGGCCACCAGGTCGGCCCTGGCCCGCGCCACCCGGGACCGGATCGTGCCCACCGGGCAGCCGCACACCGCCGCGGCGTCGGCGTAGCTCATGTCGAGCATCTGGGTGAGCACGAACGCCTCCCGGCGTTCCTCGTCAAGCCCGAGCACGAGCTCGCGGAGCAGCACCCGCTCGTCGATCCCGGGCATCGACGGGGTGTGCTCTGGCAGCAGCTCCCAGTCCGGCTCGGCGCCGGTGCGCGGCCGGCGGACCGCGCTGCGCACGTGATCGGCGGCGGCCCGCCGCGCGATCGAGAGCAGCCAGGTACGAGCCGAGGAGCGCCCGGCGAACCCGGGCAGCGAGCGCAGCGCCCGCAGGTACGTCTCCTGGGCCAGGTCGTCGGCCTCGCGGGCCCCGACCAGGTTCGTCAGGAAGCGGTGCACGTCCCGCTGGGTGGCCCGGATGAACGCGACCGTCGCGTCGGCGTCGCCCCTGGCCCCGGCCAGCGCGGATCGGGTGATCTCGTCATCGCGGGCACCGCCGGTCACAGCAGGAGCCTACCGATGGGCCGTCCGGCCCTGTCGGGGAACCGTCCGGGCAAGCTCGACGACTATCTCAGGTATGAGGTGTGCGGGCTGTCGTGAGGCGCTATCGGCGCGGCTGGACGACGAGGAGGTGCCGGAGGAGCGGGCCGAGGTAGATGCCCACCTGGCCGGCTGCGTCGACTGCCGCCGCTATGCCGAACGGGCCGCGCAGGTGACCCGGCTGGCCAGGACCGGGCTCGTCGAACCGGTGCCCGACCTGGTCGCCTCGGTGCGCCACGCCGTTCCCGCGCCGCCCCGGATCCGGTGGGAGACCGTGCTGCGGGTGCTGCTCGCCGTGATCGGCGTCGGCCAGCTCGGGTTGGCGACGAGCGACGTGCTCGCGGCCACCGGCGACCAGCACAGCGGCAACGAGATGGGCGGCGCGTCGCTGACCCACTTCTCGCACGAGAGCTGCGCCTGGAACCTCGCGCTGGCTGTCGGCTTCCTCTGCGTGGCTGCCCGCCCGGCCCGCACCCGGGGGATGTTGCCGCTGGTCGGCGCGTTCGTCGGCGTACTTGCCGCGCTCAGCGCCGTCGACCTGGTCCTGCACCGCGTGGCTGGCTCCCGGCTGTGCTCGCACGGGCTGGTGGTCCTGGGGCTGGTGGTGCTGGTCGGGTTGGCCAGGGTGGCCACCCACCCGTCCAGCGGCAGCCCGCACGCGCTCGGTGAGCCGTCCGCCGAAGACCCCGGGGGCGATCCCAGGGACGACAGGGCCTCCCGGTCCGCCTCGGCCGCGTAGGCCGCGCAGGGGGTCGCGGCGCGCGGGCCTCGGGCGCCGCGTGGGCGGGCCCGGTGATCGTGGTGGCACGATCGCCGGGTGACATCGAACGGACCTGAGCCGGTCGCCGTGGTCGGCATCGGGGCGGACGGCTGGGCCGGGCTCGCGCCGGCGGCCCGGCGGGCGGTGCACGACGCCGAGGTCGTGCTGGGCAGCCGGCGTCAGCTGGAGCTGCTGGACGTGGCTCCCGCCGTCGCCGAGCCGGGTGTGTCCCTCGACGCGTCGGGCACCGGGCGGAGCGCGGAGCGGGTGGAGTGGCCGAGTCCGCTGGTCTCTGGCCTGCCTGCGTTGTTCGAGCGGCTCGCCGGGCGGCGGGTGTGCGCGCTGGCCAGCGGTGACCCGATGTTCTTCGGCCTCGGCTCCACGTTGAGCCGGGTGCTCGGGCCGGACCGGATCGAGGTGTACCCGCACCCGTCGTCGGTCTCGCTGGCCTGCGCGCGGCTGCGCTGGCCCGTGCAGGAGGTGACGGTGGTGAGCACCGTCGGGCGCCCGCTGGACCGCCTGCGTGCCTGGGTGGCCGACGGGCGGCGGATCCTGGTGCTCACGTCGTCGGCGGAGGGACCCGGCCAGGTCGCCGAGGTGCTCACCGAGCTGGGTTACCCGGACAGCGCGATGACCGTGCTCGAACAGCTCGGTGGCCCCGCCGAACGGGTCCGGGGCGGCCGCGCCCGCGACTGGTCCGAACCGCCGGGGGACCCGCTCGCCGTCGTCGCCGTGCTGTGCGTGGCGGGCGCCGACGCGGTCGGGCTGCCACTGGTGCCGGGGCTGCCCGACGAGGCGTTCGAGCACGACGGCCAGCTCACGAAGCGGGAGATCCGGGCGGTCACGCTGGCCCGGCTGGCCCCGCTGCCCGGCCAGCTGCTGTGGGACGTCGGCGCAGGCTCGGGCAGCATCGCCATCGAGTGGCTGCGGGCGGAACAGTCCGCTAAGGCCATCGCGGTCGAGCGGGATGCCGAGCGGGCCGCCCGGATCGGCCGCAACGCGGCGGCGCTCGGAGTGCCGGCGCTGCGGGTGGTCACCGGCGCGGCCCCGGACGTGCTCACCGGCCTGGACGCGCCGAGCACCGTGTTCATCGGCGGCGGGGTGACTGCCGACGGTGTGCTGCCGGCGTGCTGGGCCGCCCTGCGCCCCGGCGGGCGGCTGGTGGCCAACGCGGTGACCGTGCAGGCCGAGGCGCTGCTGGCCGGCTGGTACGGGCGGCTCGGCGGCTCGCTGACCCGGTTGCAGGTGCAGCGGGCCGCGCCGATCGGCGGCTTCACAGGCTGGCGCCCCGCCATGCCCGTGACCCTGTGGGCAGTCGACAAGCCCCGCTGAACCCCGGCCGCCTAGCGCTACCAGGGCAGCGGCCCCGAGCGGTCGAAGAAGCCGCCCGTGGGGCCGTCCGGGCCGATGGTGGCCAGCTCGACGATGGCGTCGGTGCCCTGCTCGACGGTCTGCTGGCCGGCATGGCCGTTCAGGTCGGTCGCCGTGTAGCCCGGGTCGACCACGTTCACCCGGAACTCCGGGAGCGCCTTCGCGTACTGCGTGGTGATCATGTTGAGCGCGGACTTCGAGGACGGGTAGGTCAGCGAGACGATCGTCGACTCGAACCGCTCCGGGTCCGTGGTGACCGCCAGCGAGCCCAGCCCGCTGGACACCATCACCACACGAGGGTTCGCCGAGTGGCGCAGCAGCGGCACGAACGCCCTGGTCATCCGCACCGGGCCGAACACGTTGGTCGCATAGCAGGAGAGCATCTCGTCCGCCCCGGTCTCCAGCGCGTCCACCCGGGACCCGACCACGCCGGCGTTGTTGACCAACACGTCCAGCCGGCCGTACCGCCGCTCGACTTCCTCGGCGGCCGCCCGGACGGAGGCGTCGGAGGTCACGTCCAGCACCACCAGCTCGGCGGCGAGCCCGTCCGCCACCAGCTTGGCCACCGCCTCGGCACCGCGCGCCGCGTCCCGGGACCCGATCAGCACGGTCCAGCCCAGGGTGCCGAGCCGGTGCGCGGCGGTGAAGCCCAGTCCCTTGTTCGCGCCGGTGATCAGCGCATATGTCGTCTCTGTCATGACTCCACCGTCACCCCGCCCGGCCCGGCCGCCCAGGCCCAGCGCAGCCAGGGACCGGCTGTACCAGGATGCGGGGCGGCGATGGGGGCATGCTGGAACCGTGAACCGCGACGAGTTCGGCGCCGCCCTGCGGGAGTGGCGGGAGCGCCTCACCCCGGCCGACGTCGGGCTGGCGGCCGGCGTGCGCAGGCGGACCCCGGGGCTGCGCCGCGAGGAGGTCGGCCAGCTGGCGGGCATCTCGGTCGACTACCTGACCCGCCTGGAGCAGGGGCGGGGCGCCCGGCCGTCCGACGCCGTGGTCGGCGCGCTGGCCAGGGCACTCCGGCTGACCGGCACCGAGCGCGACCACCTGTTCCACCTGGCCGGGGTGAGCCCACCGGGCCCGGGGCGGATCAGCACGACGGTGCGACCGAGCGTGCTGCGGCTGATGGACCGGTTTACCGACCTGCCGGCGATGCTGGTGAGCGCCCACCTGGACCTGCTGGCCTGGAACCCGATGGCCGCCGCCCTACTGGGGGACTTCTCCGCGGTCCCGCCGGCCGAGCGCAACGTGCTCTGGCAACGCTTCGTGGTCGGCGGTGGTCGGGTGAAGCCCGCGCCGGGCGACCGGAGGAGGATCGACCGCACCCTGGTGACGACGCTGCGTGACGCCGCCGCCCGCTATCCGGACGACCCCGCGCCGCGCCGGTTGATCGCCAGGCTGCGGGCCAACTCGACGGAGTTCGCCGAGCTCTGGGCGCACCGCGAGCTGGAGTTCCGGCACGAGAACCGCAAACGGTTCGAGCACCCGGAGCTCGGCGTGCTGGAGCTGGACTGCGACTCGCTGCACGTGCCGGGGGAGGACCAGACCTTGATCGTCTACTCGGCGACCGAGGGCAGCCACGAGGCCGAGGCACTGGCCCTGCTGCGCGTCCTCGGCACCCAGCGGATGGCCACCCCCACGTAGGTCGGGGACCGGATAGGCCTCAGCCGGCGACGCTGGCCAGGAGCCGGCCTCGGTAGGACTCGGCGAGCGCGCGCAGCGCGGCCCCGCCGTCCCCGGAGAACGACGAGCCGTGCATCACCGCGAGCGTGCGCGGCTCGAGGTCGGCGAGCCGGTGCAGCGTGCTGATCGTCTGGGGCCCGAGTGAGGTCGCGAGGAACGCGTCCTCGGCGACCATCGCCTGCTCGACGAGATCGTCGGTCACCACCGGGGCACCGTTGCCGATCTGCGTGAACACGTCACCGCATAGCAGCGTGCCGGTGGTCTCCTCGTAGAGCATGCGGGACTCCCAGTTGTGCGGCACGTGCGCGGTGTCCAGGTGGCGGACCCGCTTGCCGCCGAGGTCGAGCACCTCGCCGTCGGCCAGCGCGCGGGGCGCCCGGTCGGCCATGTCGTTCAGCGAGACCATGCAGCCCAGGGCGCCGTGCGCGACCTCGGCGCGGGGCGCGGCGGCCAGCCACTGGTTCATCGACCCGCACTCGTCGGCCTCGATGTGGCCGAAGGTGAGCCAGCGCAGCCGGTCCAGCGGCACGACCCGTGCGACCGCCTCCGAGACCAGCCCGAACAGCTCGCGGTGCCCGAGGTGGAACAGCAGCGGTTCCTCCCCGGTCAGCAGGAACTGGTTCATGGTGAACCCGGCAGGGGCGGCGATCTCCGGCAGATAGGTCGACAACCGGTAGATGCCGTCCGCGACCTCGGCGATGGTGGTCTCCACCGCGGGAGTATGGCACCGAAAAGGCCCCAGAGCGCCCGCTGTTCTCCCAGCGTGCGCCCTGGGGCCCGGGACCGGCGGCGGACTCAGCCGCTCCGGTCGAGGTCCTCGCTCAGAGCAGCCCGAGCTCGCGGACCGCGTCGCGCTCCTCGGCCAGCTCGGCCACCGACGCGTCGATCCGCTGCCGGGAGAACTCGTCGATCTCCAGACCCTGCACGATCTCGTAGCGACCGTCGCGGCAGGTCACCGGGAACGACGAGATCAGGCCCTCCGGTACGCCGTAGGAGCCGTCCGACGGGATGCCCATCGAGGTCCAGTCGCCCTCGGGGGTGCCGTTGACCCAGTCGTAGATGTGGTCCAGCGCGGCATTCGCGGCCGAGGCGGCCGAGGAGGCACCGCGTGCCTCGATGATGGCCGCGCCACGCTTGGCCACGGTGGGGATGAAGTTGTCGCGCAGCCAGTCCAGGTCGTTGACGGCCTCGACGGCGTTGCGGCCGCCGACCTCGGCGTGGAACAGGTCCGGGTACTGGGTGGCGGAGTGGTTGCCCCAGATGGTGAGCTTGCGAATGTCGGTGACCGGCACGCCCAGCTTGGCGGACAGCTGGGAGATCGCGCGGTTGTGGTCCAGCCGGGTCATCGCGGTGAAGCGCTCGGCCGGCACGTCCGGGGCGTGCGCCTGGGCGATCAGCGCGTTGGTGTTGGCCGGGTTGCCGACCACCAGCACGCGCACGTCGTCGGCCGCGCCGGAGTTGATCGCCTCGCCCTGCGGCTTGAAGATGCCGCCGTTGGCCGCGAGCAGGTCGCCCCGCTCCATGCCCTTGGTGCGCGGGCGGGCGCCGACCAGCAACGCGACGTTGACGCCGTCGAAGGCGGCCTTGGCGTCGTCGGTGATGTCGATGGCCTTCAGCAGCGGGAACGCGCAGTCCTGCAGCTCCATCGCGGTGCCCTCGGCGGCCTTGACCGCCTGCGGGATCTCCAGCAGGCGCAGGTTGACCTGGGTATCCGGGCCGAGCAGCTGGCCCGAGGCGATCCGGAACAGCAGTGCGTAGCCGATCTGGCCCGCCGCACCGGTGACGGTGACGTTGACGGAGCGTGCCACAGGGAGGTTCCTTCCGATCCGCGGTTCCGGGTCCGCGACGGCTGCCAGGCCCCCGGGGGCCCGCTTCGCCGCGGTGACCGCAGAGTACCCACGTCCGATCCGGCGCCGCGGGCGGTGGTGACCCGTATCTCCGGTTGTCCCCTGACCGGATGGTCCGGGCGGCGCGGGGTGCGCCACGATGGCCCGGTGCGGGTGCTGATCCTAGGCGGAACGGGGGAGGCCCGCCGCCTCGCGGGGGAACTGGTCGAGGCGGCTTCCGGCGGGCTGTCCGTGGTGTCCTCGCTGGCCGGGCGCGTGCGGGACCCGGTGCTGCCGCCCGGCGAGGTACGGGTCGGCGGCTTCGGCGGCGTGGCCGGGCTGCGCGACTACCTGCGCGCCGAGCGGATCACCGCCGTGGTCGATGCCACCCACCCCTTCGCCGCCGTCATGAGCGCCTCGGCCGCCGCCGCGACGGCCGAGCTCGGCATCCCTCTGCTCGTGCTGCGCCGCCCCGGCTGGACCCCGGGTGCCGACGACCGCTGGCACCGGGTGCCGACGCTCGCCGCAGCCGCCGAGGCGCTGCCCGCGCTCGGCCGCCGCGTGTTCCTGAGCACCGGCCGGACTGGGCTCGCCGCGTTCGCCGGCCTCGACGAGCACTGGTTCCTGGTGCGCTCGGTCGACCCGCCGCAACCGCCCGCTCCTCGGCGGATGCACAGCCTGCTGGCCAGGGGCCCGTTCACGCTGGCGGGGGAGCGGGCGCTGCTGCGCGAACACCGGATCGACGTGCTCGTCACCAAGGACAGCGGCGGCGGGCAGACCGGGGCGAAGCTGGTCGCGGCCGGTGAGCTGGGTATCCCGGTGGTGATCCAGGCCAGGCCGCCGGTGCCGCTCGGGGTGCCAGTGCGTGACACGGTGGCCGGGGCGGCCTGCTGGCTGGCCGAGCTGCCCGCGTCCTGACCGCGGGTAGGGCTGGCCCCAGTGTCCGGGTGGGGTTGTGCGCCCGCCGGTGGGTGGTTCTCCCGCTCGTGGCCACCCCCGGGGGCCGGCCACCGTGTCGAGGGTGACTGGCCCAGGAGCCGTAGGTCCAAGCGTGGTGGGTTCACTCCACGGGTGAGGCGATCGCGTTCACGGCAGCGGCGGCCAGTGCGCTGCCGCCCCGGCGACCGTGCACGACCAGGTACTCCAGCCCGCCCGGGTGCTCGGCCAGCGCCCGCTTCGACTCCGCCGCGCCGATGAACCCCACCGGCAGGCCCAGCACGGCGGCCGGCGCCGGCGCACCCGCGTCGACCAGCTCGAGCAGCCGGAACAGGGCGGTCGGCGCGTTGCCGATGGCCACCACCGCGCCGGCCAGCCGGTCCGCCCACAGGTCGACAGCCGCCGCCGTGCGCGTGGTGCCCAGCCGGGCCGCCAGCTCGGGCAACCCCGGCTCACCCAGCAGACAGAGCACCTCGTTGGCAGCCGGCAGCCGGCGGCGGGTGACCCCGGACGCCACCATGTTCGTGTCGCACAGCACCGGAGCCCCGGCGGCCAGCGCCGCACGGCCCTTCGCCACGACGCCGGGGGAGAAGCGCAGGTCGGCGGGCAGGTCGGTCATGCCGCACGTGTGGATCATGCGGACGGCGACCGTGGCCACGTCGGCCGGCAGCCCCGCCAGGTCGGCCTCGGCCCGGATCGTGGCGAACGACCGGCGGTAGATCTCGGCGGCGTCGCGCACGTACTCGTACTCCGGCATGACTGCACCGTAGGTGGGGGACACCGTGGCCAGCGTGGCGGCATGGCCGGCCCGGTGCTCGGGCGGGATCCGCCGCGCCCAGGTCCGGCTGCCCGGCGCGGCCGGGACTCGGTCCGGCGGTGAGGGCTCAGGACCCCGCGGCGGCGATGCGCAGCAGGTCACGGGCCGGTCCGGCCGGTGTCGGGCCACCGGCCCAGACGCCGCGGAGCACCCGGCGCAGCGCGAGACCCCGCACCGCGACCTCGACGAGCCGCCCGGCCGCCAGGTCCTCCCGCACGGCCAGGTCCGACAGCACCGCGGCGCCCGCGCCCGCCAGTACCGCGCCCCGGATCGACGCCGTGGACGACAGCTCCAGGGCCGGCGGCACCGGCTCGACCCCGCCAGGCAGCGCCTCGGCCAGCGCCGCCTCCAGGACGCGACGGGTGCCCGAGCCGGACTCCCTGGCGACCAGCGGCGTCGCCGCCAGCTCGGCCGGATCCAGCGGTCGGGAGCGCCGCGCCCACCGGTGCCCGGGGGCCACCACCAGCACGAGAGTGTCGGCGCCGACGGCCTGGGCGGCCAACCCCGCCGGCACGCCCGGGCCCTCGATGAAACCCATGCCGGCCTCGCCGGAGAGCACCAGCGCCGCGACGCGCTCGGTGTTGTGCACCCCGAGCCGGACCGTGGCCGGCACCGCGCCGGCCGCGACCTGCTCCGCGCGCAGTGCCGCGAGCCAGCTGGGCAACAGGTACTCCGCGACGGTCAGGCTCGAGGCCACGGTCAGCCGCGCGTCCCGCTGGCCCCGCAGCGCGGCGATCCCCGCGTCCAACGCCTCGGCGGCCGTGAGCACCGCGCCGGCCCAGTCCGCGACCAGCGCACCGGACTCCGTGAGCCGGCTGCCCCGGGGACCCCGGCTGACCACCGGCACCCCGATCAGCCGCTCCACCGTGCGGATCCGGGCGGACACCGCCTGCTGGGTCAGCCCCAGCTCGCGCCCGGCTGCGCCGAGGCTGCCGGTGCGGGCGACCGTGAGCAGCAGCTCCAGCGAGCTCAGATCCGGCACGTGCGAGGACAACGGCACAACGCGACTCTAGGCCCGCCCCTCTCGAATTCGCAGGTCAGGGCTCGACCGTGGCTCAGAGGTACGCCCGGACCCACCCGCCGACGTCCAGTCGCCCGGCGGCGAGAGCGGCTTGCACGGCACCGCGGTTGTCCGCGTGGATGGTGCCGAGGAGCACGCGGTCCGGGCGCCCGTCGCGGGCCAACAGCGCCCCGGCGAGCAGCATGCTCAGGCTGGCACCGTGGCCTCGCGGCCGTCAGTCCGGCCAGACCGTCGTCGAGCCGGACCCACCGGTTCAGGTACGCCTGTGGTGGGGGTCCGAGGTTCATGTGCTGTGTCCGCTGGGCGGCGAGATCCGGGTCCGAGGCGAGCCGGAGATCGAACCGATGCTCGGTCTCGAGGGTGGCGAGACGTGCCCTGTCGTCGCGCCAGCCGCGGGTCATCGGGTGTTGCCCCCGCAACGTCGCTCGGGCCAACACCTCGGCCGACGGCGGAGCGTCCTCGGCAGTCACTCCGTCAACCTAGTCCGGCTTGATGCCGAATTCGCAGGTCAGGACCCGTAAGTGGCGAGTGGGGCCATGGCCCCACTCGCCACTCACGGGTCTGAGCAGGCACAAGGTGGGTTTGTGGGCACCTCGGGCGCGGACCACTGCCGAGGTCGGGGGAACCGGTCGAGCATCAGTGGCATGACTACTGGAGCCGCTGCGTTCGTCCCCAACCGCCCGTCGCTGACCGGCTCCGGCCCGGTCTGGTCGCGTTTGTCGCAGCTGGGGCGGATGCGGGGGACGGCCGGGCGGGGGAGCCTGCTGGCCCACTTCGGGCCGAACTGGTTCGCGTCGGTGATGGGTACGGGGATCGTGGCGAACGCCGCAGTCACCCTGCCGCTGCGGGTGCCCGGGCTGCGGGTCGCCGCGACCATTGTCTGGCTGCTCGCCTCGGCGCTGCTGCTCGGCCTGTGCGCGGCCGCCGTGGCCCACTGGGTACGGCACCGCGCCAAGGCGGTCGGGCACGCCTCGGACCCGGTGATGGCCCAGTTCTACGGCGCACCACCGATGGCGCTGCTGACCGTGGGCGCCGGCAGCCTCCTGCTCGGCCAGGGGCTGCTCGGCGGCCTGGCGATCGACATCTCGTGGGCACTCTGGCTGACCGGCACGCTCGGAGGGCTGGTCTCGGCGGTGAGCATCCCGTACCTGATGTTCACCCGGCACGAACTGGTCGGCGAGTCGGTGTTCGGCGGTTGGCTGATGCCGGTGGTGCCGTCCATGGTCTCAGCCGCCACCGGGGCGCTGCTGGTCCCGTTCGCGCCGCCCGGGCAGCTCCGGCTGACCCTGCTGCTGGCCTGCTACGCGCTGTTCGGGCTCAGCCTGCTGCCCTCGGTCATCATCACCACGCTGATCTGGCACCGGCTGGCCATCCACAAGGTCGGCTCCGCCGCGCTGGTCCCCACGCTCTGGATCGTGCTCGGCTGGCTCGGGCAGTCGGTCACGGCCGCCAACTCCCTCGGCGCTGTCGCCCACCTGGAGCTGCCGGCGCCGTACGCGGCCGGGTTCGAGGTGTTCGGGCTGGTCTACGGGCTGCCGGTGTTCGGCTTCGCGCTGCTGTGGGTGGCACTGGCGGCGGCGGTCACGATCCGCGCCGCCCGCGCCGGGCTGCCGTTCTCGCTGACCTGGTGGTCGTTCACCTTCCCCGTCGGAACCGTAGTCACCGGGACCAGCGCGCTCGCCGTGCACACCGGCGCACACGTGCTGGTCGTGGCCGCCGCGCTCGGCTACCTCGGGCTGGTCGCCGCGTGGGGCACCGTCGCCGTCCGCACGGTGCGGGCTGGCGTGCGCGGCACGTTGTTCCCGTCCGAACCGGCCGCCTCGACCGGCCGACCGAGCGCCCGCCGCTGACTGCCCTACGATGGACAGAGTTTCAGTGCCGATACCGCGCCCGCCGCCGGCGCTTCACGACAGCTTCTGGGAGAACGCGTAATGCCGCAGATCAGCACGGCCGACTTCAAGGGCGGAATCAGTATCGACCTCCCGGACGGGCTGTTCAACGTCGTCACGTTCCAGCACGTCAAGCCCGGCAAGGGTGGTGCGTTCGTGCGCACCAAGCTCAAGAACGTGCGCAACGGCGCGGTCGTGGACAAGACGTTCCGGGCCGGCGAGCGCGTCGAGCAGGCCATCATCGAGACCCGCGAGCTGCAGTTCCTGTACAACGAGGGCGACACGTACGTCTTCATGGACCAGGAGAACTTCGAGCAGCTCGAGGTGCCCCACGAGGTCGTCGTGGACATCGCCGACTACCTGCTCCCGGAGATGACGCCGGCGCTGCGGTTCTACGGCACCGAGATCGTCGGCGCTGCCCTGCCCGCCTCGGTCGAGCTGACTGTCACGGACACCGAGCCAGGGGTGCAGGGCAACCGCGTCTCCGGCGCGACCAAGGCGGCAACGCTGGAGACCGGCAAGGTCGTCCAGGTGCCGCTGTTCGTGGTCAACGGCGACCGGATCAAGGTCGACACCCGCACGGGGGACTACCTCACCAGGGCCTGACCGGTAGGCCTGCCCGGATCTGACCGGTTAGGGCAGGCCGCCGATCAGCGGTCCGAGGTAACCGTGCTTGGACGAGCCGTCCATGCCGACCTCGAAGCCGATGTGCAGCCCGAGGATGTTGCCCAGCACCTTCGCTCCGGTGGACTTGTTGTCGAAGGCGAACGCCTTCTTGTTGCCACCGGTGATCTGGTTGTGGGTCACGGACACGTTCTGCACGTCGTCGATCATGACCGCCTGCGAGGCGCTCGCGTCGCAGTAGTTCCGCGTGAAGTTGATGTCGGAACTCGTGCCCTTGCCGCTGCCGTCACCCGCGCTGCTGTTCGGGCCCTCGGCGATCAGGCACTGGTTGTCGATCTTCTCGCAGCGGTTGCTGTCGATCAGCACGTGCTGGCTCGGCGGCGTGTCCGAGGCGAAGGTCTGCATGCAGTCGGCGTGCGCGCCGTGCAGGTTCCGCACGTCGCTGACCGTGTTGTGCAGGATCCGCAGGTTGCTGCCGAAGAACCGGATGCCGTCCCCGTCGCCGCCCCGGGGCGAGGTGATCGTGTTGTTCACCAGCGTGATGCCGTTGCCGGTCATCTCGACGCCGGGGGCGACCGCGCCGGTCAGGTTGAGGCCGCCGACCGTGACGTTGTTGGCGTCGATGGTCAGGCCCTTCACCGTGATGCGGCCGTCCCCCAGGACCAGGATCGGCGCGGCCGCGGTGCCGGAGCGGGTCACCTTCAGCCGGGTCGGCGAGGCGCCGGAGGCGCAGATCCGGTCACCCGGCTGGGCACCGTCCAGCGCTGCCTGCAGGCCGGCGCCCGTGACCCGCTTCGTGCACGCGGTGGTCAGCGGCGTCGGCCGGACGGCGCCCGCGCCGCACAGGTTCGTCGCGTTCGGCACGTGAGGGATGGCGAGTCCGCCGGTCGCCGGCATCAGCGCCCATGCGGTCGCGCAGGACGCGGGCACGGCCGGCATCCCCGGCACCGCGGCGGGCGCGGTCGTGCCGGGCAGCGCCTGTGGACCGGGCGCCGCCGTGCCGGGCAGGGCCGTCGCGCCGGGGAGGTTCGGTGTCGGTGTGCGGCCTGAGGTCGATGCGGAGGGCAGGGTGGCCTGCGTTCCCGCGGCCGGCGTCGTGGGGATGCCGGCGCGGGAGGCGGGCTGTGCGGGTGCGGCCGGTGACTCAGGCGCGGCAGCGGGCGTGCCCGGCAGTGCCGGCGCCGCCTGAACCGCGCCTGGGGTGGCTGCCGGGTCGGCTGGTGCCGGGTCGGCCGGGCTTGCCAGGGACGGGTCCGAAAGGGACGGTGTCGAGTCCGGGTCGGCGGAGCCCGCGCCGGGCGGCGCCGGGATCTCGGGTATCGGCGGCGGCTCGGGCGGTGTCGGGATCGAGGGCGTCGACGGGTGCTTGCGCGCGGCGGCCGTGCGCGGGTGGGTCGCCGGGCGGGCGCCCACGGCATCGGGCACGCTCACGGAGGTGGCGACGAGCGCAACCTGAGGCGCCGCTGATACCCCGTCGGGTGTTATTACGGGAGTGATCGAGCCGGTGGCGAGGACCGCACCGACCAGGAGGCCGAAACCGGTGACGGAGGGTAACCACGGCCGGTGCATGCGGCCGGCGGGGGCCGGTAGGGCGCCCGGGGCGGGCCGCTTGGCCATGACGTGGTCCTTTCCCCTGGGTATCGAGCCGCGCCCCGAGCTGGTCGGACGGGTGGCGGTCGGGTGATCGGCTCTGACGGTCGACGTGGCCGAGGCGGGCGATGTCAGGTGATCACCTTCGCGGCGGCACCCGATAATCACACTGGTCACATCAGTCTCACTGGTTAACGTTGGTAACACTATGCACAGAAGAATAGATGAAGACGATCACCTGGGTTCCAAGATTCACCACTGCGCGTGATTCAACCTCGCCACATTCGGCACTCAAAGTCATGGCGTGATATCAGGCGGGGCGACCGGATTGTCGGGGTTGTTGATCACTTTCCGGGCTCGCCGGGTCAAAATCACCTGGGTGGATCAGCGACTGAAGTGGGTTAACCCATTTGGCGTAGAGCTGCTGGAGCTCTCGAGCGGGGCGTTACTGCGGTCGAAGGAGGCCACCCGGCGGGCGTTCGCCCGAACAGGGTTCACGTTTGGAGGTGGCCTAGCCTCGGGAACAGATCGTGCGAGGGTGCGCGGACCTGTTGGCTCCCCCCAGAGGCAGTTCCGTGCCGCCCCCCGCCCGCAACTCGGGTGAGCCGGACTCGTTGATCGCAGCAGGGACGTGGGGGTCCGCCGGACCGGATGTCGGCGTTCCCCCCGAGGGCGATCCGTCGAACGTCGGCCTCCGTGGGCGGCCGCTCAGGAGAGCGTCGCGGCCGGCCGTCGGTTTCGGTCACCGCGGCCGTCCGTGTCTTGGTGTTGGGAGTTGCATGGAGGGGTTGTCAGCGGTGAAGTGGGGTTACGTCACCCGCCGAGTGCCGCGCAGCGACGAGGCTCGGATCGGTGGGGCGGTCTGTCCGCCTCGGCTCGGGGACTTCGTGGTCGCCAGGGTGGCCGGCATCGGTGCCCACGAGCACCTCGAGGACCGGCACGGCCGCCGGATGCGGCTGTACCCGGGTGACGTGCTCGTCGGTGCCTTCGGCAACCGCTACGCGACCGACTTCTACGAGGGCTACGTGCCGACCCCGGGCGACGCGGTGCACCTGCTCACCTCGGGCGGTCTGATCGGCACCGTCGCCTCCGCCCACACCAGCAAGGACGCGCCGACGGAGCTGGAGGTGCTCGGCCCGCTGACCGACGCGGCGGGCGGCCCGTTGGGCACGGACGACGTCGCCGTGCCGGAGCCCGTGCCCGGCCGGCCCGAGCTGGGCACGATCGTCGTGCTCGGCTCGTCGATGAACGCCGGCAAGACGACCGCGACCTCGGCCATCATCCGCGGCCTCGCCAAGGTCGGGCTACGGGTCGGGGCGGGCAAGGTGACCGGCTCCGGCAGCGGCAAGGACCACTGGGCCTATGTGGACTCGGGCGCCGCCGCGGTCGCGGACTTCCTGGACTTCGGCATGCCGTCGACATTCGGCTACCCGGTCGAACGCCTGGTCAGCACGATGTTCGGTATCCGGGACCGGCTCGTCGAGGAGGCGGCCGACGTGGTCGTGCTCGAGGTGGCCGACGGCGTGCTGCAGAGCGAGACGCGGGCGTTGGCCGCCCAGCTGCCGCAGTTCGCCGACCACGTCGTGCTCGCGGTCGGGGACGCCCTCGGCGCGGTGGCGGGCATCGCGGTGCTCGGTGGGCTCGGCGTCCCGGTGCGGGTGGTCACCGGGCTGGTCACCGCAAGCCCGCTGGCCAGCCGCGAGGCCGCCGAGGCCACCGGCTTGCCGGTGCTCTCGCCCTCGGAGCTCGCCAGGGGTGCCGCGGTGGGGCTGCTGGCCGACGCCGGCGCGCTGACCCCGGAGTCCTCCGGTGAGCTGGTGCGTCAGGGCGGTACGCCGGCATGATCCACTGCTCGGCCTACCTGGCGGACGACCGGCAGGGTCCGGGACGGCTGTCCGAGGTCCCCCTCGACGTGCTCGCGGTGGGGTCGGCCGAGCTGGTGCTGCCCGAGGCGACCGTGCGGGACGAGCGGGGTGGCGCGCTGCTGGACGGCGGGCTCGTCGTCGACCCGTCCGGCGGCGGAGGTCCACTCGGGGACACCGAACGGGACCGCGCCGCGCGTGCGTTCGGCCTGGTCAACGTCGCCTTCCATACGCAGCGGGCGCTGCGCGCGATGGCGGAGCTGCTCGGCCGGCCACTGCCGCACCTGGTGGTCCGGATCGGCATGCACGACGCGCCCCGCCGCTGGGGTGGCGGGCACTACCGGGTGTCCGCGCGCAGCTACGACCCCGGTGAGCCCGGCACGGTCGGTGCCACCGGCGAGGTTCACCTGGGCGGCGGCAACGGCTACCTGCCCACGGCGGCCGGCGACACGTACTTCGCCGCGCCGTCACACAACGTGGCGATCATCTACCACGAGATCGGCCATCACGTGTGCCGGCACACCGCGGACTTCCGGCTCAACACGCTCCGGCCGCCACTGGCGCAGACGAACAAGAAGGTCCCCGCAGACGAGGGCACCGCCGACCTGCTGACCGCGATCCTGCTCGGAACTCCGGACGTCTACGGCTGGCACCGGGCCGCGGTGCCAGCGTGGGACCAGCGCCGCCGCCAACTGGACCCGCGTTGGACGATGGCGCATTTCCGGGGCGGCCGGACCGACCCGCACTCCGACGGCACCGTGTGGGCCTCCGCCGGGTGGACGGCCCGCCGCCGGGTGACCGACGCGGGCCACGCGCCGGCGCGGTTCGACCGCATGCTGCTGCGCGGGCTCGCGCTGGCCGGCGCCGAGGCCACCGCGACGGATGCCGAGCCGACGGAGCAGGCACTGCGGCAACGTCGGCACTTCGGCGCGCTGCTGGCCGCCATGCTGCGCACGGACCCTGAGCTCACCGACCCGGTGCTGGCGGGCATGGCCGAGCACGGCATCATGCCCGGCGAGACGAACGCCCAGCTGCGGGAGGCGGCCATGGCACGCCTGCTGGTCGCGGTGGGCGAATGACCGGAGTGCACGTCGTGCCCGGCCAGCCCGACCTGGGCATGCTCCGGCAGCTGTGGCAGTTCCGCGAGTACGGGCGGCGTGAGCTGCGGCCGCTGCTGGTCGGCGTCGGCATGCGGATCGGTGAGCTGGCCGCCGACCTCGCCACCCCGTGGCCACTCGCCCTGGTGATCGACAACGTCCTCAAGGGCCAGCAGCCGCGTGGCGGGCTCGGCCACCTGGCCAGGCTGTTCGGGCCGTCCGAGGTCGGCATGCTCGCGGTGGCCGCCGTCGCGGTGCTCGTGATCACGGGGGCGTCCGGGGCGTTCGACTACCTCGGCGACCGGATCATGAACAGCTCCGGCGAGCGGATCACCGCCAACATCCGGTCGGACGTCTTCGGGCACCTGCAACGGCTGCCGATGGGCTACCACGACCAGCAGGCCGTCGGCGAGCTGACCAGCCGCGTCAGCACCGACACCGGCCGCATCGAGGACGGGCTGGTCGACCTGTTCTCCACGCTGGTGCCCGGGGTCCTCTCGCTGGCCGGCTTCGCCACGGTGCTGCTCACCGTGAACTGGCGGCTCGGCCTGATCGCGCTCTGCGCCGCACCGCTGGTGTTCTTCACCGCCGCCCGGTACACGAAGCTGACCAGGGTGTCAGCCCGGCGCCGCCGCGCGGCCGAGGGCAAGCTGTCGAGCTACGTGGCCGAGTCGCTGCACGGCATCAGGACGATCCACGCCTTCGGCCGCCATGACCTGCACGACCGGCGGTTCGGCACCGACAACGACGCCGTACTCAAGACCGGCCTGCGTGCTGTGGAGCTGCGGGCCCGGTTCACGCCGCTGATGGAGGGCGTGACCTCCGTCGGTACCGCGGTGCTGCTGTTCATCGGCGGCTACGGGGTACTGCACAGCTGGTGGACCATCGGCGTGCTCGTGGTCGTCACCAGCTACCTGCGCGACATGCTCAAGCCGATGCGGGCGCTGTCGAAGCTGTCCATGACCTTCACGCAGGGCGCCGCCTCGGCCGAGCGGATCGCCGCGATCCTGGGCCAGCCGGCGCCGCTCAGCGAGACGTCACGGCCGCTGCCGACCCGGGTGGCCGGGGCGATCGAACTGCGCGGCGTCGGGCTGGACTACGGCCGGGGCACCGTGCTGCACGGCCTGGACCTGGTCATCCGGCCCGGCGAGCGGGTGGCGCTGCTCGGCCACAACGGCGCCGGCAAGTCGACCGTGCTGTCCCTGATCGCCGGCCTGTACGCGCCGACCCAGGGCGAGGTGCGGCTGGACGGAGTGCCGATGTCCGAGGCGCCCGACTGGTGGGTGCACCGGCAGGTGTCCGTGGTGCTGCAGGACACGTTCCTGTTCTCCGGCACGCTGGCCGACAACATCCGTTACGGCCGCCCGGACGCCTCCGACGCCGATGTCGCATCGGCCGCCGCCGCCGCGCTGGTCACCGAGTTCGCCGAGCGGCTGCCGGACGGGCTGGCGACCGTGCTGGCTGACGGGGGTACCGGGCTCTCCGGTGGCCAGCGCCAGCGCGTCGGCATCGCCAGGGCGCTGCTGCTGGACGCCCCCGTCGTACTGCTCGACGAGCCGACCACGGGGTTGGACGTGGCAGCCGAGGAACTCGTCGTGCGTGCGCTGACGTACCTGGCCGAGGGCCGGACAGTCGTGATGACCACCCACCGGCCGGCCCTGACCAGGCTCGCCACCCGGACCGTGCACCTGAGCCGGGGCAGCATCGCGGCCATGGCAGCGGCCCCCTCAGGACCCACCGCGAGCACCGGGCCGCCGAGGGCGCCGGTACCGCCGCACGCGCTGCCGCCGATGCACCGGCCGCACGCCGCACCCAGAGCGTTCCCCGAGCCCCGCCTCGGCCGGACGCACCGGATCGGCGCCTTCGACGAGTCGCTCGCGCCACCCCGCCCACCCGGGCCCGGTCGGCACCGGGTCGACCGGCAGCGCCCGGCCCCACGGCGCTGACCACCGGAGGCCGGGCGGCCCCGGGTGAAGTGCTAGCTCGGCTCGGCCGCCGGCTTCTGCTCCGCGAGGTACTTGTCCGACCAGGCCTGGATGGCTGCACCATTCTTCGCGTCCAGCTCGCCGTGCCGGGACCGGGCCCACTGCTCGGCGGCCAGCAGGCGGCGCTGGCTGGGTTGGAACGCGGGCATCACGTGCCGCGCGAACAGCTCGTAGTGCCGCTGCGTGGCCGGCCAGTTGGCCCAGTCGTGCTGCATCATCATGAAGCAGCCGAAACCGCCGTCGGACTGGTCGACGAGCCGTTGGATCTGCGCGACCGCCTCGTCCGGGGTACCGATCACGCCCAGCCCGGTCTCGTTGATCCAGGCCACCCGCTCCTCGAAGGTGTCACCCTCCGCGCGGAACGTGGGCAGCGCCAGGGTCCGCTGCGTGTAGTCGCAGAACTGGTCGAAGCCGTACCGGACGTCCTCGATGGCCTGCTGCTTCGTCTCCGCGATGTGCATCGGGCCGACCAGGCGCCAGCTGGCGCGGTTCGGCACGCGGCCGTGCTTCGCGGCCTCCGCCTCGACGACGTTCCAGTGATGGGCGAGCACGTCGAAGCCCTCGCGGGTGGTGGCACCGAGCGAGAGCAGGCCGAGCCCGTTGCTGCCGGCCAGGATGGGCCCGGCGGGGGAGACGGTGGCCGCGACCGCGATCTCGAAGCACGGGTCGGAGTACGGCGCGAGCTGCGTGCGTGCCTCCACGAGCCGGTAGCGCTCGGTCTCGTGGCTGACCCGCTCGTCGGTCAGCAGCAGCCGCAGCAGCACGTCCAGGTCCTCGCTCAGCGCGGGGCGCAGCTGGGCGGGCTCCAGGCCGATCATCGCCGCGTCGGTCGGCAGTGAGCCGGGGCCGACGCCGAGCATCAGCCGACCGCGCAGCAGGTGGTCGACCAGGATCGCGCGGTCCGCGATCCACAGCGGGTTGTGGTAGGGCAGCGAGACGACCCCGGTGCCGAGCTTGATCGTGCGGGTCAGTGCGCCGGCGTGCGCGATGAAGGTCAACGGGTCGGCGATGATCTCGGTGCCGGCCGAGTGGTGCTCGCCGACCCAGGCCTCGTCGTAGCCCAACCGGTCCATCAGCTGCAGCGTCTCCAGATTGCGCTGCAGCGAGGTGGTGACGTTCTGGCTCGGTGGGCTGTTGAACGGCGGCATGAAGATGCCGAACCGCATCTTGTTCACAGGGCGCTCCTCCTGGGGTCCTCGTCGACGGTCGGAACAGGGGCCACGATCCCGGCTCATGATGCCGTGCCGCGTGGCCGGTCGCGCGCCGGCCGGCGTCGCCGCGGACGTCCTGCCGGGCAGGGTTCGGACCGGGTTCGGACCTGGTTCGGACCTGGGTGGCAGGGGCGGCCGCGGCCAATCGGTGCACTTCGGCACGGGTGGTGCGGCCAGGCGGGGGCTCCGGCTTGACAGGAATTTGCCCGGGATTCACGCTCTGTGCCGGTAGTGATCGTGCGGGTGGGCGCTCGGTCGCCCGGGATACCCCCGGGGGCTACTCGGACGAGCAATGGAGGTCGTCTTATGTCGGCAGAGGCCAACGCCCCCGGGAAGGCCGCGATACGCAGCCTGATCCCCGCCAGGATCGACCGATTGCCCTGGTCACCGTTCCACACGCGACTGGTCATGGCTCTCGGCGTGGCATGGATCCTGGACGGCCTCGAGATCACCGTCGCCTCCGGCGTCGCGGCGAAACTCACCGACAAGGACACCCTGGGGCTCAGTCCGGTCGCGGTTGGAGCGCTGGCCAGCGTCTATCTGGTAGGCGAGGTGGCGGGTGCGCTGTTCTTCGGTCGACTGTCCGACAAGCTCGGCCGACGAAACCTGTTCATCCTGACGCTGGCGGTCTACCTGATCGGGAGCGGCCTCACCGCCTTCACCCTCGGTGCGGGTCCCGGCTGGATCATCTTCCTCTACCTCACCCGGTTCATCGCGGGTATGGGCATCGGTGGCGAGTACGCCGCGATCAACTCGGCGATCGATGAGCTGATTCCGTCGAAGTATCGGGGCAGGGTCGATATCGCGGTCAATGGCACCTACTGGGCCGGCGCCATTATCGGCACGCTCGGTACCTACATCATTCTGCACGCCTTCTCACCGAGTCTCGGCTGGCGGCTCGGTTTCCTGCTGGGACCGGTGCTCGGCCTGGTCATCATCTTTGTTCGGCGAAACCTGCCGGAGAGCCCCCGGTGGCAGGTCATGAACGGACGTGTCGAGGAAGCCGAGAAGTCCATCACCTTCATCGAGAGCGAAGTGGAAGCCAGTGGTAAGAAACTGCCTCCGGTGGACAAGTCGAAGGAGATGGTGCTCACGCCGGTCGAGGACATCGGTTACTTCGCGCTGACCAAGGTGCTGTTCCGGGACTACCCGACGCGCTCGATCTACGGCGCGACGCTGATGATCACCCAGTCGTTCCTGTACAACGCGATTTTCTTCACCTATACGATCGTGCTGGCGGAGTTCTACGGAATACCCAAGGACTCTACCTCCGTCTATCTGATCGCGTTCTGCGTCGGCAACCTGGCCGGCCCACTGATTCTGGGGCACTTCTTCGACACCATCGGTCGAAAGAAGATGATTGCCGGCACATACATCACCTCCGGCGTACTCCTGGCACTGAGTGCTGTTCTCTTCAACGCGGGCGCGCTCACGGCGGTCACCCAGACCATTGCGTGGTGTGTGATCTTCTTCTTCGCCTCGGCGGGCGCCAGTGCGGGCTACCTGACCGTCAGCGAAATCTTCCCGCTCGAGGTCCGGGCGAAGGCGATCGCGGTCTTCTTCGCCATCGCCCAGTGCTTCGGCGCCCTCGGCCCGATCATCTACGGCGCATTGATCGGCGACGGCAAGGATCCGTTCAACCTTTTCCTCGGGTACCTGCTCGGGGCCGGTGTCATGATCGTCGGTGGCCTGGTCACCCTCGCGTTCGGGGTCGCGGCCGAGGGCAAGTCCCTGGAGGACATCGCCGCACCGCTCGCTGCGCAGAATCGGCCGGGCACCACCCGCGCGGAAGGAGCAGCGACCCCCAGAATTTGAACATGGCGACACCGGGAGGTCGGCGTCATCCGCTGGCCTTCATATCCATTGTCCGTTCACCTGTTCCTGGTAGCCCCAGGTATCGGTGTCGAGGACGAAGAAGCTGGACTTGGTTCCGGAATGCGATCCGGGTGCCTCGACCACATCGCCATAGCCCCAGGTTGTCCCGCCATTTCTTCCCCCGGGTCTGATGTGACTGGTGAGGAAAAGGTAGCGAGCAGGACAGGTCGTTCGTGGGCATTCGGTGAAATCGGTCGAGACTCGGCCCTATCCGCGTGCGGGGATGTGCGACTCCCGTGTCGCCCCGGCCGGCGATGCGTCGGCTGCCGCGCTCTGGGCAAGCAACGCGAGGGACTTGGCGCTCTCGGTGCCAGGCTCGGCGTGGTAGATCACGAGGAGCTGGCCGTTCGACTCGGCCAGGGGCAGCTTGTCGCGGCGCAGCTCCAGTGTGCCGACCCTCGGGTGGCGCAGCCACGCGGGCGCGCCGCCCAGCGGCCGGACGTCGTGGCGTGCCCACAGCCGGCCGAACGTCTCGCTGGCCAGGGTGAGCTCGCCGACGAGCTGGGCGATCCTCGGGTCGTCGACGCTGGTGCCGATCGAGGAGCGGAACGAGGCGATCATGGTGGCCGTCGCCTGGTCCCAGTCGGGGTACAGCTCGCGGGCTTCCGGGTGGAGAAACACCGACCTCAGGCGGTTCTGACCTGGGGTGATGGTCGGGTCGAGGGCAGTCGCGAGCGGGTTGGCGGCGAGCACGTCGAACATCCGGTTCTCGACGAACGCGGGCAGCCCGATGGCCCGCAGCAACTGCTGGATGCCCGCCGGCACGACTTCCTGGCGCGGACGTCTGGCGGCTGCGGGCCGGGCGGTGGAGAGGCTCAGTAGGTACTGCGTCGCCGTTGCATCCAGCCCGAACACCCTGGCCAGCGCCTCGAGCACCTGCGGCGACGGGTTGCGGTCGCGGCCCTGCTCGAGCCGCAGGTAGTAGTCGGAGCTGATCCCGGCTAGCGTCGCGACCTCCTCGCGGCGCAGGCCCGGCGTGCGCCGGACGCCCGCCACGTGCAGCCCCACGGTCGACGGGTCCACCAGCTCGCGACGTGCCCTGAGGTACTCACCCAGCGCGTTCGACCTGGCCACGGGTTCACTGTAGGCCCGGGTCGCGTCCACAGCGTGGTCCCGCCGCCCCCAGGATCGGACGGGCTTGGGCGGTCGGCCGCGCGGGGCTGGGCCGATCGGACCTGCGGGCTGTGCTCCGCGCCATAGGGCGGGGCCGGCCTGGCAACCTGTCAGCTCCCCGACGTTCCCCACCGTTCCCCGCCGAGAGCAGGTCGCTGTGCTCGCTTCCCCCAGCCGCGGTTCCGGTCGCGTCATTCTGCCGTCGCTCTTTCCCGTCGTACCCGCCCAGCGCGCCCGGCTGGGCCTGCGGAGGCCTGAGCTGCCGCCGGCGGCGGAGGTCGAGACGGCCGTGCACGAGATTTTCGAGGTGCCGAAGGCGCCGGTTCACGTGCTCGGAACCGACCTGCCCGAGATCGACGCGAGCGTGGACACCGATGGCGACGGCTCGGGCGGCCGACCGCGCTCGATCGGCCCCATCGACGGTTCGGGGGGCCGGCTCTGAGCCGCCCCGCCTGTCCCGCTCGCCACATCGGAACCGGTGGCAACTCCTGTGCGCTGCTAGTGTGAGCCCGGTCGCACCCGAGAGTTTGGCCCCCTGTCACAATGCCGCCACTGCTCGTCGTTCCTCCGACACAGTGACCGGGCCCGCTGCCGGTGACACCGTCGCCGTGGAGCGCTGTGAGAAGGCCGAGCGTGTCGACGACGAGGTCGAGAGGGAGGAGCGTGCCGTGACGGTGACCGTTCTCCAACCCGGTTCCAGCACGTTGGTGCGTGGCCTGGCCACCCGGGTGGACGTGCCGGCACGGGCCGACTCGGTGAGCGGCGCGATCCTGACCACGGTGTTCCCGGACCGGGCCAACGACGCCACCTTCGTGGCCACCCTGAGCCGCTGCTCGCAGGAGAACGTGGCCAGCGTCGTGGAGGTGCTGGCCGGCCGGCTGGCGATGCACGACATCGACGCGCACTGTGCCTGCGAGTTCGCCACCCTGGTCGCCCGGCTGGGCATTCCGCTGGCCGAGCTCGAGCGGTCCTACTGGGTCGGCGTCGAACGGCTCTGGCAGGACTGGTTCGACCTGTGCCGCACGTCGTCGGGGGAGGGCAAGGGAGACCTGCCCGACCTGCTCGGCGGGTCCACCTCGCTGCTGTTCGGCTACGTCGACCGGGTGCTCGCGCAGGTGGTGCGGCGCTACACCGAGGTCAGCGAGGAGATGTCGGCGACCTGCGAGGACCGGCGCCGCGACGTCGTGCTGCGGCTGCTGGACGGCTCGGTCACCGACGCCGGTGACGCGGTCGACGCGCTGCTGGGCTACCGGATGCGTGCCATGCACCTCGGGCTGCTGTTCCACTCCGGCCGGCGCCGCGAGGTCACCCGGGCGATGGCGACCCTGCGTGCCGAGTCGGGCGCGCGCACGTCGTTGCTGGTCCAGCCCGACGCGAGCACCTGGTACGGCTGGCTGGGTTACCAGGACGGGATGGACGCCGCCCGGCTGGACGCGGTCCGGCGGATCGCCACCACCATCGGCGAACCGGTGGCCCTCGGCGAGCCGGGTCGGGGCCTGGCCGGCTTCCTCCGCTCGCACGAGAGCGCCCGGCGCACCGCCGAGCTGCGGGTCACCCTGCGCCGCGCGCCGAGCTGCCTGTGCGCGCGGGACCTGCGGCTGGAGTCGTTCCTGCTGGAGAACCCGGAGTCTGCGCGGCGGTTCGTGCGCGACGAGCTGGGCGAGCTGGCCGCCGGCAGCGAGCGTGCCCAGCGGATCCGCGACACCCTGCTGGCCTGGCTGGCGGTCGGCTCGCAGGCCAGGGCCGCCACCGACCTCGGCGTGCACGAGAACACCGTGCGGCTGCGGATCCGGGTCGCCGGTGAGGAGCTCGGCGCCGCGCTGTCGGAGCGGCGCACAGAGCTGCTCGTCGCGCTGCGCCTCTGCGAGGCACTCGGTCCGGAGTCCGACCCCGCCGAGTAATGACGTCGGGGAGTGACGTCCCCGCCGAGCAGTGACGTCGGGGGAGTGACGTCACCGCTCGGCGAGCCTCGCCGGAGGCGTGGGTCCAGCCGTCACACCAGTGACGCGGACATCCCGCCGTCCACCACGAACGTCGAGCCGTTGGAGAAGCGCGACCGCTCCGACGCCAGGAACGCGGCCAGCGGAGCCACGTCGCCGGCCTCGCCGAGCCGACCCTGTGCCTGGTTGATGACCGCGCCGAAGTCGTCGATGCCGAGGCCCTGCTCGAACTGCGACGCACGGTCCAGGACCAGGTCGGTGCCGATGAAACCGGGGCAGATCGCGTTGACCCGCACGCCCTGGCCCCGCCACTCGACGGCCGCGGTCTTGGTCAGCGAGATGACCGCCGCCTTGGCCGCCGCGTAGTGCGCGATCAGCGGCGAGCCGGCGAACCCGGTGATCGAGGCCATCGTGATGATCGAACCTCCGCCGGTCGCGGCCATCGCGCGGCCGGCGTGCCGGACCGACGAGAACACCCCGTGCAGGTTGACGTCGAGCACCGAGTGCCAGATGTCCATGGTCATCTCGCTGATCGAGGTGACCGTGGCGATGCCGGCGTTGGCCACCATGATGTCGAGCCGGCCGTGCCGGTCCACCACGTTGGCGACCAGGTCGGCCACCGCGTCGTCGTCGCGCACGTCGCAGACGGCCGACTCGCCACGGGTCAGGCCCTCGGCGGTCTTCTGCGCGCCGGCGGCGTCGATGTCGGTGACCACGACGAGCGCACCCTCGGAGTCCAGCTCCGCCGCGACCGCCGCGCCGAGGCCCTTGGCGCCCCCGGTGACGATGGCGATCTTGTCTTTCAGTACATCCGCCATCAGAAAAGGCTCCCCGTCAGTCCGCTGTCGAGTACGTAGTGCGAGCCCGTGACGAACTTGGCGTCGTCCGAGGCGAGGAACGCCACCATCTCGGCGACCTCCTCCGGCGTGCCGAGGCGCTGCTGCTTCACCGCGACGACGTCGTCGAACTTGGCTCCGGTGGCCCCCTCGAACGGGTTGACCAGCCGGGCCACCATCTCGGTGTTGATGAACGAAGGGCACACCGCGTTGACCCGGATGCCGGCCGGCCGCAGCTCGATCGCGGCGGTCTCGGTCAGCCGGAGCACGGCGGCCTTCGAGGCGCAGTAGGACCCGAGCAGTGGTACCCCGCCCAGCCCGGCCACCGACGACATGTTCACGATGTTGCCGCCGCCCGACGCGACCAGGGCCGGCGTCTGGTGCTTGATACCGAAGAACACGCCCTTGACGTTGATCGCCATCAGCCGGTCGAACTCTTCTTCGGTCTGCGTGACCAGCGGCTTGCCGATCTCGATGCCGGCGTTGTTGACCGCGATGTCCAGGCCACCGAGGGTGTCCACGCAGGCCTGCACCGAGGCCGCCACCTGGGACTCCGACGTGACGTCGCAGACCACCGCGTGCGCCGCGCCGCCGAGGTCCGCCACGGTCTTGTCCAGCAGGTCCCCGTCGATGTCTGTGAGCACGACCCGGGCGCCGCGCTCGACGAACAGCTCGGCGACGGCGCGGCCCAGTCCCTGGGCGGCGCCCGTCACGAGCGCTCGTTTGTCCTTGAGGTCAGAGAGCATTCCGCGAGGCTAGGGGGGTGTCGCACCGGCCGGTATGTCGAAATCCCACTGTCGGCGGTCACCCGGAGGTGGTGTCTCCACATTGGCGCTGAGCCGTGGATGCCGCAAGGATCTGGAGAACTCGGCTGGGTCCGAAGCACAATGGGGAAGGACCACTACATGTTGGTGCACAGCGCCGGTGCGCTGCTCGAGCGCTGCGGGCTCGCGTACGGGCCCCAGACCGCCGTGGTCTACGGCGATCGGCGGATCACCTACGCGGAGCAGATCGCCCGGATCCGGCAAACCGGCAGGGCGCTGCTCAGCCTCGGCCTGGAGAAGGGCGACCGGGTCGCGGTGCTGATGTCGGACCGCCCCGAGCTGCTGGACATCTTCTACGGCGCGCTCTGGGCCGGGCTGGCGATCGTGCCGTTGAACGCCAAGGCGAGCGCGTCCGACCACGCCTACATCATCGGTGACTGCGGCGCCCGGGTCGTGGTGCACGACGCGAGCAAGGCGGACCGGGTCGACGGGGCCCGCGCCGAGACCGACATCGAGCACGTGTTCAGCGTCGAAGAGGACGCGGTACTGGACGGCGGTGGCTACCTGCCGCACCTGGTGGCCAAGCAGTCCGACGCGCGCGGCCGGCCCGAGGTCACCCCCGACGACCGGTACGGCATCTTCTACACCGGCGGTACCACCGGGCGGCCCAAGGGTGTCGAGCACAACCACCGGGCCTTCGTCGCGGCGATGATGAGCGAGATGCTCGAGCTGGGCCTCGGCGAGCGGGACCGGTTCGCGCACGTCGCCCCGCTGACCCACGCGGGCGGCATGTTCGTGCTGCCGGTGTGGATGCGCGGCGGTACGAACGTGATCCTCGGCGGCTTCAACCCGGACCAGTTCAAGGCGACTGTCGCGGCGGAGAAGATCACGTCGTCGATGATGGTGCCGACGATGCTGTACGTGCTGATGGACAGCCTCAAGAATGGCAACGAGGGCCTGGACTCGCTGTCCACGGTGATCTACGGGGCCTCGCCGATCGGCAAGGAACGGCTGCTGCAGGCCATCGAGACGTTCGGCCCGATCTTCTCGCAGCTCTACGGCCAGACCGAGGCGCCGAACCAGCTCACCGTGCTGCGCAAGAGCGACCACGCGCAGGCGATCGAGTCCGGCGACCTGACTCCGCTGACCTCCTGCGGCCGGCCGGTGGGCATCGCTGACGTGCGGCTGGTGGACGACGACATGAAGGAAGTCGCGGACGGCGACCCCGGCGAGATCGTGGCCCAGGGCCCGCACATCATGCGCGGCTACTGGAACAGGCCGGAGGAGACGGCCGCCGCGCTGCGGGACGGCTGGCTGTGCACCGGTGACGTCGCCAAGGCCGACGACCGAGGCTTCCTCTACATCGTGGACCGCAAGAAAGACATGATCATCTCGGGTGGCTTCAACGTGTACCCGAAGGAGGTCGAGGCCACGCTGTTCGGCCACCCGGCGGTCAAGGACGTCTGCGTCATCGGGGTGCCCGACGACAAGTGGGGCGAGAGCGTCAAGGCGGTCGTGGTCCTTGACCCGGGCGTGCCGGTGGAGGCCGCCGAGCTGATCGCCTACGTGCGCGAGCGCAAGGGGCCGGTGCTCACGCCCAAGACGGTCGACTTCGTCGACGCCATCCCGCTCACCGCGGTGGGCAAGCACGACAAGCCCGCGCTGCGCTCCGCGCACTGGGGCGGCCGCGACCGCGGTGTGAACTGACCGGGCCGGTCTCGTAGGAGAGCACTGGTCCGAAGACCCGTCGGCCCGGCCGGAGGCGCTACCCCCCAGGTGCCCCGACCGGGCCGACGACCATCGTTCTACCTGCGGCCCGGGGCCGGATCGAGCGGCTCAGATCGAGCCGGGGCAGCCGCTGCGCCAGGCCGAGAGCTGGCGTCCGAGGTCGCGGTGCCACTGCCGGCGCCGCGACGAGTCCTGCGTGCCCGGTTCCTCGCCGAGCGGCTGGACCGGGTCGATGACCGCGTAGGTCAGCCGGTAGGCGAGCAGCTGGGTGGCCAGCTCCCGCCAGCCGGCCGCGCTGGCGCTCGGCGGCACGCCCAGCGACTCGACCAGCCAGTTCGGCAATGGCTCGCCCCGCTCGACGGCCGCCGAGGTGCGGATCCGCAGCCGGGTGGTGAGCGTCGCCCAGGAGCGGTGCCCCTCGGCGATCTCGTGCCCGTAGTGCTCCCGGACCTCGCGGTCGTGCGCCAGCTGCTGGCGGGCGTTGTGGGCCGTGTTCAGGGTGCGGCGGCGCCGGGGCAGCAGGACGGCGAGCTCGGCGCGGGCCGCCTCGAACACCTGTGCCGCCTCCCGGTGCCGGTCCTGGTCGGCGCGGGTGGTGGCAATCGTGAGGGAGGCCGCGACGGCGGTGTCGCGGGCGTAGTCGTAGCGCTGCTGCCACTGCCGGCATACCTCGATGGTCTGGTCGCAGGCCGCCCGCAGCCTCGGCGTCACCAGCATCCGGCTCAGCGTCTGGGCCTGTTCGGCGGCCTTGGCGAGCGTGACCAGCTCGGGGTCGGTCACGTCCAGCTCGGTGAGGTCGGCTGCGCCGCTGCCCCAGGCCAGCTGCTCGAGCCGGCGCAGCCGCCGCTCCATCGCGGCCAGCCGGTCCTCCGACTGGTCGGCCTGATCATCCTTCGGACCGTCGCCGGGCTCCCTCGGCTCGGGCAGGCGCGTCACGGCCGCAAGCGGCTGGGGCGCGGTACGTGGCTCCCCGCCGGTGAGCTCACCACCGGCGAGTCGCCGGTCGAGCACGTCCAGCCGGTGCTCCAGGTCCGGGCCGAGCGGTGGAGCGACGGCCGCCGCTGTCGACTGCTTGCCGTAGACGTCCACCGTCGGCTCCTCTCAGTCCCGGGCCGGCTCGGGCGTTGTCCCGGGCACGGCACCGGTCGGGGCACCGGGAACGCCGGTGGCGGGGGCTCCTCGGCCATCCGCCACGCGTTCCGGGGTATTGCGGCGGCGGACCACCACGGTCACCGCGAGCACCACGACGACGAGCAGCAGGACCGAGCCCGCTGCCGCCCGGGAGATCAGCACGCCCAACGCGGGGGCGGCCGCGGCGAACGCGACGGCACCGACCAGCAGCACGGCCGCCACGGAGAACCCGATCTGGCCCGCCCGGCTGCGCACGGCCCGCGTGGCCGCGCCGACCTCGGCCTCGACGCGCAGCAGCTCGGCGGTCAGATCCAGCAGCTCGATGCTGGCGTCCTCGTACCGCTCGTCGTCCCGGTCCATGCTCTGCAGCAGCACATGTCGCTGCCACAGTTCGCCGCGCAACGCGACCAACTGCCCGGCGGGAGCGACTCTCGGCACACCCGCCACACCAGCCTCCGCAGTGCGGTCCATACCCCCATGATGACGGATCTTCTCACTCTAATGAATGACAAATTCTCTCTGCCGAGCTAACCGGTGTGACTAGGGGTAGTTATATCAGGCCGCTCATCAGGCTCAAGTGATCATCTTGATCGCTGAGAAGAGCTAATTTGCGCAGCTCATTGCCCCAATGGGTGGGGATCGGTTTCCGAACCGGCCCGCACGCAAGATCCACTTCGAGTTGGCCTGAAAGTTGGCTGAGGACGCCTTGGTAGGGGGCGTTCGCGGCACACCGGTGGGGGTTGTGGGTGCTGACCCGGTCGCTCGGTGCATGCTAGAGACATGGGTCTCGGGGTTCAGTTCGCCATCTACTACGTGCTGTTCTTCTTCTGGCTGGCGTTGGTCGCCCGGCTGGTGGTGGAGGTGGTGAAGAGCTTCGCGCGGCAGTGGCGCGGCCCGAACTCCGCGATCGCCGCCGGCACCTTGGAGGTCGCGTTCCTCGTGACCGACCCGTTCATCCGGCTGCTGCGCAGGCTGATCCCGCCGGTGCGGCTCGGGGCCGTCAGCCTCGACCTGTCGATCACCGTGCTGTTCTTCGTGGTGTTCATCGCGATGAGCGTCGCCCACCCCTGACGGCTCAGCCGGCGCGGTGGCGCCCCACGTAGTCCCTGGATCCCATGGAGTCGCCGGCGCCGTAGTGGCTGGCCCAGCTCGACTCGGACCCGCCACGCCACGTCTGGCTCGCCAGGAACGGGTTGCTGATCCGCCGACCCCGGTAGGCACGGCCGCCGTCGGCGCCGCAGTCGCCCCGGCCGGAGTCGGCCCGGTCCCAGTTGCCCCGGTCCCAGTTGGCGCGGCCCGAGTTGGTCCAGCCCGAGTTGGCGGAGTGTCCGGACCACTGCCGGGCGATCTGGCGGGCGAAGTCGCGGCCGGCCCGGTCGGAGTCGTCGTGGCGCGGGCCCCTGACCACGATCTGGCGGACGTCGTCGGAGTCGCTGTCGTCGGTCGCGTCCGACACTGCGCCGTCTTCGGACACCGTGTCGCGCAGGTCGTCCACCGCCACCGTGACCGCGCGTTTCGGTCCCCTGGCCAGGTCGACCAGGTCCTGCGCGCTCACCGGGGTCCGCAGGTCGGTGCTCGGGGCGGACCTTGACGTGTTCCCCGACGCCGGGGGAGTTGGCGTCGGGGCCGTCGCCGGGGGAGCCAGCGACGGTGCTGGGGGAGCGGGTGTTGCGGGGGTGAGGGCCAGCGGGGTGCCCGGGGTCGTGCGGATCGGGGCGGACTCGAGGTGCACCGCGCTCACGGTGCCGACCGAGCCGAGGGCCAGCACCGAGCCGGCCAGCACGAGCCGGGTGGGCATCGAAGGCATCGCGGTTGCTCCATTCGCCGTGATCGGTTCCGTTGTATGGACGATCGCCGGCGGGGCTGACCGCGTTATCGTGATCACCCTATCGAGCTAACGGATCATCGCGCCCTCTCGCGCACCTCTCGCGCCCTCTCCGGCCTGCCCAGCGCGGGCCTGCCCCCTGTTACCGAACTCCCCCACAGGCAGGTTTTGAGCGCCCAAAACCTGCCCCCTGTGGAGCTCGGTAACAGGAGGCAGGTCGTGGGCTGGGCCCGGCCGCGCGGGCAGTGCCGGCTACTGCTCCCGGCTCAGCCGCAGCGCCAGCGTCGGGCAGGCGGCGGCGGCGTGGCGGGCGTGTGCGAGCAGGTCGACGGGCACCGGCTTGTCGGCGAGGATCGGGTAGCCCCACTCGTCGAGGGTGACCAGCTCGGGCAGCAGCTCCTCGCAGAGCCCGTGCGCCCGGCAGCCGATCGGGTCGACCCGCAGGCGGGCCCTGGTCTGCCGCTTCACCGCCAGCCCCGTTCGGTGTGCCCGAGCCCGCCGAGCTCCGTGATCGCCGACGCCCCGGCACGGCCGCACGGGTGGCCGCCGGCGTGCGCGGCCACGTCGTCGGCGAACACCCGCAGCGCGCTCGCGGCGAGCCTGGTGGCGCCGTCCGGGTGGGCGCAGCCGCCCCGGCCCGGGATCACGCCGAGCCGGCGGTTCACCCGGTCCAGCAGGGCGGTGCTGTCGGTGCCCGCCCCCTCGGCCAGCGCGGTGAGGTCCGATGCGACGGCAGGCAGGCCGAACATGCACGGCCCGCACTGCCCCGCCGACTCGCCGGCCAGGTACGAGACGATCGCCGAGGTCACCGCGAGCCCGCAGACCTCCGCCGGCAGGACCAGCAGGGACGCCAGCCCGAGCGTGGGACCGGCCGCCGGGCCGCCGGTGCCTCGGTACGCCAGGGGCAGCCGCCCGGCACCCGCGAGCGGCAGCCAGGTGCCGCCGAGGCCGCCCAGCAGCAACCCGCCCGCCGGACCGGTCAACCCGCCCGCCAGTCGGACCAGCTGGCCGGCCGAGCTGCCCAGGTCGATCTCGTACACCCCGGGCCGGCGGACCGCGCCGGTCACCGTGACCAGCGCGGTGCCCGGCGAGTCTTCGGTACCCCTGGCGCGGAACCAGTCGGCGTCGTGGCGCGCCAGCAACGCCAGCTGGGCCAGCGTCTCGACGTTGTCCAGCAGCGTCGGCCGGCCCTGCACCCCGCGTTCGGAGGGCAGCGGCGGCGAGCTGGTGGGGCGCGCGTCGCCGGTGGTCAGGAAGTTGACCAGTGCGGACGCCTCGCTGGAGACGAACCGGTGCGGCGTGGTCACCACGTGCACCTGGGCGGGATCCTCGACCCGGCGGGCCACCGCGTCCTCCAGCGGCTCGACCAGTGCGCTGCCCCTCGGCACGCAGATGATCGCCTGGTCGGCGCCGACCGCGTGTGCGGCGAGCGCCAGCCCGTCCAGCACCAGGTGCGGCGCGGCGTGCATCAGCAGCTGGTCCTTGGCGCTGGTCGGGTCGCTCTCGCAGCCGTTGGCGACGATGACCGGCCGGCGCCGACCGCTCGCCGCCTCGGCCACGGCCGCCATCTTGCGGGCGGTCGGGAAACCGGCGCCGCCCCGGCCACGCAGCCCGGCGTCCTCGGTGAGCTCGCGCAGCCGCTCCGCCCCGCGCCGGCCCGCGAAGCGGCCCCGGGGGAGCTCGCCGTACCGCCGCAGGTGTTGTTCCAGGTCGGCCGGTTGCCCGTTGTCGATCCAGCCGGCGAGCAGGCGGGGTGCCGGGGACCCGACGGACGGCTTCGTGGGTGACAGCCCTGGCTGCGGGGGTGCCTGGGGCGGGAGTGTCTGCCGTGGGGGTGCCTCCGGCGGGAGGGCCCGGGGCGGGAGCGTCTGCCGCGGTGGAGCCGGCTTCGGGGGTGCCGCCGTCGGGGGTGGCGGTACAGGGATCGCGGTGGCTCCGGTCTGCCAGGCAGCGGCACCCGGTGGCGGGGCGGCGGTCGGGATGTCGAGCACCGGGGCGGGGAGGTGGCGTTGCCCCGTGGGCCGGGTACGGGGGTTCGGCGCTGGTCCGGACCGTGGCCGCGCGGCGACGGGGTGCACCCGGGCGGGCTGTACGGCCGGCAGCGGGCCGGAGGACTGCACCGGGCGGCGCTGGCCGGGGATCCGTGTCGCCTGGGGTCTGGCGTGGGAGCCGGTGCCAGTGGTGCCGGTGAGTTCTGCGTTGTTCGCGGTGTCAGATCTACTGACGAGGTCAGCGAGGTCAGCGAGGTCAGCGAGGTCGGTGGGGCCGCTGGGGGTGATGTCGACGTCCAGGCCCAGCACACCCTCGACGCTGCGCGCCCCGGCCAGCGGGATCGGCTGGGTGTGGCTGGGGCCGAGCGGCGGCCTGGCCCGGGGTACGCCGGCCACGGCGGCCGGCGCACGAGCGGGTGTACGACTCGGCGCGCGAGTGGGCACAGGAGTCGCGGGAGTCGGCTCGGCGTCCGCGGGGGCGGAATGGCGTCCCACGGTCACCGCCCCCCGAGGGTGGCCGCGCGGCGGGCGGCGCTGTCCGGGTGCCGGTCGGCGCGCACCCGGCAGTACAGGGCGACGAGTACGACGCCAACGCAGCTGACGTTGAGGCTGAGCACCCAGCCGAGGCCGCTGTCCTTGCCACCGATGCCGATCCCGTGCGCCACCGCGACCGGCCAGCAGGCGTAGCCGGCCCAGTGCACGGCGCGCCACACGCGCAGGCTGATCCGGGGCCGCAGCAGGCTGGTGACCAGCACCGCGAGCAGCAGGTCCAGCGCGACCGAGCCCAGGCCCAGCCAGAACGGCCGGTACACCGAGTCGAACGGCACCACCGCGTCCAACCAGCCGATCCCCGCGTACGGGTCGATGATCGCGGTCGACACGTGCACAGCCAGGAACAGCACGCTCATCATCGCGATGTTGCGGTGCAGCGCGGCCACCGTGAACCGGGGCCAGCGCTCGCTGGCGCCCCGGCCGGCGCCGACGATGCCGAGCACGACGCTCATGGTGAGCAGCGGCAGCGCGACAAGTCCGGTGGCCCTACTGGCGAACCAGAGTGCGAGGTCCACCGATCACCCTCCTTCTTCGGTCAGCGGCCAGCCGGCGGTGTGCACCACCTGGCCGTCCTCGGTGACCAGGCGCGCCGGCATGCCCTGCCGGACCAGCCAGTCGGTGGCCGCCCGGCCGAGCACGATCGCCGCGGTGCTCGCGGTGTTCGCGTCCACGCAGCTGCCCGCCGCGACGCTCACCGTGCGCCAGAGCGGGGTCGGGTTGTCGCCGGTGCGCGGGTCGACGATGTGGTGGCGGCGCCGGCCGCCGTGTTGCCAGGCGCGGGCCACCGTGCTGGAGGTGGCCAGTCCGCCGGACACCACCGAGATGGTCTGGGCCGGCGACTCCATGGCGTCGCGGTGGTCGTCGGCCACGGCCACTCGCCAGCCGCCCTCTGGTGCCGTGCCGGCCAGCCCGAGGTCGCCACCCAGCCCGACCAGCACGCCGCAGCCGGTCGCCTCGGCGGCCCGGTGGGCGGCGCGGTCGGCCGCCAGTGCCTTGGCGGTCGCGCCGAGGTCCAGCGTCACGCCGCGCGGCAGCAGCACCTCGCGCCTGGCCCGGTCCCAGTGCAGCCGCCACCAGCCGGGAGCCGGGCTGGCGGGCTCGTCCAGTGCCCCGCCGGCCACGCCCCGGCGCGCCTCCATGGCACGGACCTGGGCGAAGTCGCGGTCGTAGCCGAGCGCGCGGACGGCGGCCCCGACGGTGGGGTCGACCAGTCCACCGGTCAGCTCGGCGGCCCGCAGCGCCGTGTCGATCGCCTCGGCCAGCACCGGCCCGACCGTGACAGGGCGCCCGGCGTTCCGGTGCAGCTTGGTGATCTCGGAGTCCGGCCGGAACCGGCTGCACGCCCGGTCGATCTCGGCCAGCTCCGCGCGCAGCACGGCCGCCGCGCGGTCCAGCCGCCCGGGGTCGGTGACCAGCAGCAACGCGGACGTGCCCAGTGCGGCCAGCTCGAAGCGGCCGGGCAGTGCGAGCGCGGCGTTCACGAAGCACCCGTGGGTGCCTGGGCGGCCTCCTTCGGGGCGGCCTTCGGGGGGTGCGTGGGTGTTTTCAGGCGCTCGGTCGCGGCCGGTGCCTGCTCGGCGGCCGGGAGGCGTGGCGCGGGTGCCTCGGCCGCCCCGGCGGGTGCCTGCGCCGCTGGCGGCTCGGCGACCGTGACCGCACCCGGGTCTCCTTTGCTGACTCCGGGGGTCGCGTCGGGCGCGGACAGGTCCGCGACGACGTCGACCGAGCGCACGGTGGCGCTGTCGCCGGTCGAATGGGTGGAGTGCGCCGCGGGCGCGGCCGGCGGACCGTGGCCGGCGGCGAGCACGGCGCCGAACGCGGCGGCGAGTGCGGTCGCGCCTGCCGCGCTGCCGGCGGTGACGGCGTAAACCCGCCGCTGGCCGCGCGCCCGCTGTCGCCGCAGGCTGCGGAGATGCTGTTCCATCTGACTTCGAGCTCCTCGTATCGGGGGTGTGCAGGCGCGCGACCGGAGCCGCGCACCGGGCCGACCGACTCGCGCTGTCCGCTGGGGATCGGACAGGGGGAGCACGCGCCGCTCGGGCTGGAGCAGCGTCGAATGTAGGCAGCCGCACCCGCCGGCCCGCCGAACATGAGAGGCGCGGTTACGCGCGATCGGTGACAGGTGCCCCGGTGGCGTCGAGCAACGTCGGATTGGTCCACTTGCCGGCGGCTGCTGCGCCAACTGGCGGAGCACCGGGCTCAGAATTGCTGGCCACCGGGCCCCTACCGGGTCGGAAATGCGACAACCACATCTCAAACGCGGCTACGTGTACCGCCGGTACGGCGCCTTTATTAGTCTTGGCAAGAATCGGCGCCGCGCGGTTCGGGACCGTGGTGTGTGGCGCCGAAGGGGCGAGGCACGGGAGTGATTGCGGTATGGGGGAGACGACGGTGCACCAGTGCGCCCTGCCAGGGTGCGAGGTGACGATCGAGCAGATGCCCGGCAAGCCGGCGCGCAAGTACTGCAGCGCGGCGCACCGGGCCGCCGGTCGGCGGTTGCGCGGCGGGCTCGATGACGCCGACGTGGACTACCCCGCGCAGCCCGGTCGGATGACGGTCGGAGCCTCGGTCCGCCCGGGCCCGGCGCCCGGTCACCTCGCCGAGGGCCAGGCGCCCAGCCCGGCACCCCGTCCGGCACCTCGGCCCGCGCCCCCGCCCCCTGCGCCTGCTCCCGCGCCGGCACAGCCGAGCTGGGACCCCCATCCTGTCGAGGCACCGGCAGCGAATGCCGGCCAGCCCGAGGCGAGCCACGATCCGTGGACGATGAGCCCCGCAGGGCCGGCGCAGGGGAACCCCGCGCCGCAGCCCATGCCGGGGGGCCCCGCGCAGCTCGGGCCGGCCTATCCCGACCTGTCCGCCCAGGGGCATCCGGAGCAGCCGCGCCGGCAGGGTCAGCCCGACTACGGCTTCACCGGCAGTGCCGCCGACCTGTCCGAGGACATGATCGTCCGGTCCCGGGTGGAGCGGCCGACCCTCGGCTGGCGCGGCGCGGTGTTCTCCGCCTCCGGCGGCCGGATCAACCCCGGGGTGAGCGAGGCGGAGTCCGAGCGCAACATCCTGCTGCGCCGGATCCGCCGGCACCTGCCCGGGGCGCACCAGATCGCGGTGAGCTCGCTCAAGGGCGGCGTCGGGAAGACGACCGTGTCGGCGGTGCTGGGCCTGACGTTGGCCGAGTACCGGGGCGACCGGGTCGTGGCGCTGGACGCCAACCCGGACGCCGGCACGCTGGCTGACCGGCTCACCGGTGAGATCGGTGTGACCGTGCGGCAGATGCTGGACAACATCGACAGCATCGACTCGCTCACGGCGGTGTCGCACTACACGAGCCTGGCCGGGCGGCTGCAGGTGTTGGCCTCCGAGCAGGACCCGGCGATGAGTGAGGCGTTCAACCGGGGCGAGTACGAGCAGATCTGCGCGGTGCTGGCGCGGTTCTACAACATCATCATCACCGACTCCGGTACGGGCCTGGTGCACTCGGCGATGGAGGGCACGCTGGCGTTGGCGGACTCGCTGGTCGTGGTGGGTGCGCCGACGGTGGACGGGGCGTCGCGGGCGTCGAAGACGCTGGACTGGCTGGTCGCGCACGGTTACGCCGAGCAGGTGGCCGACGCGGTGGTCGTGCTGTGCTGTGACCGGGTCAGCCCGGAGATCGACCGCGAGCGCGTCCGGGCGCACTTC
>DATAYB010000278.1:0-19128 GCA_036272795.1 Pseudonocardia sp.
TCATTGTCGGCCCGGCGCTCGGCGTCCAGCATCGGCTGCCACGGCAGCGCGGAGCCGTCCCGCCAGCTGTCCGGCAGGATCTCCATCGCGGTGTTGAACCGCTGCCAGCCGATGGCGAACCCGATCGTCATGCCGAGGTCCAGGATCTCGTCGTCGCTGAAGTGCTCGCGCAGCCGCCGGTACTCGGCCTCGTCGAAGCCGGTGTGCTCGCCGCTGAGCCGGTCCGCGAAGGCCAGCGCCGCCTTGGTCCGGGCCGGCAGGTCGGAGCGCTCGTAGTCGAACAGTTTCTCGAGCAGCGCGGCGCCCTCCCCCTCGGTGCGCCCTTCGGCGAGCGCGGCCCGCGAGGTGACCGCGCTGCAGTGCAGGCACCGGTTGTTGTAGGCCAGCTTCTTGCGAACCAGCTCGAACAGCTCGGGTTCGATCAGCGAGCCGCCGCCGTAGATGTAGCGGATGAACCCCCAGGTGGCGTCGAGCACCCCGGGGCGCCTGGCCAGGGTGAGGAACAGGTTGTCGTCCTCGTAGGCGTTGGCGTACCACCGGTCCAGGCGCTGGCGCAGGCGCTCCTCCAGCTCCTCCCTGCGGGCCTTGGGCAGAAAACCCCGGTCGTTGGTCATCTGGGCTCCCTCGCGGTCGGTGCCGCGGCTCAGAGCTTGATCACGTGGTCGGGGTTGGGCTGGTGCTCCTTCGGCGCCTGGCTGTAGTCGCCGAACGGCCCGTCCCGCTCGGTGATGACCGCGCGCACGCCCTCGTTCTCGGCGAGCTCGATGAACCGCCGCGCGTCCGGGGTGTTGCGCATCAGCCCGTCCAGGATCGGGCCCAGCGTCTGGGTCGAGGAGATACCCATGTTCTCGTAGGCGTGGTTGACCACCAGCTTCATCGCCGACAGCTGGGAGAGCGGGATCGACGCGAGCTGTCGAGCCTGCTCGGCCACGGTGGCCTCCAGCTCGGCGAAGGGCACCGACCGGTTGACCAGGCCGACCTCGGCGGCCTGTGCGCCGGTGAGGGGTTTACCGGTCAGCGCGAACTCCTTCGCCCTGGTCAGCCCGAGCCGGTAGAGCCACATGCCGGACAGGTAGCAGCCCCACATCCGGCTGTACGGGGTGCCGATCACGGCGTCGTCGCTGGCGATCACCAGGTCGGCACACAACGCGAAGTCGCTGCCGCCGCCGACGCAGTAGCCGTGCACCTGGGCGATCACCGGCTTCGGCGAGCGCCAGATGCTCATGAACTGCTGGGTCGGCGAGATCGCGTCCGCGGTGGCGAACACGAAGTCCTTGCCCGGGTCCCACCGGCCGTCGGTGGCCAGCTGAGAGTCCCAGTGGTGGAAGCCGCCGCCGAAGTTGTAACCGGCACAGAAGCTGCGCCCCGCGCCCCGGACCACGATCACCGACACCCCGGGGTCGCGCACCGCGCGGTGCACGGCGGCCTGCACCTCGTCCGGCATCGGCGGCACGATCGTGTTGAGCTGCTCAGGGCGGTTCAGGGTGATCGTGGCGATCCGGTCGGCGACGGCGTAGTGGATCGTCTCGTACGTCACGGCACCGGTCACGTGGCCGGCCGTCTCACCGGTTGTCGGGGTCATGTCGGCAAGCTAGCCAGCTCCGCGCTCACCCGTCAAGAAGTGACTTCACTTATTTTCTGACCTCCTCACCCTCCCCCGGACGCAGACCGGCCCTGCTCCGAAGTCGGGAGCAGGGCCGGGTCGCGCGTAATCGCGGGGCTGGCTACAGGCCGCCGAACAGGCCGCCGCCACCACCACTGTGATGGCTGCGGGAGGGTGCGTAGTCCGCCGTCGAGCCGTCGACCACCTGCACGGTGTCGCCGACCTCCAGATTGTCGAAGAAGTACTTCGCGTCGCCGTTGGCCAGCCGGACACAGCCCGCGGTGCGGTTCGTCGGCACGCCGCCGCCGTGGAAGGCCACCCCGGACTTGGTGAAGAACACCGAGTAGGGCATCGCCGACGGGGCACCCTCGGCATCCCGCGTCTCGGTGCTGCGGTGGTCGACGTCCTTGGAGAGCACCGTGAACGTGCCGGTCGGCGTGTCCTCGCCCGGACCACCGGTCGCCGCGGGCACCGGGCCGCGCACGACGCGGCCGTGCGAGATGTACCAGGCCTTGCCGTTGAAACCCTGGTGGCCGAGCACCACGCAGGCGGTGGTGCCGACGTCGCACGGCGTGCCCGGGATCTGCCCGCCCTCGGCCTCGGCCGGAGCGGACCCGAGCAGTGGCACGGCAACCAGCGCCGCAACCGCCCCGAGGCTGGCAACCAGCCAGATCCGCCGCGATCCGCGACGGGCTCGGTGGCCGCTCACGCGCTCAGTCCAGACATGCATGGTCCTTCCGGCGAACGTCAACCCGCTAAACGGCGGAACCATATCGACGCGGGTCGGAGTGACCGTCGGCGACCCCCTGATCACTCAGCGTGGGAATCGCAATCACCGAATGGAGCAGTAGCGGCGGTCGACCTCGCATTACTCAACGAGCGACCTGCCTCCGGGGTACCGCCCGTTCCGCCACCCGTCTCAACATCGCCACCCCGGCGCACTGGTCCACCCGGAGGACCCGACTCGCAAACGGGTGCCCCCGGTGCCGCAGTGCGGCTGCGACCTCGGCGCGTACCGGACCGGCGCGCATGGTCCGGAGACGGCGGAAGGGCGCCGGACCGAGGTCCGACGCCCTTCCGTGTGGTGCTTGGTGTCAGCGGCTGCCGGCGCTGTCGTCCCACGAGTTCTTCTGGTGGCAGTCACCGTCGTGGCTGTCGCTGTTCTTCTGCTTCGCAGCGGCGAGCCCGGCGGTGCCCTCGATGACCGAGTTGTTGCACGCCTGGACCGGCACCTGGGCGGCGCTGTCCTGGACGTTCACAAAGCCGACCTGACCGTGGGCACCGTTCAGCGCACCGTCATCGGCAAAGGCGAACGGGGTCGCCGCGAGCAGACCAGCAGCGGCCACCGCCACCACAATTCCAGCCTTCTTCAGCACAGTGACTTCTCCTGTTCATGTCGGCGGCGCCTTACGACGGCCGCCAGGGAACCAGCGATAAATGGGGAGCGCTCGCTGGCTGCCACTAACGTAGCGGATCTTCTTCCCCCACAAATACCGGCGTACCACAATCGTGCACTCTCAGTAGATCTCGAAAAGTTACGATCTCTTTGGGGTGAACGAAATTCTGTTATCACAGGAACGCTCTGTTGGCATTTACTCGGAAGGCGGTCACCTGCCTCGCCGCGGATCGACCTGACCGCGCGCGAGCCCCCTCACGCGCCGTGGCGGAGAGTCACCCGAGGGCCGACACGCCGAGCTTCGAGCCCGACGAGGCACGTTTCGACCTGCACAGTTCGCCCCGCGACCACGGTCACCAAGAGTGAGATCGACACGACGTCACCGAGTTGATCACTCACTGTGGTGAGTTCCTTGGCTGGATCGTTATCTGCGTGGCGAGTGGCTCGTTGGTTGACGCGGAGGGGTGCGACGATGCCGTCCGCTCCAACGAACGTACGCATCGCAATTTGAGGGAAAGGACCTCCAAATGAGCCGTACCCGCCGTTTGGCCGTGGCCATGGCAGTTGTCGTCGGCGCCACGATCGCCGTTGGTGGAGTCGCCTACGCGGACGACTCCAGCGGAGACGTCACCTCCGACCACGGCAGCCTTGTGAACGGGCACATGACCCCCGGCGTGAACTCCAGCGACAGCAAGGGCCTGCTGTCCGAGCTGGGCACCGTCAAGTTCTGACTCGAGCGCATCGGGCAATCGCCCGATCCGTGAAAAGCGCCCCCGTCGGCAATGCCGTGGGGGCGCTTTTCACGTGGTGACGACCTCGGGACCGGGGATCGGCACACCCCGCTCGGGTGCCGCGCCGTTGCTCGGGGTGGCGGCCCGGCCGAACACCTCGCGGGCCCGGGCCGGCGTGATCGTCTCGGCGCGCATCGGCGGCGCGGAGCGCAGGTGCTCGCGCAGCACCCGACCGGTGGCCGGGGCGATGTGGTCGAGCGCCGCGACGCTGGCGGCGGGTGAGCTGAAGGCCTTGACCCCCGCCCGGACCACGGGCACCAGTGCACGGTCCAGCGCCCAGGGCTGGTCGAACCCACCGGTCTCGCGCATCCATCTCGGCAGGGTGGCAACCGTGGCCGGCGCGATCAGCCGGCTGAACGCCCAGAGCTTCACCCCGGCCCGCGTGCGCGGCGTGCGCAGCAGGAAGTGCATGCCCTCGTTGGCCCGCTCCGAGGTGCACAGCCGAGGGCGGACCTCGGCGAAGTACTCGCGTACCTCGGCACGCGAGCGCGGCACGTCGGAAGGCTTGCAGGTCTGCAGCTCGGCGGCGACGACACAGTCGGCCCAGTAGCGCCGCTCGTCCTCCGCGCTGAGTGGACCCGGGCCGTACATCTCGTAGCACTTGAGCACGGAGTGCCAGCCGGTCACGTGGATCCACAGCTGCGACTCGGGGTTGTTGGCGCTGTAACGCTTGCCGCTGATCGGCTCGATGCCGGTGGCCTTGGCGTGCACCTTCATCAGGAACTCGGACGCCGCGATCGCGGTGCGCCCGTCGCCGACGGCCACGGTGAGGAAGTAGGCGAGCGTGCGGTCCAGCCGGCCGTGCGGGTCGCGGTAGATGCCCTGCATGTCCGCGACCGCGGCGGCCAGGAACGGGTCGAAGTGCTCCAGCACGACCGAGCGCTGGAAGCCGATCAGCGCCGTCGGGGCCGCCCAGACCCGCCAGGTCGGCGAGTCGGGGCCGAAGAACCCGTAGTCGTGGTGCCGCAGCGGCGGGCGGCTCTCCGGGGTGGCGGTGGCTGCCATCACGTGCTCCTTTGCGCGGTCAGGTTGTCAGGGGTTCATCCGGTAGGTGCCGCTCAGCGCGGCCACCTCCTGCCACACGCGGCCGAACGCGGCGTCGTCAGTGGCGGGCTTGCGGATCACCGAGAGCGCCCAGTCCCGCTGTGTCTCGGTGGAGCCGCGCTTGCCGTGCAGCTCGACGGCGAACCGGGAGAAGTCGTGCACGAGCACGTCGAACACCGCGCCGAGCACGTCGTCGCCGACACCGGTGAGCTCGGCCTGCTCGAGGATGAGCTGGCCGTAGACGACGAGGGTGAACAGCTCGCCGAGGGTGAGCGTGAAGTCCATGTCGGCCTGCTGCGCGGCGTCCGGCACCTCGGTCCGCAGCAGCTCGGCGAGGCTGTCGGCCTGCTCGAGCAGCAGCGCCACGTTCGGCAGGTGGGCGTTGCGGGCGTAGGACTCCCGCCAGTCGTGGAACCGGATCTTGCCGAGGCCGCGCGCCGGGCCCTGCCGGAACAGGAACTCGTCGTCGGAGGCATCCAGCCGCGTCGGCACCGGCGGGTACTCGGTCGGCTGGAACAGGTACGCCGGCATGAACTTCAGGATCAGCGCCAGGTTGACCGCGACGGTGCCCTCCAGCTTCGGCAGCCCGGACACGTCCATCCGCGCGATCGGCAGGAAGTTGTCGGCCTCGAAGCCCTTCGCCGCGACGATGTCCCCGAGCAGGGCCAGCACCCGCTCGGCCTCCGTGGTCACCCGCATCTTGGTGATCGGGTTGTAGAGCAGGTAGCGGCGGTCGTCGGGGCCCGCGGAGCGGAAGTAGTCCACGGCGCGGTCGGAGAACAGCCGCATCCCGATCAGCCGGGCGTACGCCTGCACGAACTCGCCCCGGATGTGCGGGAAGTTGGTCACCGGCGCGCCGAACAGGATCCGGTGGTGCGCGTGGTCGACCGCCTCGTACAGCGCGTGCGTGGCGAGCCCGATACCTCCGAAGCTGAGGTTGAACTTGCCGATGTTCACCGTGTTGAGCGCGGCGGAGAAGGCGGCCTCCCCGGTGTGCAGGATGTCCTCGGCGCGCACCGGGTAGCCGTCCAGCCGGAACTGCGCCACGTACATCTGGGACGGCACGACGTTGCGCACCACGTGGTAGCTCGGGTGCGTCGAGTCGGCCATGAAGAACACGTACTGGTCCGGCCCCTCGACGCCGGCCACCCTGCCGAACACCGACACCGTGGTCGCGCAGTTGCCGTTGCCGATGTAGTACTTCTCGCCGCTCGCGGTGTACCCACCATGGCCGTCCGGCGTGAGCACCAGGTCGGAGGCGTAGATGTCGGCGCCGTGCTCGCGCTCGGACAACCCGAACGCGGCTACCCCGCCGGCGTCCAGCGCGGCGGCCGCCCGCCTGCGCGCCCCGGCGTTGTCGCTCTGCCACACCGGGCCGAGGCCGAGCACGGTGACCTGCCACGGGTACCAGTAGTTCAGCCCGTAGAAGCCGAGCACCTCCGACATCGCGGCGATCCGGGCGGTGTCCCAGCGCTTGTCCGGGTTGCCCTCGGCGTCCCTGGCCGGCGTCAGCAGCGTGGCGAACACCTGCTCCTTGGCCACGAACTCCAGGAAGTCCGCGTAGAAGACCTTCGCGTGGTAGTCGTCGGTGAGCCGGCGCAGCCCGCGCGCCTCGAACCAGTCGATAGTGGCCCTCAGCAGCCGGCGCGTCTCGACGTCGAGGTGCACCGGGTCGTAGCGGTGCGGGTCGAGCAGCGGCGACGCCGCCTCCGGACGGTTCTGCACCTGGGCCTCCAGCACGGTCCGACGCCAATTACTACGGGCAAGTAGGAATACTGCCCAGAGAATACTACGGGCGAGTAGTTTGTCCAGTAGAGTCACCGCAACCAGCGGAGCAACGGGAGGCAGGGTGCGGGCAGCGGCCGGGACCGGGCGCAAGCGGCGTGCCTACGCGAGCCGGGTACCGCCCGACGAGCGGCGCACCCAGCTGCTCGACGCCGCGCTGCACCTCGTGGTCAGCAAGGGCCACCAGGCCGCCACCATGGACGCCGTCGCCGAGCAGGCCGGCGTGACGAAGCCCGTGGTCTACGGCGTGTTCGCCAACCGGGGCGAGCTGCTGGCCGCACTGCTGCGCCGGGAGCAGGAGCAGGCGCTGCGCCAGCTGCTCGCGGTGCTACCGAACGACCTCGACCGTCGGCCGCCGACCGACCTCGCCTCGGCGGTTGCCGGCCTGCTCGACAAGTTCCTGCAGGTGGTGCGCGAAGCGCCGGAGCGCTGGCACTGCATCGTGATGCCGATGTCGGACATGCCGGCCGAGTTCCACGCCGCCCGGGAGCGCGGCCGCGCCGTGGCGCTCGACCGTGCCGTGCCCATCGCGCGCTGGGTGTTCGGCCCGCCGGGCACCCCGAGCGCCGTCGACCCCGAGATCGCCGCGCACAGCGTGCTCGCCCTCTTCGAGATGGCCGCCCGGCTCGTGCTCACCGACCCGGAGCACTTCCACCCCGACCGGTTCGTCCACGCGGTGCAGGCCGCCGGTGGCACGGGCCGGCAGCGGCCGTAGATCGAGAACCGGGTCCCTCGAACGTGTGACGACTGGTTCTGTTGCGACCGGGGGGATTCTCGTGGCGGGCGAGTCGAAGTAACGTCCGTGGGGCGAACCCGTGGCGGCCGGGACGCCGCCGGGACGTCTGACATTGGGAGCTGCCGTGTTGAAGAGGGTCTCCATCGCCGCCGCCGCGGCCATCGTCGCGCTGGTCGCGTTCGGCGGCGTGGCATACGCCGACACCGGCGCCACGACCACCTCACTGCTCGGGCCCGACTACTTCGCGACGATCATCCAGCAGTTCGGCTACGTCATGTCCAACCTCGGCCTCTGAGGTCCAGCTCACCTGCACTCTGAGGACACCCGCCGGCCGGTCAGCTGACCGGCCGGCGGACTGACGACGTCAGCGCTGGCCGAACGCTGGGCGCAGCGCCACATGCACCCCGTGCGACTCGCCGTAGTGCATCCCACTGCCGACCAGGTGGTAGCCGACCCGTGCGGCGAGCCGAAGGCTCGGCTCGTTGGCCGGGTGGATCAGCGCCCAGATCGCCGGCAGGCCCACCTCGTCGAGCGCATACCGGGTCAACGCCCGGACGCCCTCGCCGGCCAGCCCCCTGCCGCCGTACCTGGGGTTGATCGACCAGCCGATCTCGACGAACCCGCCCGGCAGCTCCACCGATGGCTTGAGGTGCCCGACCCCGACGACGACGTCACCCGATCCGGGCCCGGTCCCGTCCGGCAGCACGAACACCCAGTGGCCCAGCTCGGGCGGGCCGGCGTACGCGAGCCGGGCGGCCACCGAAGCGCGCGCCGCCTCCGGTTCGCTCAGGTCGACCGGGAAGTACCGGTTGGTGGCCGGGTCAGCAAACACCTCGATGACGCCCGCGCCGTGCTCCGGACGCATCGGCTCCAGCCGAAGCCGGGCGCTGGTCAGCACCGGTTGCCCCATCCGCCGAGTGAATCACGCCGCGGCCGGCAGGACGAACGAGTTCCGGTCGAGCTCAGGTCCGGTCGGCGAACACCTCGGCCCAGCGCCGCTGCCCGACCAGCTCGGGCAGCGCGTCCCGGTAGAGCCGCCGGTAGCGCGGGAACTCGCGCGCCAGCCGCAGGTGGTTGCCGACGGCGTTGCCCAGCAGCTTCCAGAACACGCGCGGGTCACGCTTGCGGTAGGCGACGCCCCGGCCGTCCGAGGTGCCCACGGTCGCGCCGTCGAGGCGGGCGAGCAGGAACCAGCGGGCGTCCTGCGCGGCCACGTTGAGCTGTGGGCGGCTGTGGTGCTCGGCCTGCACCGGCAGCAGGTTGTGCACCAGGCCGCTGACCAGCGTGGCGCCGATGGTGATCGCGTTCGCCGGCGGCTGCAGGAACCTGGAGGCGCGCACCCGGTCCATGGACGGCAGCGGCAGGTCCTTCGCACTGGCCAGCACACGGCCGTCGGCGAACTCACCCCGGCGCGCCCGCACCTCCCCCAGCGAGCTCGGCAGCTGGTCGAACAGCGCGAGCGGGCCCTCGGCGAAGTCACGCACGGCGAGCTCCTGCAGCGCCACCGTGGAGTACTCCAGCGACATCAGGTGCTTGAGCGTCGACTTCAGGCTGTGCCGGATCAGCGCGCCGCCACGGCGGTACGGGCTGTGCAACGCGGCAACCACCAGCCGGTTGCGCAGCTGGTAGTACGCCTTCCAGCTCCACGCTCTCCAGCACCGACCAGCGCCGCCAGTAGCTGGCCGGGAACGCGTTGAAGTAGCTCGCGAAACTGATCTCCGACTGGGCCGGCAGCCGCAGCTGCGCACGGCGTCCAGACGCACTTCGCACAGCGCGCTATGCGAAGTGGGGCGGGAGCCCGCTACGACCTCGGCGTGATCGGGACCGGGAACGGCTGCGGGAACCCGCCGACCTGGACGTTCACCGTCGACGCGTCGGCTGCCGGCACTGGCGTGATCCCCCACAGCGTGAGCGAGCCACCGGGCGGCACAGTGTTGTACGCGTTCATGCTCGCCGCATACGAGAAGTACACGTTCGGCGTGCCGCCGGGGACGCAGAGCCTGGTCCGCGAGGTGCCGGTGGTGTCGAGCACGGCCATCTCGCCGGCGAACAGGCCGCCCTTGGCCGACTCCGCCGTGGCGGTGTTGTTGTACGCGAACAGGGCCGGGGTGGCGTCGGGGTTGCTGACCCGCAGCAACGTCAGCAGGAAGCCGCCGCTGCGCTGGGTGCTCACCACCGTGGCCTTGACGTTGCTCGCCACGGCGGCAGAGGTCGTGTCGACGGGCGCCGGCTGCGCCGGGTTGGTGGTGGTGACCTCGATGTCGACGCGCCGGTTCTGGGCCCGCCCGTCCGGGTTGTCGCTGCCGTCCGTATTCGTGTTGGGGGCGACCGGCTTCGTCTTGCCGTTGCCGACGGAGTTGAAGGCGAAGTTGCCGGCCAGCTTCGGCTTGAGGGCGTCCGCGACCGCGGCGGCCCGCTGCTCGGACAGCGTCTGGTTGTAGGCGTCGCTGCCGATGGCATCGGTGTTGCCGGCCACCGTGACCGAGCCCGTGGTGCCGTTGACCTGTTTGACCAGCGAGTCCAGCGCGCCCTGCGCGGCCGGCGAGAGGGTCGCCTTGTCGAAGTCGAACAGCACGTCGGCCGGCAGCCGGAACTCCGTCGGGCCGCCCTGCTTGACCGACGCGCAGACCAGCGGCCCGGAGTTGGTGTCACTGTGGTGGTCGAGCAGGATCGGGTCCGTCTGCAGGGCCGGCGACCCGGCCGGCTGGATCGGCACCTGGACCGGCACCAGGTCGGCCATCGCCACCAGCATGCTGGTCGCCTCCGCCGGTGGCGCACCGAACACCGCGGTCAAGGTGATCGACTGGTCTGGCGCGATCGGGCTCAGCCAGTTCCCGCTCAGACGTCCCCAGGTGCCCTTGAAACCGGGGTCGCTGGTCTCCTTCAGCACCTGGTAGCTGGTCCCCCTCGGCAGGTCGAACAGCAGGAACCGCCTGGTCGTGGGGTCGCTCCACTGGCTGGCCGTCACGCTGCCGGACGTGCCGTTGTGCAGCTCGAACTGCAGCGCCAGCTCGTCCTGCCCGTTGCGGACCAGCCGGACGTTGCGGGCCTCGGCAGCCTCCTGGGACGACTCCCCCTTGGCCACGACCCCGTTGGGCGAGGCCGGCGCACCCACTGCGCCGGGCGCTCCCTGCGCTCCGGGGGCGCCCTGCGCGCCGGCGGGCGCCGACGCACCGGCGGACGCCGCCGAGGCGGCGGATCCGCTGGCCCCGCTGCTGGACTGCGCGGTGGCGCCCCCGTCTTTGGCCCACGGCGAGCCGCAGGCCCCGGCCGACAACACCACCACAGCCACCAGCGGCACGACACGCGCGAGCCGCGTGACCCTGCTGTTCATCCCTCTGCCCGCCCCACTCGCGTTCCCGGCCGCTGGTGATCGTGTTCGTTGGCTGTATCGCCGTCAGTGCGCGACGCAGATCTGGTCCTTGAAGTCCTTGAGCGGCTTGAAGTTCGCCACGAGCTCGTCCCTGAGCTGGGCGTAGACGCGCTTCTTCGTGGAGATCGCCTGGTAGTCGGAGACCATCACGTCGACGTTGGGAGTCAGCTGCACCGGCGTGTTCTTCCGCAGGTCCGTCCAGGCCTGCACGTCGTCATGGCCCGCCAGGTCCCCGACGATCTCCGGGTCGTAGGGGAACCCTGTGCAGTACGCGGCGACCTGGTCGGGCGTCATGCCGGCGGACGGGTCCGTGTTGCCGAACCCGCCGGTGGCGCCGGCCTGGCCGGGGGTCGCCGATCCAGCGGCGGCGGAACCACCCGAGGACGTGCCACCCTGGCCGCCCACCGCCGAACCGCCCGAGGCGGCGCCACCGGCGGAGCCGAAGCTCGACCCGCCCGAGGTGCCGGTAGTGCCGGTGCCGCTCGAGCCCGTGGTGCCGGCGGTGCCGTTCGAGGCGCCGGTGCCGGTCGACAGGGCGGCGCCGTTCGAGGTGTCGGTCGGGGTGGGGGCGCCGCTGGAGCCTGACTTGAACGGCGAGCCACACGCGGCGACCGACAGCACAACGGCGATCGCAACCGGGACGGTCCTCAGGATGTGGCGCATCTTGGTGATCATGACTGGGGTCCCCCCTGGGAGTCGTAACTTCTCAATACATCCGCGCCGGAACCAGCCGGATTGCGATGAGGCGGCGGCTGGCAATCGGAGCGGTCAGTGCGCGGTGCAGATCTGGTCCTTGAAATCCTTGAGCGGCTGGAAGTTCGCCTGCATCTCGTCCTTCAACTGGGCATAGATGCGCTTCTGCGACCCAATTGCCTGGTTATCGGAGATCAGCACGTCGACGTTACTCACCAGTTGCACCGGCGTGTACTTCCGCAGTTCGATCAGGTCGTTCGCTGCTCCGTTCCCGTTGTAATAGGTCTCCGGCTCGGACGGAAACTTCGTGCAGTACGCGGCAACCTGGTCAGGCGTCATGCCGGCGGACGGGTCCGAATTGCCGAAGCCACCACTCGCCGCACCGACCTGGCCGGGGGTGGCCGACCCGGCGGTGGCGGTGCCACCCGTCGCCACACCGCCCTGGCCACCCGCCGCGGAGCCGCCCGAAGCGGCACCGGACGAGGCGGAACCACCGGTGGCGCCGAAGCTGGACCCACCCGCGACTCCCGAGGATCCGCTGGTCCCGGCGCTGGCCGACCCGCTGGTCCCCGCGCCGGACGACCCGCTCGATCCGACGCCGCCCGCGCCGAAGGACCCAGCGGTACCGGTGCCGTTCGAGCTGGCGGAGCTGTTCGAAAGGCCGGAGCCGCCGGTCGTGGCCGGGGCACTCGAGTTCGCCATGCACGGCGCGCCGCACGCGGCGATCGACAGCGCAACAGCGGCCGCGACGGGGGCAATCCTGACGATTCGACGCATCTTGGTGGTGTTCATGGCTGTGTCTCCCCCTGCGGAGTTTCAGTATTCGGTGCGGCTGGGCCGTGACGTATTTGGACGCGACTGAATATCCGACGGAGCGAATTCGCCCAATCGTCGGATCGGTAGGTCTGCGTGTTCGCTGCTGCCTAGATCAGCTTGACGAATACGACCTGTTTTCAGCCAGAGTGCGTCCCCGACCAGACCCGCTTCCGCAACCCCACCGCAGGGGTAGGGCTGTCCCCCTCTCCGTCAGCTCCCAATGCACAGCACGATGCTCCGAACGCGGCTCGAACCGCCCGACGGCTTCTCCCCGCGGGGTAAGGAGAGGTCATCGGACGGCGGAACGCAGAGTTACACCCCGACCTTGCAGCGACCTTGCACTTGCATTTCGGGCCGGAGCTCTCAGGTTCCGGGCGCCCTCACCTGGCCGGTGTGGCGGCGCACCGGGCCGGCAGCGGTACGGGGTCGCCTCGGTTCAGGAGCTCGCTACCGGCGGGGGCCCGTCGCGGTGGGCGGCGGCGAGCGCGGCACCCACCTGGTTGGCGAGTGCGACGGCGACGCGCAGCTGGTCCAGGGTCGGCCGGGCGACCTCGCTGGCGGCGGTGAGCACGAACCGGCCACCGGTGACGCCGGCGCTGCGGATCACGAGCTCGATCTCGGTGTCCGTGGGCAGCCCGAGCCGGCCGACGTTGTACGGCTGGCCGTTGTAGATCAACGTCCCGTCGTGGTTGAGCGTGGCCAGCACCGGCTCACTACCCGTGTCGAAGCGGCAGCTGTCGATCTCGAGAACGTCGACGATCTGCGCGCTGACGTGCTCGATCAGCGCGCCGGTTGACGTCAGGCCAGCGCCGACCGCCGCCGCCGTGCTCACCACACCGTCCAGGTAGCCCTGGCCCCGGCTGGCGTGGGCCTGCTGGCGACGCCCCCAGAGCGCCACCTCGGAGACGGCCGCACCCACGAGCACGAGCAGCACCGCCGTCTCGATGTCGGCGCGGTCGGTGATGGCGAAGCGGATGAACGGGGCGGTGAGGAAGTAGTCGAACCAGGCCGCGCTGGACAGCGCGGCGACCAGCCCGGCCGCCCGGATCCCGGTCGAGGCGGCCACCACGACCAGCAGCACCAGGCCGAGGGCGGCGTTGGTGTTCGCGATGCTTTCGCGGAAGAGGCTCAGTACCGCGCAGGCAACGAAGGGCACCACGGCAGCAGCACCCACGACGAGCGACCGATGAGCTCGCAGAAAAGGCTCCACCTGCACCGAGCAATCAAACCGCACCCGGTGGTGTTGTCAACGGGAGACACGTCCCCCGAACGGTCAGGCCTTGCCGTACACCGGGATCCGCGCACCACTGATCAGCCAGGCGTCGTCGCTGCACAGGAACGCGATCACCTTCGCTATCGCCGAGGGTGGCACCGCCCTGGCCGCGAGGTCGGAGGACATCCACGTGCGGTTGGCCGGGGTGTCGATCACCGACGGCAGCACGGTGTTGACTCGGATGTCCGAGCCGCGCAGCTCGTCGGCCAGCAGCTCGGTGACACGCACGACCGCCGCCTTCGTCGTCGCGTGGGCCACCGGCGCCGGCCCGGCCACCGCGGTCTTGGACCCCACCGTGACGATCGACCCACCACCGGTCTTCGCCATCCGCGCCGCGGCCGCCTGGCAGCTCCACAGCAGCGAGGCCACGTTCGACTGCCACAGCGACTCCAGCGACGCCTCATCCAGGTCGGCGAGGGACCCCGGTACGAACCCGCCGGCCAGCGTGATCAGCGCGTCCGGCTGCGCGATCTCGTCGACCCTCTGCCACGCCGCCTGCACCGAGGCCCGGTCGGCGAGGTCGACCGCGATCGCATGGACACCGTCCGACCTGCCGACCTCGTCGAGGTGTTCGCCGGCCCGGTCGAGCGCCAGCACCACCCGGGTCCCCCGCTCCCGCAGCTCGGCCAGCACCGCCCGCCCCAACGCGCCCGCCGCCCCGGTCACCACCACAGCATCTGCCATGTGCCACATGCTGACGCCTCCCGGCGAGCTGGGGGAAACCGACCCCCCGTGCCGGGCGCCGCCACCACGTTTTGCCGCCGGGCAAAATATTCGGGCGGCAGGCTGGACGTGACAACATCCGTCCCCTCCGAGGAGCGAGCGTGGCGCACGTACAGACCGTGACCGGGCCGGTCGACCCGGACCAGCTCGGCCGGGTCCTCTCCCACGAGCACCTGCTGACCTTGCTGCCCGGGCCGGGCATCTCCGTCGGCATCCCGTCCGGCCGCAACAGTTGCGGCTGCGGCCGTGCCGACCCAGGCCCCGCCGACGCCGACGTCGACGCGGCACTGGTCGACGCCGCCGTCACCGCGCTCAGTGGCCTGGCGGGCCAGGGCATCGGGACCGTCGTCGACCTCAGCCCCTACGGCGACGCCGGCCGGGACGCCCACGGGCGCAATGCGGCGCTGCTGCCGGAGATCGCCCGCCGCACCGGCCTGAACATCGTCAGCGGCACCGCGACCTACCGCGAGGAGTTCAGCCCGGAGTGGGTCAGGCGGGCCACCGTCGACGAGCTCACCCGGCGGTTCGTCGCGGACGCCACCACCGGGATCGGGGACACCGGCGTCCGGGCCGGCATCCTCGGCGAGCAGCCCACCAGCCAGGACACCGTCACCGCGCTCGAGGAGCGGGGACTGCGGGCCGCCGCCAGGGCCCACCACCTCACCGGGCTGTCGATCAGCACCCATACCACCCACGGCACCATGGCGTTGGAACAGCTGGACATCCTGGACCAGGAGCACGTGGACCCGGGCCGGGTCGTGATCGGGCACCTGGACAACCACCCGGAGCTCGACTACCTCTGGCGGGTGCTCGACCGCGGCACGAACATCGCCTTCGACTCGGTCGGCAAGGAGCTGTGGGACGTCCGCGTGCCACCGCTGCCCGCGGAGCACCCGGACGGCCCGTACTCCAAGCAGGCGATCAAGCAGTCCGACCGCACCCGGGCGGACCGGCTGGCCAAGCTGGTTGCGGCGGGCCACGCCGACCGGATCCTGCTGTCCCAGGACATGGCGGGGTTCCAGGTCCAGCTCAACCCGTCGACGCACGGCCGCTACGGCTACCGCTACCTCGGCGCGGTGTTCACCCAGCTGCTGCTCGACCGGGGTGTCACCGAGGACCAGGTCGACCTCATGCTCCGGGCCAACCCCGCGCGGCTGCTCACCCTCGACGCCGCGTGAGCAAGGACGAGCCTTACGAGGGCGCCCGGCAGAGGCCGCGTTTCTCCGCCTCGGGGTCCGAGCACGGGATGTGCCCGTCCTGCTGCATGGTCGACTTGGCCGTGTCGCTGGTCAAGAACAGCAGGAACGCGGCTGCCGGCGAGCTCTGGTCGGGCGTGCCGTACGTGTAGAAGTACTCGACGGTCCAGAACGGGTAGCCGCCATTCTTCACCGAGGCCGAGCTGGCGTCGTAGCCGCCCAGCTGGATCTGCCGCAGCTGCGGGTAGGCGGCCGGCTGGTTGCTCGAGGTGGCCGCCATCTCGGCGTAGCCGATCGCCCCGGGAATCGCGTTGACCTGCCGCAACACGGCTTCGGTCGACTGCATCTCACAGCGCACCACCGGCGCGGCCGGCAACGTCTCGTCCCGGTCGACACAGTTGCGTGAGTTCGCGTCCGGCTCGGCCTGCTGATTCAGGATCTTCGTGTCGAAGGTGCTCCGGGTGCCCGAGTCGAACCCCCTGCTGACGATGCGGATCGGCAGGTCCGGCCCGTGCAGCGCGGACCAGTTGGTGATCCGCCCCGAGTAGATCGCGGCCAGCTCGTCGCGGGTGAGTGAGTACACCCCGTCGGCGGTGTTGACCACGACCGAGAAGATGACCACCGCGACCGGTTGGCTGCGCAGCTCGGGGAACCCCGTCGCCAGGCCGTCGGAGTTGGCCAGCCGGCTGTCGCGCACGCTCTGGTCGGTGTGCCCGCTGGTGGCCAGGTCGAGTACCCCGCCGAAGCTGCTGGTCGGGTGGCCGGAGGCGTTCACGCTGACGTCCGCGGCCGGGCAGGACTGGTGGTAGCGCGTCGCGAGGTCAGAGCTGGTGGGCGCGAACGCGGTCGACCCGGACACCGCGAGTGCCCCGGGCACGCACTGCCCACCACCCGACGCCGCGGCCGAGTGGTTGGCCAGCCAGATCGCCACAACCAGCGCGACCAGCGCGGCCCCGGTACCGGACAGCAGCGCGGCCGCGGTGGTCCGACTCGGCGATCCCAGCCTGGCCTTGTCCGCTACGAGGTTGCCGTTGCGCAGCTCGCCCTGGGCCGTGACCCCCTTGGCCTGGCCGCGCAGCAGCACGAGCATGCGGAAGCTCTTGCCCTTGCCGATGCGCATGCTGGGCAGCTCGACGTAGTCCCCGCCGATCGGGAAGGTCAGCACCTCCTTGTCGTGCGGCGGGACCCGGCGCGAGGTGCCACGGCCCACCGTCTTGGGGCCGAGCAAGGTGTCCAGCAGGGAGTCGTCGGCGTCCTTGATCTGGACACCGATCACCGTCCGGCCCGGAAACCGGAACTTGACCCGCTGCACGAACTCGTCCGCCTCGATGTCCCGCCGGCCGTCGTTGCGCACCCGCAGCAGCACCACGCTGGCGTCGGTCAGGTCCACCGAGCTGCCATCGGGCCGGGTGAGCCGCACGACCAGCTCGGCGAGGCCCTTGAGCTCCTGGTTCGGGGTCAACCCGACCCGGTTGTCCAGGTGTTGCCGCCAGCTGAGTCGATGCCGGGGCGGCCAGAGAACGTTGATGGTGGTGGCGACGGCCGCGATGGTCGCAATGGCCGAAAGTGCAATGGGGAGCCAGATCGCCCACATCAACTACCGATCGCTCCCCTCACACAGCGGAGCGTAATCATGCCCGAACGGGTCAACCAGTGTCGATCAGGTTCACCAACAGTTCACCGAACCGAACCTTGTCCCGGCGAGCGATTACTCCGGCCGACTCCCGCACCTCCCCCGGAGGGCACCCCTTCGGCTTTCGTCACTCACGCATACCGATCAGGCGTCCGGAGGGTGACCGTGACCGGACCGTGGAACTCGCCCGCGCAGAGCACCGTGCGCGGTGTCCGGAGTTCGTCGCACTCGTCGAACAGCGCCCGTACCTGCTCGAACGGGACGTCGTCGCCGGTGACCTTCGCGGCCCGGTCGTAGAGCCGGTGGTCGGCCTCCGTCATCGCCTCGTCGTTCTCGGCCCGGCGCCCCCAGACGTCCCAGAGCAGGGTCTCGACCTTGTTGAGCGCGGCGAGGTCGAGCCGAACGTTGCCGGCGATGAAGCGCACTCCGATCAGTGACTGCCCGGGCAGCCGGAGCCCGTAGTTCGCCGGATCGGCCGTGCCCGCGCGGATCGCCCGCCAAGCCTTGGCAGCGACCACGAACCGGTCCCGCGGCACGTCCATCGGGTCCAAGCTCACGCCGAACTTTTCGGTGACCCGCAGGTCGGCGAGCTGCGGGTCCGCCAGCAGCCAGCCTCGCCTCGGACTCCAGTACTCACAGACCATGTGGTCCCAGCAGAACCCGTCATCGCCCCAGTAGTCGGCGAAGCCGGAACGCACCCGGGCGGGCACCCCGTGATGGCGCAGGAACGAGCACAGCAGCAAGGCCATATCGCGGCAGACACCCACAAAGCGATGCTCGACCGGGCGTGCTTGACCCAGCGGGGCCGGGTCGCGGCCGAGGATCAGCCGCAGGATGTCGTCGATGTAGCGGGTCTCGGCGTCATCGCGCAGGCGATCGAGGGGAATGTCGTAGCCGAACAGCGGCCCCTCCACCCGGTGGATCATCAAGTTCCGCACGATCCGGGCCATCTCCGCCGGGTCCTCCGGTAGTTCGGCGTAGTGCCCGACCAGAGCGCCCGGCGAGGTGTAGACGCTCTGAGAGACGTAGAACTCCCCGATCGAGGAGATGAGCGCAGGCGACATCGGTTCCCCACTCCGCCGGGACAGGACCGGCCCTCGGTCACCGGACCCGTGGTCGCACTGTGCCAATTTTCCGCCGGAGTTGTCCACCGCGGCTCACGACACGGAGCTCACCCGGCTCGGGTGCGGGCTGCCTGGCGGACCAGGTGGTCGCGCTCGGCGACGTCCGTGGCCCGGTGGGCGGCCTCGGCGTACGCCTCGCCGGCGGCCGGTAGGTCGCCGTCCAACTCGTGCAGGTAGGCGCGGACCGCGTGCCAGCGGTGGCGGTGGCCGAGCACCTCACGCAGCCGGTCGGTCTCGCGCAGTCCCTCGGCGGCGCCGAGCACGTGGCCGACCGCGACCGCGCGGCCCAGCACCGCGGCCGGGTCCTTGTGCACCGGGTCAGCGGTGAGTCCGACCAGGTCGTCGTACCACTCGAGGATCTGCGGCCAGTCGGTCTCGCCGGCGCTCGCCGCGTCGTCGTGCAGGGCGGCGACGGCGGCCTCGATCTGGTAGCGGCCTCGGCGCTCCAGCACCAGCGCCGACTGCAGGACGCGCACGCCCTCGGCGATCTCGCGGGTGTCCCACAGGCCGCGGTTCTGGCGGTCGAGCGTGACGATCCGGCCTCCCGCATCGAGCCGTGCCGGGAGGCGGGCGTGGTTGAGCAGCATCAGTGCGAGCAGCCCGCGTGCCTCCGGTTCCTCGGTGGCGAGGGTGAGCTGGCGGGCTAGCCGGATCGCCTCGGCGGCCAGGTCGACCCGCCCCGCATGCCCGGTGGTGTAGACGAGGTACAGCACGCGCAGCACGACCGCGAGGTCACCGGGCTCGTCGAGGCGGCACCCGCGCAGCGTGCGCTTCGCCCGGCTGATCCGCTGCGCCATGGTCGCCTCCGGCACGTAGAAGGCGTCGGCGATCTCCCGGGTGGTCAGGCCGCCGACCGCACGCAGGGTGAGCGCCACCTGGGAGGCGGGCGCGAGGTCGGGGTGGCAGCAGCAGAAGAGCAGGAAGAGGGTGTCGTCCCCGGTC
>DATAYB010000279.1:0-7577 GCA_036272795.1 Pseudonocardia sp.
GCTGGCCAGGCCCGCCACCGGGCCGATCACGATGATCGCCGGCGGGCGGAAGCCCTCGCGCGCCATCTCGTCGGCGACCTTGGCGAGCGAGCTGCGCAGCGTCCGCTGACCGCGCAGCGTGCCGTCCTGGACCACCGCGACCGGCGTGTCGGCGGGGCGGCCGTGCTCGATCAGTACCTCGGCGAACGCGGCCACCTTCTGCACGGCCATCAGCAGCACCAGCGTGCCGCGCAGCCGCCCGAGCGCCGACCAGTCGATCAGCGAGGCCGGGTCGTCCGGCGCGGCGTGCCCGGAGATGACCACGATCTCGTGCGCGACACCCCGGTGGCTGACCGGCACATCGGCGGCGGCCGGCGCGGCGAACGCGCTGGTCACGCCTGGCACGACGGTGACAGGCACGCCGGCCTCGACGCACGCTAGCAGCTCCTCGAAGCCCCGGCCGAAGACGAACGGGTCACCGCCCTTGAGCCGGACGACGAACTTGCCGGCCTTCGCGGCGTCGATCAGCGCAGTGTTGATCGCCTCCTGCTGCATCGCCCGGCCGTACGGGATCTTGGACGCGTCGATCACCTGGACGTGCGACGGCAGCTCCTCCAGCAGGCTCTGCGGGGCCAGCCGGTCGGCCACGACGACGTCGGCGCGGGACAGCAACCGCCGGCCCCGCACGGTGATCAGCCCGGGGTCACCGGGGCCGCCGCCGACCAGCGCGACGCCCGGCGCGGCCGCCTCCGCCGAGTCGTCGATCAGCCCGCTGGCCAGTGCCTCGACCAGTGCCGTGCGCACGGCCGCCGACCGCCGGGGCTCACCGCCCGACAGCACACCGAGCGTGAGCCCCTCGTGCTCACCGACCGCCGGGGTGACCGCCGTCCCCAGCTCGCCGGCATCCGCCCGCACGCAGAACACCCGGCGGCGCTCCGCCTCGGCCACCACGGCGGCGTTGGCCGCCGGGTCGGAGGCGCAGGCCAGCGCGTACCAGGCCCCGTCGAGATCCCCGTCGGCGTAGCGGCGCCGCACCCACTCCACGTCACCCGAGCCGACCAGGCCCTCCACCACCGCGGTCACCGACGGCGAGATCACCCGGACCCGGGCACCGGCCGCCAGCAACCGAGGCACGCGGCGCTGCACGACGGAGCCGCCGCCGATCACCACGACCAGCCGGTCCCGCAGGTCCAAGCCGACCAGATAGTGCTGGTCAGCCATGGTCTACTCCACGCCGGAGCTGGCGCGGGGCGGGGTACGGCGCCGGTGGTGAGCTCTGGTTACGCACGGTGCATCCTGCCCACCGGCCCGGTGCCCGGTCAACGTGACGCGGGCCGGGTCAGTGATCGCCATGCCGGCGAGCCGCCCTGCGCAGCTGCAAGATCCGCAGGTAGCCGGGGATGGCCACCAGCAGCACGCCGAGCACGGCGGCGAACAGCAGCGCCACGCCGACCGGCAGCGTGACCTCGATAGCCAGGAAGCGGATCGGCGTCGGCACGTTGTTCTGCAGGATGAAGATCAGCAGGAAGAGCAGCACCACGGCGGACAGCGTCACGCCGACCCACAGGCCGCTGACCCGGGTGTGCTTGATCGTGCGGACAGCCGGCTTCACGGTCTCCGGTACGGCCAGCGTGCCGCCCGGTTTCGCCCCACGTGCCGAGCCGGTCAGCCCGTTCGCGCCGTTGCCGCCGTTCGCGGGCGAGCCGGCTCTCGGCGGCTCGGCCCCGGGGGTCACCGGGCCGCCATTGCCCTCGTCGGCCGGCCCGTGGTGCCGCTGTTCGGCCATCTCCCGGGTCCCCTTCCGCCACGGCGGCGCACCCGCTGGCGCCGCCTCGCGCCGGAGTATCCCGCGGTGGGACCGGTTCGGCGCGATTCGTGGCCCGCCCGGGTGTCCCTAGACCCGGTCGGCGGCCCGATTGCGCCCGGCCGGGTCAACGCTCAGCTCAACCCAGAGCCGATCCGGGCGGCGGCCGCCGTGACCCCGACGCCGGCCAGCTTCGGGGCGACCAGGGCCACCCCGGCGCCCGGCGGCGCCAGCTCGGCGGCCGCGTGCAGCGCGGCGGCCTCGGCCACCCCGGCGGTGCCGACGGCCGCGGCGACCCTGGCGCTCGGGTTCGGCACGTCGACCAGCGCCAGCAGCCGCGCCGGGTAGGCCAGCAGCCCCGCGCCGGCCAGCTCGAGCAGCCCCGGCTCGCCGGCCAGCTCGAGCAGCCCCGGCTCGCCGGCCCGCTCGTCCAGGGTGGCGTAGGCGCACACCGCGGCCGGATCCAGGCCGTGTCGGGCCAGCAGCGCCGCGACGGTCGCGCGCACGTCGTCGGCCAGCGCGCCGGGCCGGCAGCCGAGGCCGACAACCAGGTCGCCGGGTCCCAGCCGGTCCGTCATCGGCCGGGGACACCGACCGGATCCGTCCGGCCGGCGGCGAACGCGGTGCAGTGGGACACGAAGCGCGCCACCGCGCCGGGCTGGCCGGCCGGATGGGTGTGCAGGTAGGACGCGTGCACGCCGCGCCACACGAAGCCCTCCGGGCCGGCCGGCGTGCCCTGCACCGCCCACTGCCAGGCCGGCGCACCCCCGCCCTCCGCGCAGTCAGGGGCTGCCGAGCCGGCGGCCGGGGTGACCTCGGTGCGGTGGAACTCGTGCCCGGTGACCCGCTGCCCCGGCTCGAACAGCGGCGAGGCACTGATCGCCACCGCATCCCGGTACCCGAGCCGCAGCTGCCGCGTCATCCGGCCGGCGCCGGGCAGCACGCCGCACATCGGGTGCCCGTCCAGCTCGTCGACCAGGTACAACAGCCCGCCGCACTCGGCGTGCACCGGCGCCCCGGCCGCCGCCAGCGCGGCCACCTCGGCACGCAGGCTGGCGTTGGCGGCCAGCCCGGCGCCGTGCTCCTCGGGAAAGCCGCCGGGCAGCACCAGCCCCGCCGCGCCGGCCGGCAGCCGCTCGGCGCGCAGCGGGTCGAACACGGCGACCTCGGCACCGGCGGCCGCCAGCAGCTCGGCGTGCTCGGCGTAACCGAAGCTGAACGCCGTCCCCCCGGCGATCGCCACCACGGGCAGCGCCACCCCGGAACCTGCCACCCCGGAACCTGACATCCCGGAAGCCATCTCGGCCGCCGCGTCCCAGACCGGCTCCCCGGCGGGCACCACAGCGGCGGCCGCCAGCACGGCGTCCAGCTCGACATGCCGGGCGACGAGCTCGGCCATCGCGTCGACCGCCGAGGTCGCGGCCAGCCCGTGCTCGGCGGCGGTGACCAGGCCGAGGTGGCGCGACGGCACCGCGAGCTCGTCGCGGCGGGGCAGCGCGCCGAGCACCGGCAACCCGACCTCGGCGCAGGCGTCGCGCAGCACCTGCTCGTGGCGTGGGCTGCCTACCTGGTTGAGCACCACACCGGCGAGCCGGGTACCGGGCCGGTAGGTGGCGAACCCGTGCAGCAGCGCGGCCAGGCTGCGGCTCTGCCCCCGGCAGTCCACCACCAGCAGCACCGGGGCACCGATCAACCGGGCCACGTGCGCGGTGGACCCGTCGGCGACCAGCCCGCCGGCCTGCTCCACCGAACCCGGCGAGATCCGGCCGTCGAACAGCCCCATCACGCCTTCGACGACCGCCAGGTCGGCGCCGGCCACCCCGTGCCGGAACAGCGCCGGCACCCGCTGCTCGCCGACGAGCACCGGGTCCAGGTTGCGGCCGGGGCGCCCGGTGGCCAGTGCGTGGTAGCCGGGGTCGATGTAGTCCGGGCCGACCTTGAACGGGGCCACCGAGGTGCCCCGCCGGCACAGCGCCGCCATCAGACCGGTGGCCACCGTGGTCTTGCCCGTGCCGGAGGCCACGCCGGCGATCACGACTGCCCTGCTCATGACGGGCACGCTACGCGGGCCACGCCGCGCGCGGGGTGATCGGCGGCCGTACCCGGCGGCGGGGGCGATGGTGTCGAGGTGGCCCGCACCGGCGTGCCCTGCACGGGCGCCCGGAACCGTCAATTACCCTTCCGTGAGTGGTTCACCCGATTTGATGGATCGTTTGTTCCTGACAGTCACCGCACCACACCGACCGAACGCCGGAATTCCCCTGCAGGAGGGACTACGGCGAGATCATCTTCGTGCGACAGTGAGCATCGACGGATCCCCCGACCGTCGCGTCTCCCCAGCAGGAACAGCTTCCGAGGAGTTACCGTGCGGGTACGTGCCCTGGTCACCGCGCTGGCCGCCACCGCGACCTGTGTGGTCACCGGTGTCACGGTCGGCACGCCCGTCGCACACGCCACGCAGGCCGTGCCGCCCGCATCGGGCCCGGCCGCGTCGAGCAAGGACTGCGGCCGCCCGCACGGCCCACTCGTCGCCTACGGGCACAGCTACCTGCTCTCCCCCCAGATCGGCGGGGCGACGGCCAGCTACGCGACGCTGGCGGCCACCGCGATGGGCGTCAAGCCCGTCATCCGGGCGGTGAACGGCGGCACCACGCTCAACGTGGACACCCTCGTGCACAGCGGCAAGACCCGCTGGGTACCCGGCACGTCCGACCTCGTGGTGATCGACTCGGCGATCAACGACATCAAGAACAAGCTGCCGACCGAGCAGTGGACGGGGGCGCTCAAGCGCGTGCTGAGCGCCTTCGCGGCGGCGCCGGTCCCGGTGATCCTGCTGGTCCGGCCGCTGCAGGTGCAGGCGCCGACCCATCCCGGCCACGACCCGAAGGTCATCGCCGCCTACGCGTCCGCGCAGCGCAAGGTGGCGTCACAGTTCGACGCGGTCCGGATCGTGGACGCCAGCAGCGGCTGGAACCCCCGGCTGGACCTGTCCGTCGACGGGATCCACCCCAATCCGGTCGGCGAGGTCCACCTGGCCAAGGCCCTGCAGCACGCCGCCCAGCGCGCCCTCTGCTCCCCCTGACGCCGGGCGGATGAGCCCCTGTCACGCGGGGCCGCCCCGGGGTCACGGGGTCACCACTCGATGCCGCGCTGGCCCTTCTGACCGGCGTCCATCGGGTGTTTGACCTTGGTGGTGCTCATGACCAGGTCGGCCACCTCGATCAGCGCCTCCGGCGCGTCCCGCCCGGTGATCACGACGTGTTGCCGCCCGGTCCGCGCGGTGAGCACCTCGACGACCTCGGCGACGTCGACCCAGCCCCACTTGAGCGGGTAGGTGAACTCGTCCAGCACGTACATCTCGTGCGCCTGGGTCTCGATCCGGCGCCTGATCTCCCGCCAGCCCTCGAGAGCCGCGGCCGCGTGGTCGTCCTCGCTGCCCTGCTTGCGGGCCCAGGACCAGCCCTCCCCCATCTTGTGCCACTCCACCGGGCCGCCCTCGCCGGTCTGCTCGTGCACCCGTCCCAACGCGCGGAACGCGGCCTCCTCGCCGACCTTCCACTTCGCCGACTTGACGAACTGGAAGACGCCGATCGACCAGCCCTGGTTCCAGGCGCGCAGGGCCATGCCGAACGCGGCGGTCGACTTACCCTTCATCTCGCCGGTGTGCACCATCAGCAGCGGCCGGTTGCGCCGCTGCCGGGTGCTCAACCCGTCCTGGGGGACCTCAACGACCTGGCCCTGTGGCACACCGTCTCCCTTCGACCCCGGCGGCTACGGCCCGGCGACCGTCAACCAGCCGAGGTGCATCCTCGTCGCGTCGATCCGCACGCTGCGCGCGGTCTGGAACCCTGCCGCCGCGAACAGCCCCCGTACCTGCGAGTCCACCTCGTAGAGCAGGTGGCCCTCCCTCGGGAAGTCGCGCCGGGCCGGCGGTGGCATGTCCGGGCGGCACCGGTAGCCGAGCGCGACCAGCCCGTCCTCGGTCACCGCGTTGCGCAGCCAGCCGAGCACCTCGACCGGTTGGTGCCAGAAGTAGAGCACGTGCACGGCGACGATCAGGTCCACCGGCGTGTCCAGCTGCTCGACACCGCCCCTGCGCAGGGTCAGCCGGCCCGACCGGACGGCCTCGGCGTTGCGTGCCTTGCTCTGCGCGAGCATCTCCGGGGACAGGTCGATGCCGAGCACCTGGGCGTCCGGGAACTGCCTGAGCAGCGCGGCGAGACCGACCCCAGGGCCACAGCCGATCTCGGCGATCCGCCGCGCGCCACCGGCCAGCCGGCTCAACCGGGTCGCCACCTCGATGTTGAAGGACCGGTTGCCGCGCGCCATCAGCCCACCGACCAGCCGGCCGGGCAGACCGGACGGTCGGCCGAACTGCCGGCCGGTGAACCCCATAGCCGCACAGCATGCTGGCCGGCCGGGCCGCCCGGAACCCAATTTTGGTACCGAGTGCGCCGCAACTTCGGATCGGACTTCGGGACACCGGGTGAACTCCGACGATCAGGACCGTCAGGCCGCCCGCGCCGCGCGCACGACCCCGGTGACCCGCTCGGCGGACAGCTCGCCCACCGCGACCACCGGACCGCCGGCGGCCACCGCCACCCGGCCGGCCAGCCCCAGCCGCACCGGGCCGGACTCGCAGTCCACCACCACCGTCGCCACCCCGTCACCGGCCAGCAGCGCGGCCGCGCGCAGCGCATCGACCAGCGGGTCTCCGCCGGTACGGACCGGCACCGTGGCGCGGCCGTCGGTGAGCAGCACCAGCAGCGCACGCCGGCGTGGGTCGCGCAGCCGCTCGGCCGCCAGTACCCGCCGCGCGCGCAGCAGCCCGTCGGCCAGCGGCGTCCGCCCGCCGGTGCGCAAGCGGTCGAGCCGGGTGACCGCGGCGGGCACCGACGAGGTCGGCGGCAGCAGCAGCTCGGCACCGCCGGCCCGGAAGGTCACCATGCCGACCTTGTCGCGGCGCTGGTAGGCGTCGCGCAGCAGGGACAGCACGGCACCACTGACCGCCGCCATCCGGCGCCGGGCGGCCATCGAGCCGGAGGCGTCCACCACGAACAGCACCAGGTTGCCTTCGCGGCCCTCCCGGACGGCGTGGCGCAGGTCGTCGCGGCGCAGCCGCAGGCCCGGGCCGCTGCGGCCCCTGGCGGCCTGGTGCGGCGCGGCGGCGGCCACGGTGGCCGGCAGGTGCAGGTCGGCGGCCCGGTGGGGGTTGTCGGCGGCGGCGCGGACGACACGGCCCTGGTCGGTACGGGCGCGCGAGCGGCGACCGGGGGCACCCTCGCCGACCCCGGGCACGGTCAGCAGCCGCGCCCGGAACGGCGTCGAGGGGGCCGGCGCCCGCTGGCTCTGACCGTCCCCACCAGCGGCGCCCCGGCCCGGCGGCGGCTCGGCGGGCGGCGGAGCGCCTCCCCCGCCGGATCCATCCGGCCCGTCGGGGCCGTTGGGGCCGCCGCGGTCGTCCGGCGGGCCTCCGTCGTCGTCGGGACCTACGTCTTCAGGACCCTCGGGGCCAACGGCATCCGGCGGGCGCGGTGGCTCGGTCTGCTCGGCGGCGCGGTCCAGGGCGTCGTCCAGCGCGCCGTCGTCGAGGCCGGGCTCGTCGAACGGGTCGCGGCGGCGGCGGTGTGGCAGGGCGAGCCGGGCGGCCACCCTGACGTCCTCCTCCGCCACCTCGGCGGCGCCGCGCCAGGCGGCGTGCGCGATCGCGGTGCGCGCGGTCACCAGGTCGGCGCGCATGCCGTCCACCTCGAAGGCGGCGCACAGCGCGGCGATCCGGCGCAGCTCCGTGTCC
>DATAYB010000280.1:0-5481 GCA_036272795.1 Pseudonocardia sp.
CGCGAGACGGAGTACCTGGAGGAGCTCTGGGCGGACGGCATCACCAGCGTGCTGCTCTGCTCGTCGCTGCCCTCGATCGCCCACGTGCAGCCCTACCTGCGGCGGGGCATGACGGTCGTGGCGTTCGACCGGACGAGCCAGCTCGGTGACCCGGTGCTGGTCAATGTCAGCGTCGACAACTCGCTCGGCGCCCAGCTGGCCACCCACCACCTGCTCGAGCTCGGGCACCGGCGGGTGGCATTCGTGTCCGGCAGGCTCACCAGTATCAACCGCCGGGAACGGCTGGACGGCTTCCTGCGCACCTTGGAGCGGGCCGGCGTCGAGGTCGACCCCGCGCTGCTCTACCGCGACGACGCCGACCGCGCCGGCGATCTGGACGCAGCCGAGCTCGGCCGCCGGGCCGCCCGGGAGCTGCTGGCCCGCCCGGGCGCGCCGACCGCGATCGTGGCGATCAACGACCTGTTCGCGATCGGGGTCTGCGCCGGTGTGCGGGACGCCGGGCTGCGGGTCGGGGGGGACGTCTCGGTGGTCGGTTTCGACGACATCACCCTCGCCGAGATGACCAGCCCGGCCCTCACCACCGTCCGCCAGCCGCTGCCGGAGATGGCCGAGGCCACAGTGCGGCTGCTGGTGGGGGACGCGCCGGCCAGGGCCGGGCAGTCCGTGCTGATGCGCCCGGAGCTCGTGGTGCGTGCCTCGACCGGGCCAGCTCCGGCTTAGCGGGCCAGCCCGTGCTCGGCTGGCCCGCTCGGACTCAGCCCGTCGGCTTGCTCGCCGCGCGGATCCGGCGTACCGCGGTGCCGGCCTTCGCGGTCGCCGCGATCTCGTCGCCGCCGAGGTGGACCTGGTACGTCCAGTCGCCGTGCCGCCAGCCGATCTCCTGGCCGTCCTCGCCGGGCGAGCCGGTGAACCGGGCGTCGTCGTCGGGCGTCGGCACCAGCGCGGACGCCGGCAGGAGCAGGCTGACGAACCGTGCCACGCGGGCCGGCCCGATCTCCCGGCGCAGCGTGTACAGGGTGCGGCCGACGGTGAGGCTCGGGGTGCTGGCGGTGGGGTTCGCGGTGACCAGGGTGGTGGTCTGGTCGAAGCCGGTGCCGGGCAGCGCGCGCACGGTGAGTGCACCGGTGCCGGAGCGGACCAGCCGGCGGCCGTCGGTGAGCACCTCGGCCGGCCGGTCGGCGTGCAGCAGCCAGGTCCAGGTCCGCTCGGTGGCCGCCGCCAGCTCGTCCACCAGCAGCAGACTGCCGCTCGGCCCGAACAGGACCCGCCGCGACGCCCTCAGCACGCCGAGCTCCGGCGGGTACATCGCGGCCGCCTCGCCGATCGCGTGCACCCAGCCGTCGGCCAGCTGCACCGAGTGCACGTGCGCCTGGTGCTCGAGCGGCATGTCCTTGTACACGTGGTAGCGGCCCTCGCCGGCGTACCCGGTGCCGTCCACGAGCACCAGGCTGTGGTTCGCGGCCATCTTGGCGTTGGCGTAGCCGTCCTCGACGGCGAGTGGCGCACCGTGCCCGATCAGCACGAACGCGTTGGCGTCCGGGTGGTGGTGGCCGGCGTTGAGCGTCTCCCAACCGCTCTGCGCGCGCATCCGGTGGCTGGTCTCCCAGGCCCGGTGGCCGCCGCCGGGGGAGGCCTTGAACGACAGCAGCACGGCGTCGTCCTGCCAGCCGGTGCGCGCCGCGACCAGGCCGAGGTCGGGGAAGTACGCCGAGGTCGGCAGGGTCTCCGGTGACTCACTCGGCACCGTCGGGTCGTACCAGAGCAGCTCCAGGTAGCCGTCCGCGCGGACCCCGGGCTTGACGCCGCTCTCGTGCCACTCGCGGCCGAGGAACCCGGTGCGCACGCGCTCGGCGAGCCACTGCGCCTGCGGGATCCGGTACTCGCCGGCCAGCTTGTGGTAGAGCGCGAGGCTGTGCCCGCTGCGCCGGTCGTGGCAGTCGCCGTGGTCGACGATGTACTCCCAGCCCGGTGCGCTCTGGTGCAGCCGGTAGAAGAACGTGTGCCGCAGGAACGCGCAGGCCTGGAACAGGTCCTCGCCGTCCTGATCCCTGATGATGTCGAACGCGACGGCCAGCCACGGCACGCCGTAGCGCCAGTAGACGACGCCCTCGCTGCCGGAGCCGTCCGCCGGCAGCAGCTCCGCGACCGCACGGAAGTTGTGCCGCGCCCGCTCGGTCCACTGCCAGGCCGGCGGGTGCTCGTGGCGCAGCGCGTAGCCAGCCGTGGTCAGGCCGGCGTAGCAGATCCAGTTGTGGTTCTGCCAGTAGGACGAGGACCACCAGGTGCCCTCGGTGTCGACGGCGTACTGGTAGACCCGGTCGCCCTGCAGGATCAGCTTGTCCCGCAGCGCGGTGCGTTCCGGCTCGGGCAGCGCGTCGCCGAGCCAGTCGTAGGCCAGTGACAGGCCGTGCAGCAGCCAGCCGGCGTCGAGGTCGTGGTCGGGCAGGTGCGCGCGGCCCCAGTGCGGGTAGGACACGGCCGCCGCGATCCACCGCCGCGCCTGCTCCAGGTAGGCGGGCTGGTCGGTGAGCCGGTAGGCCAGGGCGAACCCGGCCGACGCCGGGCCGAGGTAGGTGATGGACGCCTCGGGGTGCTCCGGGGGCGGGCTCTCCGCGGTGTAGTACTCGCACTGGTCGAGCAGGCGGCGGAACTGGGCGGCCCGGACGCCCCGGATCTCGTCGCGCAGCCGGTCGAGCCGCCCGCCGCCGAGTAGTAACCGAGGTTCCGTCACGTGCTCACTCCGTCCGTCCGGTGGGGTGTCTGGGGTAGCGACCAGCGCAGCGGCGTGCTGCCGGGCCGGTCGAGCAGGATGGTCCAATCCCGATCAGTGCGTTCGATGCTGACGGTGGCGCCGGTGTCGGAGCCGGGTGTGTAGACCGACGCGAACACCGCCGTCCGGCCGTGCGCGCGCCAGCGCAGATGCGGCCTGGTCCGCTGCGGGTCGTCGGCGGGGCCGAGGTCGGGGGCGGTGCCGAGGACCGCCCCCGCCGTCGCCGCGTGCAGCCCGACCAGCCCGCCGTCGCCCGGCCACTCGGTGCGCGCGCCGCCGGCTGTCAGCCATGCGCGGGCGGCGACGTCGGTGCGCAGGTGCAGCACGAGGTCGCGTTCGCGGTCCGCCTCGACGAGCACCACGTCGACAAGTTGGTCGGCGTCGGCCCGCAGGTGCCGCTCGAACCGGACGCCGTCGAACACGTCAGCCTCGGCCCCCACCTCGGTGACGACATCGGCGCCGGTCGCGGGCTCGCAGCGCCAGTGGAGCAGCCGCCCGGTGGCCTCGCGCTGCTCACCGCCGTCCACCGTCAGCGTCGGGTGCGCGGCGGTGCTGGCGTAGTACTCACGGCGCAGCGGGTGTGCGTACGGCGGCACCCCGTAGGCGGGCTGCCAGGGCGCGGTCGGCCCGTAGAGATAGAGGGCGAGCTTGTCGAGGTGCCCGTGCGAGCCGCCGTGCGGGCCGTAGTCGAGCACGGCCTGGTAGCCGACGCCGCGCAGCACCGCGTACCCGGCGTCGGGGTAGAGCATGGCGGCCCGGGGCGCGGCCGCCCGGGGCACGGCGGGCCTCGGTACGGCGGTGGCGCCGGGCGGCGCGGCAGGCGCGGGCGGGCCGAACCAGTCGGCGGCCTCCTCGGTACGCCAGTGCGCCTCGAGCTCGGGCCGCAGCCGGGTGGCCAACGGCAGGGCGAGCCGGCCGAGGCCAGGTGACCCGGGCAGTCGAGCACCGAGCAGGCACAGCTCGTAGAGCTCGTCGTCCCAGCGCTCGCCGCCGTACGGGGTGTCGTGCAACGCCGGCAGCACACCCCCGTCGGTCCCCAGCTCGGCCACCACGGCGAGCATGGCGTCGAGCCGTGTGCGCAGGCTGGTGGGCACCGCGTCCGGGGACTGGCCGCGCAGCGCGAGCAGGTACCCGCGCAGCACGAACACGTGGTAGTAGCTGCTGGCCTCCCACTCCCAGCCGTCCGCATGGATCGCCACCGCCGCGTGCTGCTCGACGCCGTGCTCGCCGGTGATCCACTCCGCGGTCTCGTCGACCTCTCCGAGCAGCGCCAACGCCCGGCTGGTCGAGGCGCCGGCGGCGTTCAGCCACGCGGTGTAGTTGTTCCGGAAGTCGTCCCGGCCGACGAGCACGTCCCTGGCATCCCGGGCGGCCCTGCGCAGTGCCCGCAGCAGCTCGGTGGCCGGCTTCAGCGCGGCGTCGTCCACCGAGCCGGCGAGCGTGCACACCGCGTGCGCCAGCGACGTGCCCCAGATGGCCTCCGTGAGCGCCTGCTGGAACAGCCGCCCGGTCAGCATCCAGCCCTGCGCGTCCGGGTGCGCCCCGGTGGCCAGGCGCTCGTACAGCGTCGCGTACCTGGTCAGGCCCTCGATGGCGGCCACGCCGGCGTCCCGGTGCCCGGCGCGGGCGGCCACCGCGAGCCGGCGCAGCGACCGGGCGGCGCCCTGGTGGGCCAGCACCGCCCAGGCGCCCGCGTACGGCTCCCCGGTCAGCAGGCAGCCGTACGCGCACGGGAACCCGTCGGCGGTCGCCGAGAGCAGCTCCACCCCGTGGGTGGGGCAGACGTACTCGTGCCACCACCCACCGGGGCGGTCCGGGATCTCGGGAACGAGGTGCGGTGTAGTGATGTGCTGTGTAGTGACTTGCGGCGGTGTGACCCGCGGACCGGTTACCGGGTCCACTGCGCCCCGGTCAGGTCGATGATCCCGCCGGAGGCGAACCGGGCGTCCGGGCTGGCGAGGTAGACCACTGCGGCGGCGACGTCCTCGGGCGTGCCACCCCGGCCGACCGGGATGGTGCCGACGATGCCGGCCTGCGCCTCGGGGGCGGTGAACGTGTCGTGGAACGCGGTGCCGCCGATGAAGCCGGGGGCCACGGCGGTCACGGTGACCCCCTGCGGGCCGACCTCGCGCGCCAGGCCCTTGGTGAAGCCGACGACGCCGGCCTTGGCCGCCGCGTACGCCACCGCGCCCGGTCCGCCGCCGTTGTGCGAGGCGACGCTGGCCATGGTGACGACCCGTCCGCCCGACTCGACCAGGGCGGGCAGCGCGGCCCGGCAGGTCAGGAACGTCGAGGTCAGGTTCACGTCGATCACGTTGTGCCAGTGCTCGTCGGTCATCTCGGCGACCTTGCTGCGGCCGATCAGGTGGCCGGCGTTGGTGACGAGCACGTCCAGCCCGCCGAGGAACTCGACGGCGTCGCCCACGAACGCGTTGACCTGCGCGGCGTCCCGCACGTCACCGGCGAACGTCTTGGCCTTCCGTCCCTGCGCGGTGATCGCCGCCGCCGTCTCCTCGGCCCCCTCGGCCGACTTTCCGTAGTGCACCGCGACGTCGGCGCCGGCGGCGGCGAGCGCCACCGCGATGGCACGGCCGATGCCGTGTCCGGCTCCGGTCACCAGGGCACGGGCACCGGTCAGGTCAGCACTCACGTCAACAGCTCCATTCACTTGATTCCGGTGGTGGCGAGACCCTGCACGAAGTAGCGCTGGG
>DATAYB010000281.1:0-4238 GCA_036272795.1 Pseudonocardia sp.
ACGCGGCTGGCCGAGGCGCTGCGCCGCGTCGAGGACGGCGACTGGGAGTACCTGACCGGCCCGACCGTCGACTCCGTGCACACGGTATGGATGCGGGCGCACGAGGACTACCTGCGCACCCTGGACCTCGACCGCGAACAGGAAGGCAGCTACTGACCCGTGAGTGGCGAGGTGGGTCCTGACCCAACTCGCCACTCACGGCATCTGACCTGGGGAGATGTGGATGCTGACGTACGGCTTCGACGACGCGGGGGACGCTGGCCTGGAGGTGCTCGGCGGCAAGGGCGCCGGGCTCGTGGAGATGGTGCGCCTCGGGTTGCCGGTGCCGCCCGGCTTCGTCATCGGTACCCCGTGCGGGCGGGACTATCTGGCTTCCGGGGTGCTGCCGGTCGGGTTGGAGGGTGAGCTGGCCGGCCGGGTCGCCGCGCTCGAGGAGGCCGCCGGGCGGCGGTTCGGGGACGACGCCGACCCGCTGCTGGTGTCGGTGCGGTCGGGGGCGCCGGTGTCGATGCCCGGGATGATGGACACGGTGCTCAACGTCGGGCTCACCGCGCACGGGGCCGAGCTGCTCGCCGAGCGCACCGGGAACGGCCGGTTCGCCTGGACCTCGCTGGAGCGGCTGCTCGACGGGTTCGCACGCACTGTGCGAGGGGTCGACGCCGGCGAGCTGGAGGACGCGCTGCTGGACCTGCCCACCGAGCCGGATCCGACGCTCGCCGCGCGGGCCCGCTGCGCCGCGCTGGCCGAGGTGATCGAGCGGGAGTCCGGCACCCCGTTCCCTGCGCCGGCCGGGCAGCTGCGCGAGTCGGTGGAGGCGGTGTTCCGGTCCTGGCGCAGCCCGCGCGCGGTGGCGTACCGGCGGCACAAGGGAATCGACGAGCAGCTGGGTACGGCGGTCGTGGTGCAGACGATGGTGTTCGGCAACCGGGACGAGCACTCTGGCAGCGGCGTCGCGTTCACCCGCGACCCATCCACCGGCGCCCGGGGCGTGTACGGAGACTTCCTGTTCACCGCGCAGGGCGAGGACGTGGTGTCCGGCGAGCACGACACCGACCCGCTGCCCGTCATCGGCGACCGGCTCCCGGAGGTGTACGGCCAGCTCACCGACGTGTTCGGCGTGCTGGAACGGCATACCCGCGACCTGTGCGACGTGGAGTTCACCATCGAGTCGGGCCAACTGTACGTCCTTCAGACGCGGGTCGGGCAGCGCAGTGGCCGGGCCGCCGTCGCACTGGCCGTCGACCTGGCGGACGAGGGACTGATCACCGAGGCGGAGGCGGTGGGCCGGGTCACCGACGAGCAGCTGGCCGCCGCCTCGGCCCCCCGGTTCACCGGCGAGCCACCCGCTTCGACCGTCCTTGCCCGAGGACTTGCCGCCTCACCGGGCGCGGTCACCGGGCGGGCCGCGTTCGACGCCGAGCGGGCCCAGCGCTTGCGCGCCGACGGCCTCGACGTGGTGCTGCTGCGGCCGACCACCTCGCCGGCCGACCTACCCGGCGTGATCGCCTCCGTCGGTGTGGTCACCGGGCGCGGCGGCCGGACCAGCCACGCCGCTGTGGTGGCCAGGGGCATGGGGCGGGCCGCCGTGTGTGGCGTCGGCGAGCTGGTGGTGGCAGGGGACCGCCGCTCCGCGACCCTGGCCGGCCGCACGCTCGGCGAGGGCGACCTGATCTCCGTCGACGGCGATCGGGGCATTGTCAGCCTCGGCCATCGGGACGCCTCCGCCGCGACGACGACCGACCCTGCCCTGGCCCGGTTCCTGGGCTGGCGGCGCACCCACCAGAGCACGCACCGACCCGCCACGACTCCGACCACGACAGTGAGAGGCAGGGCATGACCGCCACCCCAGAGCTGACCCGGTTCGCCCCCGAGGACGATCTGCTGCACGACGAGATCTCCCGCTCCGGCCCGCACGCCAGGGAGAGCCTGCTGCTCACCGCGCCGATCCCCGAGGAGCGGCTGCTGGTGTTCCTCTACCTGTGGAGGGAGGGCGGTAATCGGTGGGGCCGGTTCGTGTTCGTCGGCGGGCCGGACATGGATACCCCGCTGTTCGTCTCGCACTCCGACGGCGCCGCGTTCTCCGGCGAGGACCTGCGCGACTTCACCGTCGGCGGCCTGCACTGGCGCCAGCCCGAGCCGCTGCGGGTGGCGGAGGTGGACTTCTCCGAGAGGAGCGCCGGCGGAACGAGTATCGGCACAGCCCCGGGCCTTGACCTGTCGGTGCGGTTCGAGGGCATCCACGAGCCGTTCAGCTGGCACGACAACGCCGACGGATGCCCGGACTGGGTCGCCCACAACCGCTACGAACAGTCCGGCCTGACCCGGGGGGTGCTGACGCTGGGGGACCGGCGGGTGGAGTTCGCAGGCGCCGGGCACCGCGACCACTCATGGGGCAGCCGCAACTGGAACATGCTGCAGCATTGGAAGTGGATGAACGCCGCGACCCCGGACGGCGCCGTGTCGCTGCACGCGATGATCATGTCGGTGAAGGGGGAGACGCTGGTCAACGGCTATCTGAACCGGGATGGCCTGGTCTCGCCGATCTCCGCCGCCCACGCCAGCGCGACCCTGGACGAGCGGATGTACCACCGCGCGCTGTCCGGCCGCTTCACCGACGAGGCGGGCCGCGAGATGACGCTCGAGTGCGAGTACGCGGCCGGTTGGTCGATGCCGATCCAGCACCTGCTGCTCAACGAGATCGGCATGACCGCGACGCTGGACGGCCACCCGGCGGTGGCGCACGTCGAGCTGGGCTGGCCGGCCGACTACGTGCGCGCGCTGACCGAGGTGTCCGCCTGATGCTCTCGCCGAAGGACGACCTGCGACACCAGCTCAGGCCAGGCCCGCACGCCAGGGAGAGCCTCTTCTACAACGTGCTCCTGCCCGGCGAAGGTCTGATGATCTTCGGGTACACCTGGGTCGACGCGGAGAGCCGGGCCGGGCACCTGTTCGCCGTGGTCGGGGACAACGACGAGCGGCTGGCGTTCAGCGCGGTGGACGGGGTGCCCGTCGGCGACCGCGACTTCGACGACTGGGCCGTTGGCGACATGTGGCTGCGACACTCTGACCTGCTGCGGACCGCCTCTCTGGGCTTCTCTGGTGACTCGGTGTCGCTGCGGGCGGAGTTCACCGGCACACACGGCGCCTTCGACTACGCCAGCAACGAGGACGGTTGCCCGCCGTTCATCGCGGACAACCGGTTCGAGCAGTCCGCGCACGTGACCGGCGAGCTCGTGCTGGGTGACCGCCGTATCCCGTTCGACACGACCGGGCACCGCGACCACTCGTGGGGCACCCGGGACTGGGACACGCTGCAGGACTGGAAGTGGGTCTCCGGGCAGGCCGGCGACGGGCTGACGCTCAACGTCATGCAGCTGCACGCGCGCGGCGAGACCACCCGGCACGGCTACGTGTACCGGGACGGCACGCTTGCTCCGGTGGTCGACGTCCGCACCCAGGCCGAGTACGACGACAACTGGTGGCAGACGGGGCTGCGGATGACCGTCCACGACGCCGCCGGACGGCAGACGTCGCTGACGGCGCGGCGGTACGCGCTGCTGCGGTTCGACGCCGGCGACCGGCTCACGCTGCACGAGGCGGGCTGCACCGGCACGATCGACGGCCACCCCGCGCTGGTCCACTTCGAAGCCGGCTGGGACCGGTCGTACGCGCAGTCACAGGCGCGGTCGCGGACGGGCACCCCCTGAAGCGCCGCCCGACCTGGCCGCGCGGCGACTGTTGTAGGCGGCGCGCGCGCATGTGGCGGTGCGGGGCGGGGCGGGGCGGGGCGGGCGCGGTGGCGGGGCGTGGCGCGGTGGCGTGAGGCGTGGCACGGCAGCCAGGAGTCCTGGTGCCAGATTACCTATGGTGGGGAGGCCAGCGATCTCCGAAGGGGCAGTCGCATGACGATCACCACCGAGGACACCGGGCTGACGATCGACGCCGGGCGCATCACCACGCACTATCACGACGTCGGCACCGGTGGCGGCACGGCCGACCCCGTACTGATGGGCGCGCCCGGGGTCGGCATGACGATCACGGAGGGCCTCAAGGCGTTGCGCGGGTACCAGCCGTCCGAGCACAACATGCGTGAGCGCCTGCTGAGCTGCTTCGCCGTCGACAAGTCCATCATCACCGACGACCTGGTACGGACCCGCTACGAGGCGAGCATCGCGCCTGGGGCGTTCGAGGCGTACCGGGACATGTTCTTCTCCCCGAAGCACGCCGGCAGCCAGCTG
>DATAYB010000282.1:0-10912 GCA_036272795.1 Pseudonocardia sp.
CCGGCCACCCAACCCATGCCCGTCTGCACCACCGGGTGCCGCACGCCGACCAGCCTGGTCAGCGCTGTCTCCAGCCTCGGTTCGCTCACGGGGTGGGCACCTCCTTCTCGCGCCGGCCATCGGGGTCGAGGACCGTGCGCAGCAGCTCCAGCTCGGCCGCCGACGGTGTGCGGGTCTCGGGTACGCCGTCGGTGCGTACCGCGAAGCCGGTCTGTGCGGCGACCTCGGCAACCTCCGCCCCGGGGTGCACGGAGCGCAGCCGGATCTCGCCGTCCGGGGTCTCGAAGTCGAACACGGCCAGGTTCGTGACCACCCGGTACACGTCGTGGAACATCAACCCGCCGGCGCGCGCCCGGTCGTGGCCGACGCCGGACACCACGTCCACCGCCTCCACCAGCACGCGCGCGGAGTGCCGGGGTACCCAGTAGCTGGTCCGGTGGTTGACGGTATTGCCGGGTGCGCCGCGCATGCCGAGCAGCTGGCGCACCGGGCGCTCGTGCGGGCCGATGCAGGAGATGTTCTGGTTGCCGTACCGGTCCACCTGGTTGGCACCCATCACCACGTGCCGGCGCCCGTACGCGACGACGTCGAACACCTGGCGGAACGGCAACCAGCCCTCCGGTTCCCCGTCCGGGCCGAGTAGCGTCGCCTCGCCGTCGGAGAGCAGCAGGTCGGGCGCGCTGGTGAACCTGGCCAGCCGGGCGCCGAGCGACGGGATCAGCCCCATCGGCGAGGCCAGGATCTCCCCGTCTGCGGCGAACAGGTCCGCGCAGGCAGCCACGCAGACGTCCGCCCTGGTGACGCCCTCCGAACCGGTCACGCGGCCCACCCCTGGACGGCGGCGCGGTAGGCCCCTTCGCCTTCGGCGAGGAAGCGGCCGGCGAAGGTGGTCCAGGCCACCGGATCGCGGGCGGCCTCCGCGTAGTGCCGCTGGAACGACTCGTCGCGGCCGTAGTCGGGTACGCAGCTGGTCGGGTGCGCGCCGCCGGGCACCTCGACGACGCCGTCCACCATCATCCGGTTCAGCAGCAGCGACTGCGGCGCGGCGGCGGCACCGGGGCCGGCCAGCTCGGTGGTCGGCACGACCTGCTCGCAGGACACGTAGCGGCGGGCGGCGGCCAGGCAGAACAGGTCGTCGAAGTACGGGTCCGGCCCGAGATACTGCGCGTTGCCGTGCCGGTCGGCGCGGTTGAGGTGCACCAGCGCGGCGTCCAGTGCCAACGCGGGCATGGCGATCAGCTCCTCGCCGTCGTCGTAGGGCGACCGGACGGTGCGCAGCGACGGGTCCAGCGTCAGCACATCGGAGCCGAGGCCGGCGCGGATCGGCAGGAACGGCAGCCGGTGCGCCGCCGCCCGCAGGCCGCACTGCAGCATGCCCTCGTCGAGCTCGCGGACCTCGACGGCGCCGGTCTGTCGGGCCCGCGAGAAGTGCGGGTCGTACGGGATCGTGTCGAGCGTGACGAAGCCGAACACCACCTTGCTGACCTTGCCGGCGGCGCAGAGCAGGCCGACGTCCGGGCCGCCGTAGCTGACCACCGTCAGGTCCCGCAGCGGGGACGCGCACAGAGCCCTGACCAGCGCCATCGGCTTGCGCCGCGACCCCCAGCCACCGATCCCGATGGTCATGCCGTCGGCGAGCTCGCCCGCCATCTCGGCGGCGGTCATCCGCTTGTCCCGCATCAGCGCCCCCCTGTGATGGTGTCCGAAACGGCGGTGTCCGAAATGGCGGTGTCGGTGGACACCGGAGCCGAGCCGTTGGTGAACCGCGACCGTGCCTCGTCGCCGGCGCCGAGCAGCGTCATCTCGTAGGTGAAGCCCTGCTCGAAGCGGTAGCTGCGGCGCACCGGCTGCGGGTCGATGCCGTTGAGCGCCTCCTTGGCCGCCCGGATCACCCGGGTGTCCTTGGCGGCGATCTCCCCGGCCACGGCCATGGCGGCGGCGTCCAGCCCGTCGCGCGGCACGACGTCGAGCACCGAGCCGTGCCGGTACAGCTCGTCGGCGGTGACCGTGCGCGCGGTGAAGTACAGCGCCCTGAGCAGGTGCTGCGGCACCAGGCGGGACAGGTGGGTGGCGGCGCCGAGGGCACCCCGGTCGACCTCGGGCAGGCCGAAGGTGGCGTCCTCGCTGGCCAGCACCACGTCGGCGTTGCCGACCAGGCCGATCCCGCCGCCGAGGCAGAACCCGTGCACGGCGGCCACCACGGGCACCGCGCAGTCGTACACCGCACCGAACGCCGCCGCGCAGCCCCGGTTCACGCCGACCAGCGCGTCGTGGCCCGGATCCCGTTGCAGCTCCTTGATGTCCACGCCGGCGCAGAACCCCCGCCCCTCCGCGCGCAGCACCACCACGTGCACGGACGGGTCGTCCCCGGCCTCGCGCAGCGCGGTGGCCAGGTCGAACCAGCCGGCCACCGGCAGCGCGTTGACCGGCGGGTGGTCGATGGTGACTACCGCGACGGACCCGTCGCGGCGCGTGCCGATACCCATGTCAGCTCCCGTATACCGGTTCCGGTGGGGTGGCTTTGGCGAGCAGCTCGGGCACCACCGTGCCGAGCTCGCCGGGCGACCACCGGCGCCCCTGATCGACCGAGGGCCCGCGCCGCCAGCCGTCCCCGACGACGATCCGGCCGCCGTCGACCTCGAATACCTGGCCGGTCACCGCGCGCGACTCGGCGCTGCCCAGCCACACCACCAGCGGAGACACGTTCTCGGGGGCCATCGCGTCGAACGCGTCGGTGCCGTCCTCAGGTCCCGCCATCGACTCGGCGAACACCTGCTCGGTCATGCGCGTACGGGCGGCCGGCGCGATCGCGTTCACCGTCACGCCGTAGCGGGCCAGCTCGGCGGCCGCCACCAGCGTCAGCCCGAGGATGCCGGCCTTTGCGGTGGAGTAGCTGCCCTGCCCGACGCTGCCCAGCAGGCCGGCGCCGGAGCTGGTGTTGATCACCCGGGCATCCGAGGGCGAGCCGGCCTTGCCCTGGGCGCGCCAGTAGGCGGCGGCGTGGTGCAGCGGGGCGGCGTGCCCCTTCAGGTGCACCCGCAGGACGGCGTCGAACTCCGCCTCGTCCAGGCTGACCAGCATCCGGTCGCGCAGGATTCCGGCGTTGTTGACCAGCACGTCCAACCGACCGAACGCGTCGACGGCGTGCGCCACCAGCCGCCCCGCCCCGGCCCAGTCGGCCACGTCCTCACCGTCGGCGACCGCCTCACCGCCGGCCGCGCGGATCTCGGCCACCACGTCCGCGGCCGGCCCTCCCGAGGCTCCGGACCCGTCCAGCGCGGCGCCGACGTCGTTCACCACCACCCGGGCACCCTCGGCGGCGAACGCCAGCGCATGCGCCCTACCCAGCCCCCGGCCGGCACCGGTCACCACGACGACCCGGCCGGCGCACAGCCCGCTCACGCCGGTGCCCCCGCCGAGACCTGAGCGGCGGCCAGGAACGCCGGCCGCTCACCGCCGCCGTGCACCGCGAGCGTCGCCCCGGTGACGTAGGAGGCCAGCGGTGAGGCGAGGAATACCGCGCACGCGCCCACCTCCGCCGGCTCGGCGAGGCGACCGAGTGGCACGGTGGCGCCGACGGCCGCAATGCCCGCCTCGTCGCCATAGTGCAGGTGCGCCTGCTCGGTGCGCACCAGGCCCACCGCCAGCGCGTTCACCCGGACCTTGGGCGCCCACTCGACGGCGAGCGTCGCGGTCAGGTTCTCCAGGCCGGCCTTCGCGGCGCCGTAGGCGGCGGTACCGGGGGAGGGGCGGCGGCCGCTGACACTGCTCACCATCACGATCGAGCCGCCGCCGGCCTGCTCGCGCATCGCCTTGTGCGCCGCCTGCGACACGAGCAAAGGCGCGATCAGGTTGAGCGTGATCACCCCGGAGTGGAACCGGGGCGAGGCGTCGGCGGTGGTGGCCGGGGGAGCGCCGCCCGCGTTGTTGACCAGCACGTCCAGCCGCCCGTGCCGGCGCACGACCTCGTCGACCAGCGCGTCGACCTGCTCGGGCTCGCGCACGTCACAGGCGATGAACTCGGTCGCGGGCGTCTCCGGCACGGTCCGCCCGCAGCAGACCACGGTGGCGCCGGCCCGCCCGAACGCGGCCGCGATGCCCGCGCCGACGCCGCGCGCGCCACCGGTGACCAGCACGACCGAGCCGTCCAGCTCGATCATCAGAGGCGCTCGAGAATGGTGCCGGTGGACAGCGCGCCGCCGGCGCACATGGTGACCAGCGCGGTGCTGGCGTCGCGGCGCTCCAGCTCGTGCAGCGCGGTGGTGATCAGCCGGGTGCCGGTGCTACCGACGGGGTGGCCCAGCGCGATGGCTCCACCGTTGACATTGACCCGCTCCGGGTCGGGCTCGTGCACCGCCGCCCAGGAGAGCACGACGGAGGCGAATGCCTCGTTCACCTCGAACAGGTCAAGGTCGCCGATCTTCATGCCGGTCCGCTCGAGCACCCGCTCGGTGGCCCGCACCGGGCCGTCCAGGTGGTAGTACGGTTCGGCCCCGACGAGGCACTGCGCGAGGATCTTGGCGCGCGGCCGCAGCCCGAGCTCACGGGCGCGGTCGGAGTCCATCAGCAGTACGGCGGCGGCGCCGTCGGAGATCTGGGAGGAGCTGCCAGCGGTGTGCAGGCCGTCCTCCAGTACGGGTTTGAGCCCGCTCAGCGCGTCGAGGCTGGTCTCGCGCAGCCCCTGGTCGCGGGTCACCACACCCCCGTCCACCGGCACCGGCAGTACCTCGCGGTCGAACCGGCCCTCCGCCCACGCCGCCGCGGCCCGCTGCTGCGAGCGCAGCCCGAACTGGTCGGTGTCCCGGCGGGTGAGGCCCCGGCGCACAGCGATCCGCTCGGCGGCCTCGTACTGGTTGGGCAGGTCGATGTCCCAGGAGTCCGGCCGGGGCACTCCGGCGCCCTCGCCGATGTTCGCCCGCAGCGGTACCCGGCTCATCGCCTCCACCCCGCAGGCGATGCCGACGTCGATGGCCCCGGTGGCGATCAGCCCGGCGACCAGGTGGGTGGCCTGCTGCGCGGACCCGCACTGGCAGTCCACCGTGGTTGCGCCGGTCGCCTCGGGCAGCCCGGCGTGCAGCCAGGCCGTCCGGGTGATGTTGTTGGACTGCTCGCCGGCCTGCGTGACGCAGCCGCCGATCACCTGCTCGACCAGCTCGGGCGCCAGCCCCGCACGGTCCAGCACACCCCGCAGCGCCACACCGAGCAGCTCGGCGGCGTGCACCCCGGACAGCACCCCCCGGCGCCGCCCGATCGGCGTCCGGGCGGCCGCCACGATCACCGGAGTACCCATCGGTCTCCTCCCTGAGACTGCGGCTCGCCGGACCCGCGCCGGCAACCGCCATCAAGGTAGAACACGTTCTCATCGGCTACAAGGCGACCCGGGGTGAGGGCTTCACCTCGTCGGGTCGGTGTGCTTGACTGCAACTAGAACGTGTTACATGTCCGCGCTGTGCTGGAGGTAGCCGTGGCCGCTGTACAGATCCCCGATGGCTTCGACTTCACCGATCCGGATCTGTACGCCGAAAGAGTGCCGCTGGAGGAGTTCGCCGAGCTGCGCCGCACCGCGCCGCTGTGGTGGAACGCGCAACCTCCCGGGCTCACCGGCTTCGACGACGGCGGGTTCTGGGTGGCGAGCCGGCACGCCGAGGTCAAGGAAGTCTCGGTGAACAGCGACGTGTTCTCCACGTGGGAGAACGGCTCGATCATCCGGTTCGGCCCGGAGACCACCCGCCAGGACGTCGAGCTCCAGCGCTTCATCCTGATCAACACCGACCCGCCGCAGCACAGCGCCCTGCGCCGCATCGTGTCCCGGGGGTTCACCCCGCGCGCGGTGAACGGGCTGCGCGAAGCGCTGACCGAGCGCGCCGAGCGGATCGTGCGCACCGCGCTGGCCGAGGGCACTGGCGACTTCGTCACCGACGTGGCCTGCGAGCTGCCCCTGCAGGCGATCGCCGAGCTGCTCGGGGTCGACCAGGAGGACCGGCGCAAGATCTTCGACTGGTCCAACCAGATGATCGGATACGACGACCCGGAGTACGAGGTGGACCCGAAGGCCGCCTCGCTCGAGCTGCTGGGTTACGCCATGGCGATGGCCGAGGAGCGCAAGAAGAGCCCGATGGACGACATCACCACCCGGCTGGTGCAGGCCGACGTCGACGGGCGCGGGCTGTCGTCGGACGAGTTCGGCTTCTTCGTGCTGCTGCTCGCCGTCGCCGGCAACGAGACCACCCGCAACGCGATCACCCACGGCATGATCGCGATGCTCGAGAACCCGGAGCAGTGGGAGCACTACAAGGCGGAGCGCCCGGTCACGGCGGCCGACGAGATCGTCCGCTGGGCCACCCCGGTCACCGTCTTCCAGCGCACCGCGAAGCAGGACATCGAGCTCGGTGGCCAGCTCGTGCGCGCCGGCCAGCGGGTCGGGCTGTTCTACGGCTCCGCGAACTTCGACGAGGACGTCTTCGACCAGCCGCACCGGTTCGACATCACCCGCAACCCGAACCCGCACCTGGGCTTCGGCGGCAACGGCGCCCACTTCTGCCTCGGCGCGAGCCTCGCCCGCCTGGAGATCGACCTGATCTTCAACGCGATCGCCGACCACCTGCCGGACATCCAGCTGGCCGGCCCGCCGAGCCGGCTGCGTTCCAGCTGGCTGAACGGGATCAAGCACCTGCCCGTGCGCTACTCCTGACGTCGTGAGTGGCGAGTGGTCCTGGAGGACCACTCGCGACTCACGACGTACGCCATGGTCAGCTGAAGTCGGTGGAGTTCCAGCGTTCGGGTCGCATCCGCAGAGTGGCGACCGTGCTGCCCTCGAGCGACTTGAGGTAGCCGGCCAGCGCCTCGCCGTCGAAGTACCGGCGCGCCATCGACTCGAGGTCCTCCGCCGAGGTCTCCGGCTCGATGGCCACGATCGGCCCCGCCACGCTCACGTACTTGTACGGCGGCGTCGCGTGCTGCACGAGCAGGCTGAACTCGCGCGCGGCGTCCAGCAGCCGGAACTTCAGCGACTCCGGCCCGGTCTGCACCACGACCTCGCCGCCCGGCTCGTACCGGTACCACACCGGCAGCACCAGCGGAGGCCCGTCCGGCCGTGCCACGCTCAGCGCCCCAACCCGCGGCTCCGCCAGGTACCGCTCCCGCTCCGCCTTGCTCATCGCCGCCATGCCGCTCCCTCGCGTCGGTGATCACTCTCTCCCGCCAACGGCCGGCGCCGCGGGATGATTCCCACGCCGGGCGGACGCGCCCAGCTTGCGCGCGGCCTCGGCCCGGTTGGGCACGTCGAGCTTGCTCAGGATCGCGGCGACGTGGTGGTTGACCGTGAATACCAAGTGGGGCCGAGAACCTAGGAAGGGCGCAAGGTGGCCATCGCGCGGTCGAACTCCCAGAACGCGCGCAACGACCGGATCAGCCCGTCCGGGCCGACGCGGTAGACGAACACGCCCTCTGCGTCGACGCGCTGGGCACCGGGCAGGAAGGAGGTGATCGTGCCGATGTTGGCGACCTCGTCACCGACCGCGAAGGAGTCGCGGACGCTGAACTCGATGCGCTCGGCGTTGGCGATCGAGGCGTCCCAGAACGCGGAGATCCCGTCGTGCCCGTGGTGCCCGGTACCCTCCGGATCGAAGATCGAAGGGCCGACCGGGTCCTGCACCACGGCATCCGGGGCGAACAGCGCCAGCCACTCGCCCTTGGCGCCGCGCGACACGGCGTCCATCGAGCGCCGGGACGCGGCCCGCGCGGGGTGGTCACCCTCAGGTGCCTGCCAGTCGACCTTCATCGCTCACCCATCCCACTGATGATCTCGTCGGCGAACCGTTCCAGGCTGTCCTGCTTGGCGCGCAGGTCGCAGTCGAAGCCGAGCCCGTCGAACACCCACGGCACAACCGTCGCGTCGGTGACACCGATCTCGGCCTGCCGCTGGTAGCCGTCCAGGCCGAAGCGGTCCACACAGATGGCCTGGATCTCGAACGGCAGGTTCGCCCGGCCGTACTCGGCACGCAGCGCATCCAACTTGCCGATCATGTCCCGCAGCTCGTCGAACCGGAGCATCGACGAGGTCCAGCCGTCATACCGGGCCGCGCGGCGCAGCGCCGCGTCGCTGTGCCCGCCCACCAGGATCGGCACCGACTCGGTCGGCGTCGGGCTCATCCGCAGGGCGTCGAAGTCGTAGAATTCGCCGTGGTACGACACCATGCCGCCGCCCAGCACCAGTTGCAGCACCTCGAGGATCTCGTCCGCACGCCGCCCCCGGTGCTCGAACGGCACGCCGCACCACTCGGACTCCTCCGGCGCCCAGCCCAGCCCCACACCCAGGGTGAACCGGTTGCCGGTCAACGCCGCGACCGAGTTGACCTGCCTCGCCAGCGGCAGCGGGTGCCGGGAGCCGAGCTTGAGCACCTGGGTGCAGAACCGGATCCGTTCGGTGACCGCCCCCATCGCGCCCGCGGCGACCAGCGGGTCCACCCACGGGGTGTCGTCCATCCAGAACCGCGTGCCGTCCGGGGTGTACGGGTAACGCGCCGAGGTCCGCTCCGAGTAGAAGATCGAGTCCGGCAGCGCGACGGCGTCGAACCCGCAGTGCTCGGCGGTGCGGGCCAGCTCGACGATCTGGTCGAGCGGTGTCATCGCGATCGCCACGGTGAACTTCATCGGCAGCCCTCAGGCCTGGTCTCGAACGTCATCGGCGCACTCCCGGTTTCTCCGAGCCGACCACCCACATGGCGAAGAACTGTGATCCACCACCGTAAGCGTGCCCTAAAGCCGTGCGCGCGTCCGCAACCTGATGATCTCCGGCACGTCCCATCACCTGCATGGCCGCCTCGGCGAACCGGAGCAGCCCGGACGCGCCGATCGGGTTCGAGGACAGCACCCCGCCGGACGGGTTCACCGGTAGCCGCCCGCCCATCTCGGTGCCGCCGGACTCGGTGAGCTTCCAGCCCTCACCCTCCGGCACGAACCCGAGGTTCTCCAGCCACATCGGCTCGAACCAGGAAAACGGCACGTAGATCTCGGCGACGTCGATCTCCGCGAGCGGGTCCGTGATACCGGCCTTGGCCCACAGTGCGGCGGCGGCATCCCGGCCCGCCTGGGGGCTCGCGTGGTTGCGCCCGACCGCGACAGTCGGTTCGGTGCGCATCACGGTGCCCCGGATCCAGGCCGGCTGGCGGCCGTCGGCCAGCGCCGCGTCCGCGGCGGCCTCGTCACCGATCAGCACCGCGCAGGCCCCGTCGGAGGACGGGCAGGTCTCGTCGTAGCGGATCGGGTCCCACAGCATGGTCGACGACATCACCGACTCCAGGGTGATGTCCGGCTGGTGCAGGTGCGCGTACGGGTTGCGCGCCCCGTTGCGGCGGTCCTTGACGGCCACCATGGCGCCGACGTGGTCCGGGGCGCCGGAGCGGCGGATGTAGGACCGCACGTGGGGCGCGAAGTAGCCGCCCGCGCCCGCGTTGACCGGCATGCTGAACGGCACCGCGATGGACAGCGCCCACATCGCGTTGGACTCGGACTGCTTCTCGAACGCCACCGCGAGCACCCGCCGGTGGATCCCGGCCTGCACGAGGCTGGCCGCCACCACCCCGGTGGACCCGCCCACCGAACCGGCGGTATGCACGCGCAGCAGCGGCTTGCCGGTGGCGCCGATCGCGTCGGCCAGCGCCAGCTCGGGCATCATCACGCCTTCGAAGAGGTCGGGTGCCTTACCGAGCACCACCGCGTCGACCTCGTCCCAGCCGACCTGGGCGTCGGCCAGCGCCCGGTCGATCGCCTCCCGGCACAGCCCGGCCATCGACACGTCGGTGCGCTTCGAGGTGTGCTTGGTCTGGCCGGTGCCCAGCACCGCCGCGAGCTCAGCCATCTAGCGGCCCTCCATCACGCAGATCAGGTTCTGCTGCAGCAGCGGACCGTTGCTGGCGTGCCCAACCACCTTGCCGGCTTCGCCGGACATCACCCGGGCGGCCGCCTCACCGATCCGGACCAGCCCGCCTGCGAACATCGGGTTGCCGCACAGCGGGCCTCCGGACGGGTTCACCAGCACGTCGTCGGACAGCCCCAGCTCGCGGCGCAGCAGCAGCTCCTGCGAGGTGAACGGAGCGGTCAGCTCGGCGACCTGCACGCCGTCGATACCGGCGGCGGCCGAGGCAGCACCGGCCGAGGGGGCCCTGGTCAGGTCCCTGGCGCCGAGCGCGGGGGAGTCCACCCGGTGCTCTAGCCCGGTGATCCAGGCCGGCCGCTCGCACAGCTCCCGGGCGCGGTGCCCGGCGGCCAGCACGATCGCGGCGGCGCCGTCGGTGATCGGGGCGCAGTCGTGCGCGCGCAACGGGTCGGCCAGGTACGGCGTGTCCAGCAGGGCGGCCGGGTCGACCGGGTCGCGGAGCTGGGCGTTCGGGTTGCCGGCCGCGGACGCACGGCACCGGGCCGCGACGTCGGCCATCTCCTTCTCGCTCCACAGGCCGGTCTCGATGCCGAGGCGGGCCTGCAGCGCGGCCAGGCTCACCGAGTCGGGCCACAGGGGAGCCATCAGGTACGGGTCGAGCTGCAATGCGAGCACCCGGCGCAGGTCACCGGCGCTCGACTTGCCGAAGCCGTACACCAGCGCGGTGTCCGCCTCGCCGGTGCGGATCTTCAGCCAGGCCTCGTACAGCGCCCAGGCCGCGTCGCCCTCCACGTGCGACTCGGCGATCGGCGGCAGGGCCCCGATGGCGTCCACCGCCGTGACGAAGGAGAACGCCCGCCCGGCCAGGTAGTCCGAGGACCCCGAGCACCAGAACCCCACCTCGCGGCGGGAGAGCCCGGTCTCGGCGAGCAGCCGCTGGAAGACCGGCACCAGCATCTCCACGCCGTTGGTCGTGCCCGTGGTCTCGCGGACCTGCGGCGACTGGCCGAACCCGACCACCGCGACCTCGGGAAA
>DATAYB010000283.1:0-8281 GCA_036272795.1 Pseudonocardia sp.
CTAGCAACCCTGTGTGCCGGCCGCCACCGACAACGAACTACCGGCGCAGCGTGTCGAGCACGAGCGGCGGTCGGCCAGGGGTGGCCGAGCGGCTGGGAACCAGCCGGAGTGCGCCGGTGAGCGCGGTACGGGCGGCGGCCAGGGTGTCCGGGCGGTCGGTGTGCAGCTCGAGCAGGGGCTGGCCGGCGACCACGGGCTCCCCGATCCCGACGAGCAGCCGGATGCCCGCCGCCGGGTCGACCGCGTCCTCCTTGCGCGCCCGCCCGGCCCCGAGCAGCCAGGCCGCCACGCCGACCGAGTACGCATCCCACCCCGCGAGCACCCCGGACTCCTCGGCCAGCAGCGGCTCGACGCAGCGGGCGGTCGGCAGCGCGGCGTCCGGGTCACCGCCCTGCGCCGCGATCATGGCCCGCCACACGGAGTACGCCCGACCGGACGCAAGCACCTCGGCGGGGTCGGGGCCGTGCGGCGGGGCGAGGTCGACCAGCGCAAGCATCTCGCTGGCCAGCCGCACGGTCAGCTCGACGACGTCCGGCGGGCCGCCGCCGCGCAGCACCTCGACGCTCTCCTCGACCTCGAGCGCGTTGCCCACCGCGCGGCCCAGCGGCACGGACATGTCGGTGATCAGCGCGGCGCAGCGCAGCCCGTGTGCGGCGGCGATGTCCAGCATCGCGCCGGCCAACTCGTGGGCCTGCGCCGGCGTCTTCATGAACGCCCCGGAGCCGACCTTGACGTCCAGGACCAGCGCGTCGGCGCCCTCGGCGATCTTCTTGCTCATGATCGAGCTGGCGATCAGCGGCACCGACTCGACCGTGCCGGTGACGTCGCGCAGCGCGTACAGCTTGCGGTCGGCCGGGGCCAGCCGGGGGGTGGTCGCGCAGACCACCGCGCCGACGTCGGCGAGCTGCGAGCGGATCTCCTCGTCGGACAGCTGCGCGCGCCAGCCCGGGATCGACTCCAGCTTGTCGAGCGTGCCGCCCGTGTGGCCGAGGCCCCGTCCGGACAGCTGAGGCACGGCGGCCCCGCACGCGGCGACGAGCGGCGCCAACGGCAGGGTGATCTTGTCGCCGACCCCGCCGGTGGAGTGCTTGTCGACCAGCGGCCGCCCGCCACCGGCGAGGTCCAGCCGGTCGCCTGAGTCGATCATCGCCTGGGTCCACCTGGCGGTCTCGGCGGCGTCCATCCCGCGCAGCAGGATCGCCATGGCCAGCGCGGACATCTGCTCCTCCGCCACCGCGCCCTCGGTGTAGCTGGCCACCACCCAGTCGATCTGCTCGTCGGTCAGCCGGTCACCGTCCCGCTTGGCCTTGATCACTTCAACCGCGTTCGGTGTCATCGTCATCTCCGCAGTTCAGAGGTCGTGGGTGGCGAGTCAGGACACGTCGTCGGACACGCGGTCAGGGCAGGTCATCGGGGCCGAACGCGTCCGGCAGCAGGTCGCGCATCGGGCGCACCCCGCCCGGGGTGTCGACGAGACAGTCCGGCCCGCCGAGCTCGTAGAGCACCTGGCGGCACCGCCCGCACGGGGTCAGCGCCACGCCGTCGCCGGACCGGCAGGCCACCGCGACGAACCTGCCGCCACCGGTCAACCGCAGCTGGCCGGCCATGGTGCACTCGGCGCACAGCCCGAGCCCGTAGGAGGCGTTCTCCACGTTGCAGCCGACCACCGTCCGGCCGTCGTCACACAGTGCCGCGGCGCCGACGCGCAGCCCGGAGTACGGGCAGTAGGCCTGCTCCGCCGCCCCGATCGCCGCCGCCCGCAACGCCGCCCAGTCCACCTCCACCGCGCCCCCCCTGTTCAAGACCCGTGAGTGGTATTGGTCGCTATAGCGATCAATACCACTCACGGGGTCTGAGCTGCCGTTACTCCGAGCCCCGGCGGTACTCGAGTCCGTCGGCGTCGGGTGGCCGCAACCGCTGGGCGGCCACCGCGAGCACGACGAGGGTGACCAGCTGCGGCGCGTACGTGGCGAACTCACGCGGCACCGTATCGGTGAAGAAGTAGACGGCGTACGCGGCGATGCCGGCCGCCGCCGCGAGCACCGAGGGCAGCCAGCGCCGGCGCAGCGCCCAGGCGATCGCGACCACGATGGCCAGCAGCGACGCGCCGTAGAGCAGGTCGTGCACGGCCTGCCCACCGGCCCGCAGCTGCAGCCCGTCGACGTAGCCGAACAGCGCCGAGCCGGCCAGCAGCCCCCCGGGCCGCCAGTTACCGAAGATCATCGCGGCGAGGCCGATGTAGCCCCGGCCGCCGGTCTGCCCCTCGAGGTAGCCGAGCTGCCCGGGGTTGAGCACGAGCGCCACGCCGCCCATGCCGGCCAGGCCGCCGGACACGACCATGGCGGCGTACTTGTAGCGGTAGACGTTCACGCCGAGCGACTCGGCGGCGTACGGGTTCTCACCGCAGGAGCGCAGTCGCAGCCCGAACCGCGTGCGCCACAGCACCCAGTAGCTCACCGGCACCAGCACCAGCCCGAGAATCACCAGCGGCGTGAACCCGGTGAGCACACCGCGCAGCAGGCCGGCGAGGTCGGAGAGCACGGGCGTGTGGTGGTCCTCCACGGTGCCGAGCCAGTTGCCGAGCGGCTGCACGGAGTACGTGTCGAACCCGGTCAGCGGGGCGGACTGGCGCGGGTTGTGCGAGGTCGGCTGGAAGATCAGCGTCGACAGGTACTTGGTCAACCCGGCGGCGAGCAGCGTGATCGCCACACCGGAGACGATGTGGTTGACACCGAAGGTCACCGTGGCCAGCGCGTGCAGCAGCCCACCGAGCACGCCGAACAGCACGCCGCCGAGCACCGCCGCCCACGGCCCCCAGTGCAGCCCGGCGAACGCGCCGCCCCAGGTGCCCAGGATCATCATGCCCTCGAGCCCGAGGTTGATCACGCCGGCCCGCTCGGCCCAGAGCCCGCCGAGCCCGGCCAGCAGGATCGGCAGCAGCAGCCGCAGCGCCGCCTGCGCGGTGCCCGACGAGGTCAGCTCGTGCTGGCCGGTCAGCGCCGAGGTCACCACCAGCACGGCCACCGCCGCCCCGGCCGCGCCGGCACCCCGCGCCCAGCCCGGGAGCCGGCGCTTCGGCGGCGGCCCCGCCGGCACGGTGGCCGGGGCCGGACCGGGCGCGGCGGTCGGGTTCACCGTGGTCACCGGGCCTCCGAGGGGTTCCCGCTGGAGCCGGCCAGTCCGGAGGCCGGCCCGGAGGACGACGGCCCTGCCGCTGAACCCAAGGACGGCGGGCCGGAGGGCGGCGGGCCCGACGAAGGCGGCGCGTCCGAGGAGCCGAGCGCCACGCTGGCGTCCGAGGCGACCTTGCGGCGCTGCGCGGACAGCTCGTAGCGGCGCACGATCTCGTACGCGATCACGACCGAGATGACCGTCACCCCCTGCATGATCACGGCGATCTCGCGGGGCACGCCGATGTTGTCCAGCGCCAGCGCGGCCTTGTCCAGGAAGGCCCAGAGCAGCGAGCCGGCGGCGATCCCGACCGGGTTGTTGCGGCCGAGCAGCGCGATCGCGATGCCCGTGAAGCCGTAGCCCTGCGGCGAGTTGAGCGTGTACGCGAAGTCCCGGCCGAGCAGCTCGGGCAGCCCGACCATGCCGGCGACCGCACCGGACAGCAGCAGCGCGAGCACGGTCATCCGGCGCGCGTTCACCCCGCCGGCGGCGGCCGCGGTCGGTGACTCACCGGAGGCCTTGAGCTCGAAGCCGAACCGGGTGCGGCCGAGCATGAACCAGTAGCCGACGCCCAGCGCGGCGGCCACGAAGACCATGCCGAACACCGTGCCCTTGTCGCCGAGCGAGATGCCAGGGAACTGGCCGCTGGGCGCGATCGGCTTGGTGGAGATGTTGTTGCCCTCCAGGACGCCGAACGTGTCGGGCCTGATCAGGTAGGCGATCACGCCGGTGGAAATGGCGTTCAGCATGATCGTGGAGATCACCTCGCTGACGCCCCGGTACGCCTTGAGCAGCGCGGCGATGCCGGCCCACCCCGCGCCCACCAGCACCGCGACCAGAATGATCAACACCGTGTGCAGCACGGGAGGCAGCGCCCAGAGCCCGCCGACGATCGCCGCCACGCACGCCGCCAGCCGGAACTGCCCCTCCACGCCGATGTTGAACAGCTTCATCTGGAAGCCCAGCGCCACGGCCAGCCCGGACAGGTAGTAGACGGCGGCGCTGTTCACGATGTCCACCGCGGTGGTGCCCTGGCCGACCTGGCTGACCATCACCTTCAGCGCGGTCCACGGCGCGTCGCCGCTGACCAGCAGCGCCACCGCGCACAGCAGCGCCGAGAACGTCACCGCGAGCACCGGCGCCAATAACCGTCCGCGCAGCCAGCCGGTCAGTACCCCGTTCACCCGGCGGCCCCGTTCCCCCGGCTCGCGCGCCCGGCCCGGCTCGTTCGGTTCACTCGGCGGCCCCGGTCATCGCGGCGCCGAGCTGCTCGGGCGTGACGGTGGCCGGATCGGCCTCGGCGACCAGCCGGCCGCGCAGCATCACCTTGATCGTGTCGGAGAGCCCGATCAGCTCGTCGAGATCGGCGGAGATCAGTAGCACGGCGAGCCCCTTGCGCTGGGCGTCCCGGATCGCGTCCCAGATCAGGGCCTGCGCGCCGACGTCCACCCCGCGCGTCGGGTGCGAGGCGATCAGCAGCACCGGGTCACCGGACAGCTCGCGGCCGACCACCAGCTTCTGCTGGTTGCCGCCGGAGAGCGCTGCCGCCGGCACATCCACGCCAGGGGTGCGCACGTCGAACTCGGTGACGATCCGCTCGGTGTCCGCCCTGGTCGCGGCCACGTCCAGCAGCACGCCCCGTGACACAGGGAGTCGACTCTGGTAGCCGAGGATCCGGTTGGCCCACAGCGGCTGGCTGGGCAGCAGGCCGTGCCGGGTGCGGTCCTCCGGGATGTAGCCGATGCCGGCCTCGCGCCGGCCCAGCGTGTCCAGGGCGGTCAGATCGACCTCGGCCCCGTCAGACCCGGCCCCGCCCGACCGCGCCAGCAGCACCCGACCGGACGCCGCCTTCCGCATCGCCATGATCGTCTCGACCAGCTCGGTCTGCCCGTTGCCCTCGACGCCTGCGATGCCGAGCACCTCGCCGGCATGCACGGTCAGGCTGACCTCGTCCAGCACGTGCCGGTCGCCGCTCTCGGCGAGCAGCGTGAGTCCCTCGACCCGCAGCACCTCGCGGTCGGTGACCGTGGACTCCCGCGACCCCGGGTCCGGCAGCTCGCTGCCCACCATCATCTCGGCCAGCCGCCGGCTGGTCACCGTGTGCGGGTCGACCGTGCCGACGCAGCGGCCCCGCCGGATCACCGTGATGGTGTCGGCGATGGAGCGCACCTCGTCGAGCTTGTGGGAGATGAACAGGAAGGTATAGCCCTGCTCGCGCATCTGCCGGACGGTGCCGAACAGCTCGTCGACCTCCTGCGGCACGAGCACCGCGGTCGGCTCGTCGAGGATGACCACGCGCGCGCCCCGGTAGAGCACCTTGAGGATCTCCACGCGCTGCCGGTCGGCGACCCCGAGGCGGGCCAGCGCCAGGTCGGGGTCGACGCGCAGACCGGTGGTGGCGGCCAGCTCGCCGATCCGGCGCCGCGCCTTGCCGCCGATGCCGTGCTGGGCCTCGGCGCCGAGCAGCACGTTCTCCGCGACGGTGAGGTTGTCGGCGAGCATGAAGTGCTGGTGCACCATGCCGATGCCGGCCTTGATCGCGTCGGACGGCGAGCGGAACCGGACCGGCTCGCCGTTCACCTCGATGCGCCCCGAGTCCGGCTGCAGCATGCCGTAGAGGATCTTCATCAGGGTCGACTTGCCGGCCCCGTTCTCACCGCACAGCGCGTGCACCTCGCCGGCGCGGACCTGCAGGTCGACGTTGCTGTTCGCGACGACGCCGGGAAAGCTCTTGCTGATGCCGACCAGTTGGACGGCCAGGTTCGCGTTCACAGTGCTCGCTCTGTGCTCAGTCCGGGCCCGTCACTGCGCGGGGGTCGTGGACACCTTGATCGCGCCGCTGATGATCTGCGCCTTGTACGCGTCCAGGTCGCTCTTGATGTCATCCACGAAGCCGCCTGAGGTCGCATAGCCGACGCCATCCACCTTCAGGTCGAAGACCTTCGGGATGCTGGCGACGTTGTTGCTGGCCACAGCCGCGACGTAGTCGTAGACGGCCACGTCGACCCGCTTGACCATGGACGTCATGATGATGTCCTTGACGTCGGACAGCGTCTTGTCGTTGTACTGGTCGGAGTCGACGCCGATGCCCCACTTCGGGCTCTGCGGGGTGCTGGCCGCCTTGATCGCGCGGAACGCACCGGAGCCGGAGGCGCCGGCCGCCGCGTAGACGATGTCCGCGCCGGCGTCCAGCTCACCCTTGGTCGCCTCGCCGCCCTTGGCCGGGTCGTTGAAGCCACTCAGGTCGCCGGCCTGGGAGAGGTAGCTGGTCTCGATCTTGATGTCCGGCGCGACCGCCTTGGCGCCCTGCTTGAAGCCCGCCTCGAACTTCTGGATCAGCGGCGTCTGCACACCGCCGACGAACCCGATGTGGCAGGTCTTGGTCTTCAGCGCGGCCGCGGCGCCGACCAGGAAGGACCCCTCCTGCTCGGCGAACAGCAGCGGGGTCACGTTGGGCACGCCGTCGGCGGTGCTGTCGATCAGCGCGAACTTGGTGTTCGGGGCGGTCGGTGCGACGGCCTCGATCGCCGGCTCGTACTTGAAGCCGACGGCGATGATCGGGTTGTAGCCGCCCGCGATGAGCTGGCGCAGCCGGCCGGCGGTGGCGTCCTCGCTCTCCCCCACCGCGGCGGTCAGCTCCTTGGAGTCGGTGACCCCGAGCTGTGCCTTCGTCCGGTCCAGCCCGGCCGCGGCGGCGTCGTTGAAGGACGCGTCACCCCGGCCGCCGACGTCGAAGGACACGCCGACATGGAGAGCGCTGGCGTTGGTGCCGTGGGCCGCGACGGGCGGCGGGGCGGCCGGGGCTGCCCCGGTCGGAGCCGGGTTGCGCTTGCAGTCGGTGGCGGTACCGCTGGCGGACGAGCCTGTCGAGCCGGTGTCCTTCGCGCAACCCACCAGGCTGAGCACCGCGGCCAACAGCACCGCGGTCAGCACCGACGCTCGACGCATCCCGCCACCTCCGTTTTGGTCAAGATCGTGACCCCGATTGCCCCGCGGGCACGCTACTAGCCGGTACCGACGCGTGACCAGGACTTGCCCAAGTCGTTCACAGACCAGAATCATTGCGATCTAGAAGGGAGGCGTCATGGATGAGGCCAGTGTGACGATAGAGGCAGCGCCCGAAGAGGTGTGGGCGCTCGTCAGCGACATCACCAAGATGGGCAGGTTCAGCGACAGCAACACCGGCGGTAAATGGATCATGGGTGCATCCGGGCCAGTGGAGGGCGCCCGGTTCATCGGCTTCAACAAGCGCGGCAAGATGCGCTGGCTCACCACGTGCAAGGTCATCGAGTGTGAGCCGACCAGCACGTTCGCGTTCCAGGTCAACGAGAACAGGATGCAGTGGGGTTGGCGGGTCGAGCCCGCCGACGGCGGCGGCACGCTGCTCACCCAGTGGCGCAACCGGGTCGGCGAACCCGTCGCGCCGATCCGGTTGGCGGCGAACCTGCTGTTCAAGGGCAAGTTGGACGAGGAGATGTGCGACGGCATGGCCACGACACTGGCCGCGGTGAAGGCGGAGGCGGAGCGCTCCAGCACCTCGCCGAACTGAGGGGACTAACCTTTCCGGTCGTGACTGTCCGACGCTCGGCCGTGGCAATCGCGACTCTGGGTGTCGCACTGGGTGCCGTGCTGGGCACATCCGGGTCGGCATTCGCGGCGTCCGAGCGACCCAAGCCGCCGCCGACCACGCACGAGGCAACGACACACGAGGCACCGGCGACGGCGCACAAGGCACCGGCGGCGGCGCACGAGGCACCGGCGGCGGACGACGCGAGCTGCACGGTCGCGGTCGCCCCACCGCCGGCGATCGACGCGTCGGAGCAGCCCCACCCGGGCACGTTGGCCCCGCCGCCGCTGCCGGTCCCTGCGCAGCCGGTCGGCAGGCCGAGGATGGGCGAGTGCGGCAACGTGCTGCCCGAGGGCGCCCCGCCGCCGCCCTCGGTCCAGGACTCGGTGTCCTGGGTCCTCGCCGACCTGGACACCGGCGCCGTGCTGGCCGCACGCAGCCCGCACGCCCGGGAGCGCCCTGCGTCCTTACTCAAGATCCTCACATCGTTAGTCATCATGAAGCGGCTGGACATGGACACCGTCGTGGCCGGCACGGAGGCCG
>DATAYB010000284.1:0-12339 GCA_036272795.1 Pseudonocardia sp.
CCGCGAGCATGTCCTGGCTCGGCAGAGCAAGTCCTACCAGATGTAGGCCTCAGGCCTCGACGGTTGGCGCACACGGTCGGATCGCCGGGGACCCCGGGGAACGGTCGGAGTGCGCCAACCGTCTCGGTCCACACCTGTCCCGGATCATAGGAGGAGGTCCATCACAAACGCCGGTTTGCTGGACCGTTGGTACATGGTTGCGCGCCACCGCCGCACCTACCGTCAACGGGGTCAGCAGCCACATCGAGGTGGAGGGCCCCACATGCCGCGCACCAGCCGCGTCCCCGGGTTCCGGGACCTGTCCGTCGAGGCCAGGCGGGCGGCGCTCGGCGCGGCCGCCGAGCTCGACCCGGCTCAGCTCGCGGTGCTCGACCCGGAACAGGGCATGGCCGTCAGCCTCGCCGACCACATGATCGAGAACGCGGTCGGCGTGCTCGGCGTGCCGCTGGGCCTGGCCACCAACTTCGTGGTCAACAGCCGCCAGGTGCTCGTGCCGATGGCCACCGAGGAGGCCTCCGTCGTCGCGGCGGCCAGCAACTCGGCCAAGGTCGCGCGCCGGCTCGGGGGCTTCCACACGTCGTCGAGCCAGCCGATCATGCAGACGCAGGTGCAGATCGTCGGGGTGGCCGACCCGGCGGGCGGGCGGCTGCGGCTGCTGGACGCGCGGGACGAGCTGGTTGCGCTGGCCAACGCGCAGGACCCGAAGCTGGTGGAGCTCGGCGGCGGCGCGCGCGAGATCAGCGTGCGCATCGTGGACTCCCGCGCGGGCCGCTACGTCGTGCTGCACCTGCACGTGGACGTGCGCGATGCGATGGGCGCCAACGCGGTGAACACCATGGCGGAGGCCGTCGCGTCCCGGGCCGCCGAGATCGCCGGCGGCCGCGCCCTGCTGCGCATCCTGACGAACAAGGCCGACCTGCGGCTGTCCCGCGCGCGGGCGGTGTTCGAGGCCGACGCGCTGGGCGGCCCGGCGGTCGTCGACGACATCGTGCACGCCGCCGCACTGGCCGAGGCCGACCCGTACCGCGCCGTGACCCACAACAAGGGGATCATGAACGGGATCAGCGCCGTCGTGCTGGCCACCGGCAACGACACCCGCGCCGTGGAGGCCGGCGTGCACTCGCACGCGGTAGGGCCGTCGGGCGGTTACACCTCGCTGTCCCGGTTCGAGCGCGACGCCGACGGCAACGTCGTCGGCACCCTGGAGCTGCCGATGCCGGTCGGGCTGGTCGGCGGGGCGACCAGGACACACCCGGTGGCGCAGGCCGCGCTCGCCATCCTCGGGGTGCACACCGCCGCCGAGCTCGCCGAGATCATCGTCGCGGTCGGCCTGGCGCAGAACTTCGCCGCCGTGCGTGCCCTCGCCACCGAGGGCATCCAGCGTGGGCACATGTCGCTGCACGCCCGCAACATCGCCACCACCGTCGGCGCCACCGCTGAGGAGCTGCCCACCGTGGTGGCCCGCATGATCACCGACAGCGCCGTCCACGCCGACCACGCTGAACGCGTCCTGGCCGAACTCCGCGCCACCGCGCCCTGACCACCGCCCCCGCACAGACCGTCTACCCCCAGCACAGACCGCGCACAGTCTGCGCGGTGAGGGAACGGTCTGTGCGGCCGTCGTTCCGTCGCCCCGCGCCGCGTCCACCGGAGGAGCCCCTTGTCGACCACTCCCCCCGCGAGGCAGGACGACTCAGGGCAGCCCCGCGACCCCGCGCGCTCCCCGGACGCCAGCCACGCCGACCCGTCGCCCGAGGAGTTGCCGTACCGGATCGTCTGGAACGACGCCGTCGACCCGCGCCAGCTGTCCCTCTCGATCGCACTGTGCGTCGCCATCGGGTTGCCGGCGTTCCTGGTATCGCGGGCTGTGCTGGCCGGAGTGCTCCACCAGCCGGCGCTGGCCGGTGGGTACGCGCTGCTCATCGGGCTCGTCGGGTGCGTGCTCGGCGCGGCCGTCTGCGCGCGGCTGTTCCCGCCGAAGCGGGCGCTGGCCGAAGGCCCGGAGACGGACAGGGCCGCTGCGCTCGCCGAGCTCGAGAGCCTCGGTGGCACCGCCGAGGAGTTCGCGGCACTCCCCCGCGACGTCCAGGGCGAGCTGCGCGCCCTGGGCCTCGCCCCGGACGCCATGCCCGTCCCGGACGCCCCGCCGGCCTCGGAGGTCCTGCCGGTGCCGGAGGCCCGGTCGTGATCGTCGACGGGCTGGTCTGGGCGGTGGGCATGGGGGTGCTCGGCGCGGTGGTGTTCGCCGCGATCGGGCTGGTGTCCGGCACCGACGAGACCGCGACCCTCGCCCCGATCACCCTGCTCGTGGTGCTGCTCGGCACCCCGCCGGCCGGGGTGCTGACGTTCTTCATCGCCGGCGCGGTGTCCAAGCACATGACCCACGCCATCCCGACCACCCTGCTCGGCATCCCCGGCGACACCACCGCGGTGCCGCTGCTGGACGACGCGACCGCGCTGCGCCGGCTCGGTGCCCCACACATCGCGCTGCGCAAGGCCCTCGCCGGTGGCCTGCTCGCCGCGCTGATCGCCGTGCCCATCTCGGTCGGCATCGCCGCACTGCTCGCGCCGCTGGCCGGGCCGCTCAAGCTCGCCGCGCCGTTCGTGTTCCTGGTCGCCGCCGTGTTCGTCGGCTACTTCTCGCCGGGGCGCTGGGCCAGCGTGCTGGCGATCGCCCCGTTCGCGCTGCTCGTGGCGGCCCTGAACGGGCTGGCCACCGCCGCGCTCGGCACCCCACTCTCGATCAGCTTCTTCCTCGGCATCGCGATCGGCCCGCTGGTGGTCGACCTGTTGGTCGCTACCTCGCGGTCCGGGCGCCAGACCCTGCCCCGGTCCGGCACACGCACCGTGTGGCTGGCGCCGGACCTCGGGGCCGGCGGCCGCTGGTTCCCCAACCCGCTGACGATCCTGAGCCGCCGCCAGGCGGTCACGACCGCGGTGGCGGCCGGGGTGACCTCCACGACGTTCATGCTCAGCCCGGTCGCCGCGACCGTGCTGGCCGGCGAGATCGTCGGCGCCCGGATCCGGCACCCGTACCGGCGGCTGACCACGCTGATGGCGGTCAAGAACGGCACCACCGAGTCGACGTACCTCGCCGAGACGCTGATCCCCCTCGTCGCGTTCGGCCTGCCGCTCAGCCCGGTCGCGGCCGGTCCGGCGGCGGCCCTGTTCAACGCCCCGCCGGTCTACACCGTCCACGGGCCGGGCGGCGGAGTGCACAATCTACACAGCCTGCTGCAGCCCTGGCAGTTCCTCGTGTACGGGCTGGTCGGAGTCGTGATCGCGGGGGTCGCGGCGTACCCGTTCGCGATGCGCTACGCCCGCGCCGCCAGTGCCTGGGCGTCCCGCACGATCAGCCACGAGGCACTGATCGGCGCGTTCGCCGCCCTGATCGCGGTGGTGTCCTGGTACGAGGGCGGGCTGCTCGGGCTCGCCGTGAGCGTGTCCATCGGCGCCGTCGGCGGGCTGGCCAACCGGGTGCTGGGCATGACGTCCGGCGTGCAGTTCATGGCCTACTACGTCGCGGTGCTCTCGGTTCCCCTGCTGCTGCACTGACTGCTGCTGCCGCGCTGAGCGGCAGCGGCCCGCACCGCACTGCCAGCCCCAGCCCCAGCCTCAGGCAGCGGCAGCGGCAGAAACCGCTGCAGCTTGCCGCTCGCGTGTCGCTCGATGCGCGCCACCGGGCTGACGGTGACCTCCGCGCCGGGCAGCCCGAGCCCGGCGAGCCCGGCCCGCAGGTCGCCGGCGAGCGCGGCGAGGTCGACCGGCCCCTCGCAGCACACCGCGACGTCGGCGCCGGCCGGGGTCTGCCGGACCTGGTACTCGAGCACGTCGCCCCGCTTGCCCAGTGCGGATCGGAACACGTGCGGGTGCACCAGCACCTCGGTCGCGCCGGCGTAGTGGAAGGTGTCGTCGAGCCGGCCCTTCGGATCGTCGACCAGCTGGAACACCGACCCGCACTGGCACGGCCCCTCCAGGGCCATGAGCTCGTCGGTGATCTCGTAGCGGATCAGCGGCATGGTGTGGTTGAACAGCACGGTGACGTAGACCTTGGCGGCGAGCTGGTTCGGCGGCACCGGGCGGCCCTGCCGGTCGACGAGCTCGACGATGGCCAGGTCGTCGCTCAGGTGCAGTCCCGGTCCGCGCCCGCAGGAACCGGCCGAGGCACCCTCCGACGCACCCCAGACGTTGAGCACGGGCGCGTTCCAGGCTCGCGTCAGCGCGGCCCGGATCTCCGGCAGCAGCGGTTCGGAGATCGACAGCACGGCGCTGGGCGCGATCCGCAGCTCGCCCGACTCTGCCGCCCGGGTGAGCGGGTAGAGAGCCGTCGGGTAGCCGTTGAGCACCGTCGGCCGGTACTCGTTCAGGCCTGCGACGATCTCGGCCAGCGGCAGCGTCACCGGGAACCGCCGCATGTCGACCGCCGTCCCGGAGAACGTCTGCGGCATGGTGGCGGACTGGTGGGTGGCCCTGGCGGCACCCAGCACGGCCATCCTCGTGGGTCCGCCGCCCGGCCCGGCCTGATGCCGCAGCAGGTGCCGGAACAGGCCGACGAACGCCAGCAGCCAGCCGTCCCAGTCGTAGACGAACACCCCGCGCCGCCCGCTCGAGCCACTGGACGCGCAGGCGTGGTACCTGTCCAGCAGGTAGGCGTCGGTCCCGTCCAGCGAGTCCAGGTACGCCTCGACCCCGTCCAGCCGCAGCCGGTCGTCGGTGACGATCTCATCGAAGTTGGCCATCAGGTCGGCCTTCGTCATCGGAGGCAGCTCGGCGAGGGAGTGCACGTCCAGCCGGTCCGGGTCGACATCGCGCAGCCGGGCGCGGTGCCACGGCGAGGCCGCCCGCGCGGTGCGGACCAGCCTGCGCAGCTCGGTCCGCCGATGCTCGGCGAGCCGCCCGGCGGACCAGTCCACCCGGCCGAGCAGCTCGCCGGCGGCCGAGGCGAGGTCCGCGAGATGCTGGCCGCGCAGGGTGTCGTAGCTGGTCATGGCGCCGGACGTTAGGCGGAGGCACGGGGTCGTCGGATCCGGAAAAGCCCGGACCCCGGTACGGAGCCGCCGAGGAGAGCGCTCACAGCTCGAACTCGGTCGCGCGGGCCGCCAGCTGCGGCTTTGAGCCGACGCCGAGCTTCGCATACACCCGACCCAGGTGGGTCTCCACGGTGCGCTCGCCGATGAACAGCCGCGCCGCGATCTCGCGCGCGGTGGCGCCCCGGGCGGCCAGCCGGGCCACCTCACGCTCGCGCCGGGTCAGCGCGGCCGCCCCCTGTACCGCCCAGCCCGCCCGCCGCCCCGCGCCCCCGAGCCGGGCCAGTTCGTCGAGGGTGCGGGCCTGGCGCCACGGCGCGCCACAGTCGGCGAACAGCTCCGCGGCCTGCCGCAGCACTCCCACCGCGCGGTCCGGCTCGCGGAGCGCCATCGCCCGGCCCAGTACGTGCAGCGCGCGAGCGTGGTGGGCCCGGCAGCCCAGGCCGGCGAACCGGCGCGTGGCGGCCCCGGCGGCCAGCTCCGCGGCTTCCCCGTCGCCGGCGACGAGCGCGCGAAGTGCCACCGCGGTGTCGGCCATCCCTCGGTAGAGGTCCCGGTCGAGGTCCTCGGCGATCCCCGCCAGCCCGCGTGCCGCCGACGCACCGGCCTCGGCGGCGTTCGCCGCTTTGCTGGTCCCCACGCGGTGGAGCTCGGCGTCGGCCAGCTCGGCGAGGTCGGCGAACACGAGCGCGGCGCTCACCGCGCTGCCCATCTCACGCAGCCGCTCGGCGGTCCGCCACATCACGGTGACCTGCGCGCCAGCTGCCTCGACCGGGCCGGTGCGCCAGCGCAGCACCGCCTCGGCGTGGACCATCCAGTGGCTGTAGACGAACCAGTCCCGGTCCCGGTAGGTCGCGCGTCCCCGCGCCACCAGCCGCCGGGCCACCTCGTGCTGGCCGTTCTCGATGGCGGCGAGCGTGGTGAAGAACAGCGGCAACCCACGCCGTTTGCTGAGCGGGCCGGGTGCCTCGGTGAGGCTGGCCAGGCCGGTCGACACCGCCGCCGCGAAGTCGCCGGTGCACCAGTGCGCCATGCTCCGCGCGTTCAACCCGACCGGGTCGGCCCACTCGGCGTCCGGCCCGTCCGGTGGCAGGCAGGCCATCGCCTCGGCGCCACGGCCCTCGAAGCTCAGCCCGATGGCGCGGCAACACCGGCCGATGACCTCGGCGTAGCGGTCGCCGGTGGCCCTGGCCAGCGCGATCGTCTCGGCAACGCGGGCCTCGCCGGCCGCGAAGCGACCCGCGTTCTGCTCGACCAGGATGAGGCTGCGGGTGGCGCGCAGCAGCAGCGTCCGGTCCGCCGTGGCGGTGGCCTCGGCGGCGATGCGGGCGGCGGTGTCACCCAGTCCGCCCAGGTCACCGGCCAGTGCCCCGATCCAGGCCAGCTCGTGCTCGGCGAGCAGGGCGCTGCCGCGGTCCCCGGCCTCGGTGAACAGCGCGCCCGCCCGCCGGCACTCGGTGGCCGCCTCCGCGAGCTCGCCGCCGCCCCACGCCAGGAAGCTGGCGAGTCGGAACTTCACCACGGCGCGTTCGGCGGGCGCGGGCAGGCCGGCGAGCACCGCGTCGATCCGGCGCATCGGGCCGACCCCGAGCACGGCGTGCGCGTCGGCACGGTGGTCGACCACCCACTGGGCGCGCCAGGACAGCGCCGCGACGACCTCCCGCCAGCGCGGGTCACCGGCCGGCAGCAGGTCCACCAGCGAGGCCAGGATCTCCAGCGCCTCGTGGTACGCCTCCCGCTCCTCGGCCCGCCGCACGGCCCTGACCAGCACCGCGACGGCCTCCGGGTCGCCGGGCTGGGCGGCGGCGGCGAAGTGGGGCGCGGCCGCGCCGAGCCGGCCGGCGGCGAGCAGTGCCTGTCCCGCCCGGCGGTGCAGCAGCCGGCGGCGGGCCGTCCCGATGCCGAGGTACACCGCCTCCTGGATCAGCGGGTGGGCCACCTCGTAGCTCAGGTCCGGCCCGCGCTCCTGCTCCGTGACCAGGCCGTGCCGGCTGAGCGTGTCCAGCGCGGTGGCCAGCACCTCGGTCGGACGCTCGCTCGGGCCGACCAGGCCGCGCAGCTCGACCCGCCGGCCCAGTACCGCGAGCAGCTCCAGCACGTCGACGGCGGCCGGGTCGAGTGCCCGCACCCGCCGCGCCACCTGGCCGGTCAGCGCCTCGGGCAGGGTGCGCAGCGCGGGGGCGCCCAGGTCGGCGTGCTCGTCGAGCAGCGCCCGCAGCAGGCCGAGGAGGTAGAGCGGGTTACCCCGGGCGCGCTCGTCCAGCCAGTCGAGCAGTGCCGGCGGCGGTGACTCGGGCAGCACCGACTCGGCAAGCTGGCGGACGGCAGGCGGCGGCAACGGCTCGAGCGACAGCCGGCGCAGGCAGCCCTCCTGCTCCAGCGAGGCCAGCACGTCGACCCCGAACGGCTGGTCGGCAAGCTCGGCGCGGCGGGCGGTGGCGATGACGAGCACCGGCGCACGGGCCAGGTTGCGCGCCAGGTAAGCGAGCGCTTCCCAGGACGAGGCGTCGGCCAGGTGCACGTCGTCCAGCAGCACCACCACCGGCGCGCGGCGCGCGAGGTTGTCCAGCAGCGCGGCAAGCCCGGCGAGCAACCGGGACCGGGGCTGCTCCCCCACCGCGACCTCCGGTTGGTCGGCAGGGCCGAGCTGGCCGCGGACGGCGGCGACACTGCGCACCAGCACCGCGAGGTCGTCCAGGAACCCCGCGCACAGGGCGGACACCTCGGCGGCGGGCAGCCCGCGCAGCTGCCCCTCCAGCGCCTCGGACCAGAGCCCGAACTCGCTCGCGCCGCCCAGTGGGTAGGCCCGCGCGGACAGCCCGGTCACGCGCCCGGTGAGCAGCTCCCGGGCAAGCCGCGTCTTGCCGACGCCGGCCTCACCGAGCACCAACAAGCAGCGGAACTCGCCACCGGCGGCCCGCTCGGTCTCGGCCCTGGCGACGGCCAGCTCGGCGTCGCGACCGACCAGCCGAGAGGCGCCGCGCCCACTCTCCACATTGATCGGCCCAGCGTAAGGCGCACTGACGGCCGCGGCTGACTCAAATACGGCTCGGAGCGCACTCCGCGTCCCACCAGGCGAGCACCCGCGTCCCGGACAGGGACAGCCACTTCGAGGGCTCCCCCTCGGGCACGTCGACGTCGAACCACACCCGGCCGGGATGCCGGCGGGCCTGCAGCCAGGTCCCGTCCGGCTGCCTGGCGGCTCGGACCAGCTCAATCGCCTCGGCCATCCGGGGATCCGGCGCGGTCCCGTCGAGCAGTGCGGCCTCGCGGAAGTACTCGGCCGCGTTGAGCACGCTGTAGGTCCACCGGGGCGGGTAGGCGAAGCGGCCGACCCAGGGTGCCACCGGTTCGCCCGTCGAGAGGCGGCGGTACAGCCGACGGCACAGGAGGTACTCCTCGCCCGCCCGGCGGGCGGCGCGGGTCGCGTCGGTGCCTCCGGTCGCGGCGTCGTGGGCAAGCAGTCCCTTGAGGCTGTTGAGCGTCGAGTGGTACGACGACCGCGTCGAGCCCTCGACCCACTCACAGTTCCACCCGCCGTCGGCCAGCTGGTGCTCCAGGAACCAGTCGACGACGCCGGTGATGTCGGCGCCCAGCCACAGGCCGTTCGCGACGGTCCAGGCGTTGATGCAGCAGTCGACCTCGCCGCCCCAGTACGGCAGGTTCTCGTACTCCCAGCGGCTGTGCTCGGCGAGTAACTCAGCCGTGCGGCGCGCCCGAGGCACCTCGGCGTCGAGGCCCCATTCCCGCAGCGTGTTGAGCGACCACGTGGTCGCTGTCCAGGGCTGGCCGGCGCCCGCCGCCGCCTCGGGGCCGTGAAAGTCGAAGTCGGCGGGGAAGAACGCGCCGCCCGCCCACTGGCCGTCCGGATCCTGCAGCGCCAGCAGCCGCGCGCCGAAACCACAGGTCGCGACACTCGCCCGCGTCGCCTGCCAGACCTCGGCCGGCTCGCCGGCGAGGTCGCGCTCGACCTGCCAGCGCAGGGCCGGGTCGGAGTCGCGCAGCCAGGCGATCAGCCCCTCGGTCACCATGGCGGCAGCATAGGAGCAAGCACGCCTTGACTGTCCTGCCGGGAGTCGCGCACTCCGCCGAATTGCGTGACGTGCCCGAACCGCCGATTGAAGACGGACCCGTGCTCGTCGAAACGCTCACCATCGGGGTGTGCGTCGCCCCGATCCGGTGCCCTGCCCGAATTGCGCGGTGGGCGAATGGGACATGTGCCGCAACGGTCGATTCACCGAGCGCGGTATCAAAGGCCGCCATGGCTACGCCAGCGAACGCTATCGCACCCATGCGGAGTTCGCATTCAAGCTGAATCCGGGGTCGGCGTCCCCGATGTCATCGCGTCGAGTCCGCCCAACGCCGGTGTGTGCCTGTGCGGGCTGTCGCCACACAGCCACAGGAGAACCATTGACCTCGGCCGAATCAACCAAGGAATCGTCCTGCGCAACATCGTCGTATTCGGGTCGGTCAACGCCAACCGCCGCCACTACCGACTCGCCGCCTCGGCTCTCGCAAAGGCCGACCCGACCTGGCTCGGACGTCTCATCACCCGCGAGGTCCACATCACCGAGTTCGCCGATGCGCTCACTCCGCGCGACAACGACATCAAAACTGTGCTCACCATGGCACGGGCTCACTGACATCGCCGCGGGCCACGACCTGTGAGTTGGCCAACTTGTGCCGCCGGCCTGCCCATTTTGGTCGGAGGCGATCGCCTACCGGTCCGGGTCCACCCATGCTCGCTGGCACGGACCAGCGAGAGGGAGGGCTCGATGACGGTGAGTTCAGGACATGGCACAGATACGGTGAACACGACGGTCGAGACGGCGGACGACGACTCCGCGGCGCCGGCCCCGGACGGGCTGCTACAGCTCGGACTGGCGTTCTGGGGTTCGAAGACGCTGCTCAGCGCCGTCGAGCTCGGGGTGTTCACCGAGCTGGCGGATGGTCCCCTGCCCGAGGCGGAGCTGACCACGCGGCTCGGCCTGCACGCGCGCGGCGCACGTGACTTCTTCGACGCGCTGGTCGCGCTCGGCGTGCTCGACCGAGGCGACGACGGCTACCACAACACCCCGGAGGCCGACGCTTTCCTGGACCGCGCGAAGCCCCACTACATCGGCGGGGTGTTCGACATAGCCAACGACCGGCTCTACGGGTTCTGGGGGTCGTTGACGGAGGCCCTGCGCACCGGCTCGGCGCAGAACGAGATCAAGACCGGCGGCAGCTTCTTCGAGGTGATCTACCAGGATCCGACCCAACTGCGGCTGTTCCTGCAGGCCATGACCGGGGTGAGCATGGGGGCGGCGCAGCGGATCGCGGTCGAGTTCCCGTGGCACCGGTACCGCACGGTGATCGACATCGGCTGCGCGCAGGGCTGCCTACCGGTGCAGCTGGCGAGCCGGCACGGGCATCTCAGCGGCGCTGGCTTCGACCTGCCGCCGGTCGCGCCGGTGTTCGACGAGTACGTCCGGACGGCCGGGTTGTCCGATCGGCTCCAGTTCCACCCAGGCGACTTCTTCACCGACCCGGTGCCGAGCGCGGACGTGCTGGTGATGGGGCACATCCTGCACGACTGGGGCCTGCCGGAGAAGAAAGCGCTGATCCGGAAGGCCTACTCCGCGCTGCCCGACGGCGGCGCGTTGATCGTCTATGACGCGATGATCGACGACCAGCGGCGGGCGAACGCGTTCGGGCTGCTGATGAGCCTGAACATGCTGATCGAGACGCCGGGCGGCTTCGACTACACCGGCGGCGACTGCCGGGGCTGGCTGGACGAGGCCGGGTTCCGGAGCTCGTACGTGAAGGCACTGGCCGGGCCCGACTCGATGGTCGTCGGGGTCAAGTAAGGGCCGTCGGGCGTACTGCCGAGCGGCCGGGCGGGCGCCGCCAGTTCGGCCGACCTCCGCGATCGGGTTCAGGGACCGGGTTCAGGGATCGACGACCTCGACCGTGCCTTCAACCGTGCCGGTGATGAACAACCGGCCGGTCACCGGGTCGACCGCGACCGTGTTGGGTTGGCGGACCGTGGGGAGACGCGCCACCTCGCGGGGCACGGACGCGCTGGTGTCATAACCGACGACCTGGTTCGTGGCGGTGACCGTGACCCACAGCCGGTCCCGGTTCGGGTCATAGGTGATGCCGTAGGGCCGCCCTGCCAGTGCGATCCTCGTGATCTGGTGGGCCTGAGGTGGGAGCGCGTAGACCAGGAGCGCGTCACCCCGGGTGTCAGCGACGATCATGCGGCCGTGCTTGTCCGCGAGCACATGGGTCGGTCCGATCCCAGCGGGCAGCTCGGTGATCGGTGCCAATGTCGCCGCGTCATAGAAGGTGAGGGTGTTCTCGCGGACGTCGACGAGCCCGACCGTGTTGCCAACGTGGGCCAGACCGGCGGGCTGAGTGACGTCCGTGAACGTGTGCACCACTCGGTTGTCACGCACCGCCACCACGGTGGCGCCTGCCTCGTTGGCCACGAAGATCGTGCCGTCGGCGGCCTGGTTGGCATCGTGGGGGCTCTTTCCCGTCTCCACCCGGGACTGCACGGCGCCACCGGGCAATGCCACGCGCAGCAGGGAGTTGGAGCTTTCGTCAGGGACCAGTACCGGTCCGCCGGGTGCGGCCAGCTGCAGATGCCGCAGCACACCAGGCAGCGGAACTGTCGCGCTGACCCGCTCGGTATCGGCGTTGATCAGGATCAACTCATCGGGTTGGCGCACACCCACCGCCACCGTGCGGGTGACCGGATCGGCCACGATGCCTTCCGGCGCGGACCCGACCGCGATCACCCTCCCCGAGGCGGCAACGGTCACCGGTGGGGCGACAGCGGGCTCCGCGGGGCCGGGTAAGGGTTCGGGCAAGCGGCGGGGCACCGAACCCGATGCCGCCGGGGCAGCCGAGGGCAGGACTGGGCTGCCCTCGCAAGCGGTCAACACCACAGCGGCGGCGACAAGGGCGACCGCGCGAAGGCGCAGGGGCACTATGGGCAAGAGGGCCTCCGGACAACGCTCGTCACGACAAGTCTGCCCGGGTGAGCCTCCCACGAGTGAACAGGTCGGCACGCGCGGCCTCACGCGGGACGGCGGTACCTGGCAGGTGCGTGGGCGCTGGGTCACCAGCTACCCGGTCCCGTGAGCGGTCAGGTCAGCCCAGGGCGGCATCGAAGCGCGCACCCAGGTCGGTGAGGCGCTCCACCGGTTCGTTGGCGAACACGAGGCGCAGGTAGTGCTCGCCGGCGGGGCCCCAGCCGTCCATCGGGGTGGCGGCGACCTTGCCGAGGCGCAACAGGCGCTCCGAGACGGCCGCCGGCGCGAGC
>DATAYB010000285.1:0-10066 GCA_036272795.1 Pseudonocardia sp.
CGCGCTCGCGGACACCACGATCGCCCCCTTCAGCCGCCTGGCCACCGCACCCACCGCCTGAACCGGGAGTGATTCGCCCTGCTCGGGCCACCCCCCAAACGCTAGCCCGACCACGCCAACGCCGACCGAGGCTGCAGACCGAATCCCGCACTGGTTCGTGCAACAGCCTCCTGTGCAGCTCGGTAACAGCGGGCCGGGCATGGCGCACCCGGCCCGGCCTCGCCGGCCCGTCTCGCCGGGCCGCCTCCTCGGGCTGCCTCGCCGGCCGGTGCGGCCCCAGCCGGGTCAGTCGTGTGCCAACGCGGCCAGGTCGTGTTCGATCAGGGTGGCCGAGCGGGCGAGCTCGCCGGCCCACTCGGGCAGCCGGGCGCGCTTGTACCGGGCGGTCGGCATCGCCAGTGACAGCGCGCCGACGGCTGTGCCGGGCGCCCGGAAGATCGCCCGCCCGACCGCCGTGACGCCGGCCTCGGTGCCCTGGTTGTTCACCGCGAAGCCCTGCTTGCGGATCAGCCGCAGGCCCCGTCGCAGCGCCTCCAGGTCGACGTCGCCGCCCGCGTAGAGGGCGTCGACCTCGGCGTCCGTCCGGTGGGCGAGCAGCGCGCGGCCACCGGAGGCGAGATGCGCCGGCAGCATCCGGCCCTCCCTGTCGCCGACCCGCAGCACCGCGTCGCACTCGACGGTCGCCACGAACCGCGCCTGGTCGCCCCGCAGCACCATCAGGTTCGCGGTCTCGCCCACGCGGTCGACCAGCTCACGCAGGTGGGGGAGGGCGATCGTGCGCAGCTGGGCGACCGGCTCGCCGTCCGAGGACCCGCGCATCGCCGGGCCGGCCTGGTAGCGGCGGTCGGGGCCCTGTTCGGCGAAGTCCCGGTAGACGAGCATGGCCAGCAGCCGGTGTGCCGTGGAGCGCGCCACCTCGAGCCGCTCGGCGACCTCGGCGACCCGCAGTGGCCCCTCCTGGCGCAGCAGCACCGCGAGCCGCAGCGCGTGGTCGACCGACTCGATGCTGTAGGCCGGCTTGTTCTTCATGCCAGAATCGTATGTCCTGGCCTTGAGAATTTCCGTAGTTTTGACCGTATGACCAGCTCACCTGTCACCCTGCGGGCCCCCGACGCGCCGGGTCAGCCGACGCCGTCCCCGGAGCTCGACCAGCTCTACCGCGGATTCGAGCGCGAGCTGTTGGTGCCGCTGTGGACCGAGATCGGCGACCTGATGCCGACCAGCCCGAGGCCGGCGGCCCAGGCGCACGTGTGGCGCTGGCAGCGGCTGCTGGAGCTGGCGCGGCACTCCGGTGACCTGGTGCCGGTCGGGCGCGGCGGCGAGCGGCGGGCGATCGCGCTGGCCAACCCCGGGCTCGCCGGCGCGCCCTACGCCACGCCGACACTGTGGGCCGCCATCCAGTACCTGAACCCGCGCGAGGACGCCCCCGTGCACCGGCACACGCAGCACGCGTTCCGCTTCGTCGTACAGGGCGAGGGCGTCTGGACCGTCGTCGACGGCGACCCGGTGGCCATGCGCCGTGGCGACTTCCTGCTCACCCCGGGATGGCGGTTCCACGGCCACCACAACCAGAGCGACACCCCGATGGCCTGGCTGGACGGCCTGGACATCCCGTTGGTGCACCACGTCGGCTCGGCGTTCTTCGAGCTCGGCCCCGAGGTGGTGGACGACCACTCCACGCCGGACCGCTCGCGCGCGGAGCGCCTCTGGGCCCACCCCGGGCTGCGGCCGGTGTCGCAGCCGGGGCCGCTGCCGAGCTCGCCGATCGCCGCCTACCGCTGGGAGCACACCGACGCGGCGCTCGCCGACCAGCTGGCGCTCGAGGCCGAGGGGCACCCCGGTGTGGTGGAGCCCGGGCACGCCGCGGTGCGGTTCAGCAACCCGACGACCGGCGGCGACGTGCTGCCCACCATGCGCGCCGAGATGCACCGGCTGCGCGCTGGCACCCGCACGGCGGCCCGCCGCGAGGTCGGCTCGTCGGTCTGGCAGGTGTTCGACGGCGCTGGCCGGGTCGGCCTCGGGGAGCGCGAGTGGTCGGTGCAGCGGGGTGACCTCGTTGCGGTGCCGTCCTGGGTGCCGCTGCGGCTCACCGCCGAGACCGAGCTGGACCTGTTCCGGTTCAGCGACACCCCGCTGTTCGAGCGGCTGCACGCCGACCGCGTGCACGTCGAGGCGGAGCCGGCATGAGGCTGACGACGCTGCGCACCCCGGAAGGCACCCGGGCGGCCCGGGTGGACGGCGCCACCGCGGTCGAGCTGGCCGCCCGCGACGTCGGTGCGCTGCTGGCCGACCCGAACTGGCGGGAGCTCGCGGCGGGGGACGGCTGCACCCGCCACACACTCGCCGACGCCGACCTGGCGCCTGTGGTCCCCCGCCCCGGCAAGATCTTCTGCGTCGGGCTGAACTACCGCACCCACATCCTCGAGATGGGCCGCGAGCTGCCGGAGTACCCGACGCTGTTCGCCAAGTTCCCCGAGGCTCTGGTCGGCCCGGCGGACCCGGTCGCGCTGGACCCGGAGTCGGCGGCGGTGGACTGGGAGGCCGAGCTGGCGGTCGTGATCGGTACCTCCGTGCGGCGGGCGGGCACCGCGGCGGCCGAGGCGGCGATCGCCGGGTTCGCGGTGCTCAACGACGTCACCATGCGCGACTGGCAGTACCGCTCCGTGCAGTGGCTGCAGGGCAAGACGTTCGAGGCGAGCACACCGTTCGGACCCGTGCTGGTCACCCCGGACGAGCTGCCCGGCGGCGTGCGCCCCACGCTGGCCCTGCGCTGCGAGGTCGACGGGGAGACGGTGCAGTCGGCGGACACCGGCGACCTGGTGTTCGACCCGGTCGCGCTGGTGGAGTACCTCTCCCGGATCGTCACGCTGCACCCCGGCGACGTGATCGCCACGGGCACCCCGGGCGGCGTCGGGCACGCGCGCAAGCCAGCCCGGTACCTCGCCGACGGGTCGGTGCTGGTCACCGAGATCGAGGGGCTCGGCCGGCTGGAGAACGTGGTGACGGCAGCGGTGCCCAGCACCGAGGTGGTGCCGGTATGACCGACGCGGTGGTGGTCGGCGGTGGCATCGGCGGGCTGGGCAGCGCGCTGGCGCTCTCGCGGGCGGGCCTGCGGGTGCGCGTGCTGGAGCAGGCGTCGCGGTTCGGTGAGGTGGGCGCCGGGCTGCAGATGGCGCCGAACGCGACCCGAATCCTGCGCTCCTGGGGACTGCTGGACGAGGTCGTGGCCCGCGGCGTGCTGCCCCGCCGGCTGGTGATGCGGGACGCCGTGGACGGGCGCGAGCTGAGCCATCTCGACCTGGCCGACGTGGACCGCCGCTACGGCGCCCCGTACGTGGTCATCCACCGCAGTGACCTGCACGGGATCCTCGTCGAGGCCTGCCGCGCCGCCGGCGTGGACCTGGTCACCGACGCCGAGGTGACGGACGTGGTGCAGGTCGACGACCGTGGGGCGATCGCCGTGAGCGCGGGTCGGCGGGACGAGGCCTCGGTGGTGCTGGCGGCGGACGGGCTGAACTCGGCGCTGCGGTCACGCCTGAGCACCGATGAGCCGGTCAGCTCGGCGTACGTGGCGTACCGGGGTGCGGTACCGCTGGCGGAGATTCCCGACACGAGCGACCTGGCGCTGGAGGACGTGGTCTTCCACGTCGGCCCACACTGCCACCTGGTGCAGTACCCGCTGCGCCGGGGCGAGATCTTCAACCAGGTGGCCGTGTTCCGGTCCCCGAAGGCGCTGGCCGGGGCGCCGGACTGGGGCACCCCCGACGAGCTGGACGCGGCGTTCAGCGGCACATGCGAACGGGTCCGGTCGGCGCTGCCGAGCCTGTGGCGGGACCGCTGGTGGCGGATGTTCGACCGCGAGCCGATCGGCAACTGGGTGACCGGGCGACTGGCACTGACCGGCGACGCGGCGCACCCGATGCTGCAGTACCTGGCGCAGGGAGCCTGCCAGGCCCTCGAGGACGCCGACTGTCTCGCCGCGATGGTCGGCAAGCACACCGGCCCGGCCACCCACCCGGACGCCTGCCCGGACACCGTGGACTGGTCAGCCGCCCTGCACGCCTACGCCGAGGTGCGCACGGTCCGCACGGCCCGGGTGCAGCGCACGGCCCGGGACTGGGGTGAGCTGTGGCATTGCGACGGCCTGTTCCGTGCCGTACGCAATGCCATGCTCACCGACCGCGACCCTGCCGACTACCGCTACGTCGACTGGCTCTACGGCAGCTGACCGGCCGGCACCGGCGCCTCGACCCGCCGGTCGCGCGGCGCGGGCCGGCCGCTCCCGATGTCCTCGAGGCTGCGCCCGGACGGCTCCCTCAGCAGCAGCGTGAACGGGATGCCGAGCAGGAAGCAGAGCCCGGCGGCGAACTCGGTGGCCCGCAGCCCGACGCTGGCCAGCATGAGCGGCGCGGCGAGCGCACCGACGTAGGCGCCGGCCTTCGCGATGCCGGCGGACAGCCCGTGCCCGGTGGACCGCACGCTGACCGGGAACGACTCCGCCGCGAACACCATCGTCGTCGGACTCGGCCCGAACGTGGAGCCGAACGACGCCAGCCCGAACAGCACCACGAAGATCCCCAGGTTCGTGGTCGCCCCGGGCACCACACCGATGGACAGCAGCGCCGCGCCGCAGAGGCCGAGGCCGGCGATCTGCTGCGTCTTGCGGGGGATCCGGTCCATCAGGTAGATGCCGAAGCAGACCCCGGTCACGCTGAACACGATCGACAGGATGAGGTTGATCGCGGTGACCTCGGTGGGCGAAGGGTGGGCCACGATGCTGTTCACGATCGCCGGCTGGGAGATGCTGTTGCCGTAGATGGCGACGTCGTACATGAACCAGGCGCCCGCGGTGCCGAGCAGCGTGAGCATCAGCCGCCGGCTGGTGAAGAACTCACCCAGGCTGATCCGGGCCGGCCGCGAACCCGCACCGTTCAGGGCCGACACGGAGCCCGGGGCCAGGCCGTTCAGGTCGTCGGCGGCGCGCCGGGAGTCACCGACCACCGAGGCGGTGAACCGGGGCGACTCCGGCATCCGCCTGCGGTTGTAGAGCACCGCGAGCGCCGGCAGGGCGCCGATGCCGAGCATCAGCCGCCAGGCGAGGTCGTGGTTCACGCCGGCTGCGAGCAGCGTGAGGGCGACCATGAAGGCGAGGACCTGGCCGGCCGTGTAGGCGGAGAACATCAGGGCGACCTGCTTGCCCCTACTGCGCCGGTTGGCGTACTCGGTCATGATCGTGGCGGAGATCGGGTAGTCACCACCGATCCCGATGCCCAGGATGAACCGGGTGATCAGCAGCCACGTGAAGTTGGGGGACAGCGCGGTGGCCAGCGCACCGACCACCATGATCGCGGCCTCGATGCCGTAGATGCGCTTGCGGCCGAGCAGGTCCCCGAGCCGGCCGAACAGCAGGGCGCCCACGAACGACGCGATCAGCGAGGTGCTGCCGAGCAGCCCGACCTGGGTCGGGGAGAGGTTGTACTCGGGTTTGAGCAGCAGCAGCGCGGTGGAGATGACGTTGAGGTCGTAGGCGTCGGTGAGGAACCCCATGCCGGCGGTGACCGCGGTCTTGAGGTGGAACATGCTCGACGGCGCCTCGTCCAGCGCACGATCGACTTGCTCGGCCGGCTGTTCGGCCGCGAGCGCAGCGGACACGGGTGATCTCCTTGCCTGCCCAGGAGGAGCTCGGACGGCTCAACCATCACCCCAACGGGTTACGCGCAACCGAACCGCGCGCGGCCGGCACGGGGTGGCTCAGCGAAGCTAGCCCGAGCTTGTTGTCGGTCCGGCGCACTAGGGTGCGGGTCATGTGCCGGAACATCACCACGCTGCGCGGTCTCGAGCCGTCCGCCACGGCCGAGGAGATCGAGGCCGCCGCCCGCCAGTACGTGCGCAAGGTGACGGGGGTGCAGAGCACGTCGCCCGCCACCCGGGATCCGTTCGAGGCGGCCGTCGCGGAGATCACCGCGATCACCACGCGGCTGCTGGCCGAGCTGCCCGCCCGCCGCCAGCCGCCACCAACGCTGCCCCCGCTGCGCCGCCCCGAGGTCCGCGCCAGGCTGGCCGCCAAGGGCTGAGCCCCACTCCGGCCTGCGCCGACGTGGAAGAATTCAGGTATGAGTCGATGGGAGCCGAACGCGCGTGGCCGCCTGGCGGAGGCCGCGCTGGCCCTCTACGGCGAGCACGGTTTTGAACAGACCACGGCGGCGGAGATCGCCAAGCGGGCGGGGCTCACGGAGCGGACGTTCTTCCGGCACTTCGCCGACAAGCGCGAGGTGCTGTTCGGGGGCGGCGAGCTCGCGGAGATCGTCGTGGGCGGGGCCCTCGGGGCGCCCGAGGGAGTGACCCCGATCGAGATGGTCGCCGCCGCCCTGGAAGCCACGGGCGCGATGTTCGAGGACCGTCACGCGTTCGCCCGACAGCGCCAGGCGATCATCCTCGCGAACGCGGAGCTGCTGGAACGCGAGCTGATCAAGATGGCCTCGCTCGCCTCGGCGCTGGCTGACGCGCTGCGCAGGCGGGGAGTGCCGGAGATCGCCGCGAACCTGACCGCCGAGGTCGGCGTCGCTGTGTTCCGGGTCGCGTTCGAACGCTGGGTCAAGGAGGACGACGTCACGGAGCGGGACCTGCCCTGGTTCATCCGCCAGTCGCTCGGCGAGCTGAAGACCGTCACCTCGGGCACCTAGAACCGCCGGCTCTAGCCCCAGCCGAGCCGGTGCAGCGCGTCCTCCTCGATGCCGAAGTGGTGCGCGATCTCGTGCACAACCGTGACCAGTACCTCGTGCACCAGCTCGGGCTCGTCGGCGCACATCGACAGCAGCGGCTCCCGGTACAGGGTGATCCGGTCCGGCAGCGCGCCGGCGTAGTTGTGGGTGCGCTCGGTCAGCGGCACCCCCTCGTAGAGGCCGAGCAGGTCGGGATCCTCCGGGTGCTTGTCCTCGATGAGCACGACGACGTTGTCCATCGCGCTGGCCAGCGGTGCCGGGATCTGGTCCAGCGCATCGGCAACCAGCTCGTCGAACCGCGCGGGGGACAGCTCGAGGGGCACGCCACCAGTTGTACCCGCCCGGCTCAGCCGCCCGGCCGGCTGGGCTCAGCCGCCCGGGCGGGCCTCGGCGTAGAGGGTGCGCACCAGGTCCTCGATCGACGGCTCCTGCACCGCGATGTCCCGGATCTCGGCGCGGCGGGCGACCTCGGCCACCAGGCTCGCCGCGCTGGTCGCAGTGCCGAAGGTGTAGCGCCGGCGCATCCCGTCGGCCTCCACCCGGGAGCTGGTCACCCCGGGCAGCCCGGTGCCGCCGTCGAGCTGGGGAGCCGGCGCTGCGAGGTCCACGATCAGCTCGCGTGGCCCCGCGAACCGGCCGCGCAGCGCCTCCAGCTCGTCGTCGGCGACCACCTGGCCCTGGTCGATCACCACCACCCGCCGGCACAGTCGCTCGACGTCCGGCAGGTCGTGCGTGGTGAGCAGCACCGTGACGCCGTCCTCGGTGTTCACCTCGTGCAGGAACGCGCGCAGCCGCTCCTTGCTGACCAGGTCGAGGCCGACCGTCGGCTCGTCGAGCACCAGCAGCGGTGGCGCATGCAGCAGGGCGGCGGTCACCTCACCGCGCATCCGCTGGCCGAGGGAGAGCTGGCGTACCGGGGAGGCGAGGAACTCCGCCAGCCCGAGCACCTCGGCGCACCGCTCCAGCCGGGCCCGGTGCACCCGCATGGGCACCCTGTGGATGGTGCGCAGCAGGTCGAAGCTGTCGGCCAGCGGGAGGTCCCACCAGAGCGCGCTGCGCTGGCCGAACACGACGCCGAGCCGCCGGGCCAGCTCGCGCCGCCGCGACACCGGGTCCAGCCCGCACACGGACAGCCGCCCGGCCGTGGGCACCATGATCCCGGTCAGCATCTTGATCGTGGTCGACTTGCCGGCGCCGTTCGGGCCGAGGAAGCCGACGGTCTCGCCGGGCTCGATCCGCAGGTCGATGTCGGCCACGGCTGCGAGGCGGCGCCGGGCCCCGCGCCTGCCGACCACGAACTCCCGGCGCAGCTGTTCGGCGTGCACGATCATGATCCGGCCCCCTGGTAGTGACGGACGGCGGCCCGCCAGACGAGCCCGGCCACCGCGACCGAGGCGAGCGCGACCAGTGGCGCGGCGTAGCGCACCGCGTCCGGCAGGCCGAGCGAGTCGGACCGGCCGAGGATGGCCAGCACGGGGTAGTAGGCCACGAACGCGGCCGGCACGACGAAGGTCAGCGTCCGACGCAACCACGGCGCGAACACCGTGACCGGGTACGCGGTGGACAGCGACGAGCCGTAGGTGAACGCGTTCGCCACCTCCCGGGCCTCGATCACCCAGAACGCGATCGCGCAGGTCGCCACCCAGATCGCGCCGATGATCACCGCCCCGACCAGCGGCGTGCTGACCAGCAGCAACACCGCGACCGGTGACCAGGCGATCGGCGCCCTGGTCACGACCACCGTCAGCACCAGCAGCCCCACCAGCACCCTGCCGAGCCGGCGCAGCTGCAGGTCGGCCGTGATCAGCTGGGCGAGCACCGGCAATGGCCGCAGCAGCAACACGTCCAGCTCGCCGGTGCGGATCCACCTCGGCAGGTCGTCCAGCTGGCCGACGACCAGGTCGGCGAGGCCGAACGCGATGCCGGCCAGCCCGAAGATCAGCAGCACCTCGTCGGCGTCGAAACCGCCGATCGCCCGCACGCGCCCGAACAGCACCAGGATCACGACCAGCTCGATCGCCTGGCCGAGTGCCTGCGCGAGCATGTCCAGCCCGAAGGACAGCGGGTAGGCGAGCTGACCCCGCACCCGGGACCCGAGCAGCCTGCGGTAGACCTCGACACCGGGCCGGTCAGCCACCCTGCACGACCAGCCGCCGGGTCGCCCTGGCCAGCACCAGCCGGCCGGCCGTGACCAGCAGCACCGCCCAGCACAGCTGGGTACCGAGCAGCGCGACGGGGCTGCCGCGCTCGGTGAACACGTCGATCGGCGTCTGGATCACCGAGGGGCACGGGGTGGCGGCCAGCATCCGGCGCGCCCAGTCGGGGAAGTAGGCCAGCGGCACCACGAGGCCGCACAGCACCCCACTGGTCGCCGCCCAGAGCGCACGCACACCCCGGCTGTCCAACAGCCAGAAGGAGGTCAGCTCGAGCAGGAACCGGATCTGCCCGCACACGACCACGGCGAGCAGCACCGAGGCGGCGAAGGCCAGCCACGTCAGCGGGGCGTGGGGCCAGCGGAACGGGAACAGCAGCGCGCCGAGCACCACCGGAGGCGCGAAGCGGACCATCATGGCGTGCCCCGCCCGACCCACCTCCGTGGCCGCGATCGCCGCTTGCAGGTTCCACGGCCGGGCCAGGTCCAGCGCGATGTCACCGGAGCGCACCTTCTCGGACAGCTCGCCGTCGCTCCACAGCACCACCACCGCGAGCAACCCCTGACCGAGCCACACGTAGGTCACCGTCGTCGCCGTGTCGTAGCCGGCGACCGTGCCCGACCCACCGCCGCCCGACCCACCGCCGCCCGACCCACCGCCGCCCGACCCGCCGAGCACCGCGAGCAGCACACTCACCCGCAGCATCCCGAACACGATGTTGGTGAACATGCCGGCCAGGCTCGCCGCGCCGTAGGTCGCGTGCCGGTCGAACCCCGCGCGCACCAGACGGACATACAGCGCGAGCACGTCTGGCTACGCTACGCCCCGCCGCAACCCAATTACCCGCGCCCGAGCTCAGGAGCGCAGGAACCCGGCCAGCCCGTCGATCAGCCGGTGCACCTCGGCAGCCTCGCTGTACGGCGCCAACCCGACACGCAGCCCGTGGGAGTCGTCGAGCCGCAGCGCCTGGAAGGCCTCGAACGCGTAGAACGAGCCGGCCGGCGCGAGCACGTTGCGCGCGGCCAGGTACTCGTAGGCGTCCCAGGTCCGCCGCCCGGGCAGCGTCAGGTACAGGGTGGGGGTGCGCTGGGCGGCACGCGAGTGCAGGGTGACCGCGTCGCCCAGCGAGGCCTCTTTCGCCGGCTGGAAAACAAGACGCAGGTATTCACCAGCCGTTACTCCGACCACTTT
>DATAYB010000286.1:0-7474 GCA_036272795.1 Pseudonocardia sp.
GATAGACGAGCGTAGTGATCGTGGACGGCGCATCATCGCCACGTGGAGCTCTATGACGCGATGCGCACGACCCCGGCCACCCGGACCTTCACCGAGGAGCCCGTCGACGACGCGGTGCTGTACCGGATGCTGGACAACGCCCGGTTCGCGCCGAACGGCGGCAACCGGCAGGGCTGGAAGGTCATCATCCTCAAGGACCCGGCGATCCGGACCAGGATCCGAGAGCTGTACCAGTTGGGTTGGCGGGAGTACACCGAGCACGGCCGCCAGGGGCTGGTGCCGTTCGCGCCGAAGGACAACGGTCGCTGGACCGGCCCGGCGATCGACCTGGCCGCCGCGCGCGAGATCCCGGCGCCCAACGAGTTCGGCGACAACCTGGAGCACGTGCCGGCGCTGTTGCTGATCCTCGCTGAGCTGGGTGCGCTGGCCACGGTGGACAACGGGCTGGACAGGCAGAGCATCATCGGCGGCGGATCGATCTACCCGTTCTGCCACAACCTGCTGCTGGCCGCGCGCAACGAGGGGTTGGGCGGCGTGCTCACCTCGGTGCTGGCCAGGGAGGAGCCGGCGGTGCTCGAGATGCTCGGGATTCCGGTCGGCTTCGGCATCGCCGGCCTCATGGCACTCGGCCACCCGGTGAAGGTGATCACCAAGCTGCGGCGTAGCCCCGTGGAGGACTTCACCGTGCTGGACCGCTTCGACGGCCCGGTGTTCTCCGTCTGACTCCGCGGCCCTAACCACGCCGCCCTGACCAGCTACGACGACACGTATCCCGGAAACTAGCCAAATCTAAGATCAACCCTATAGTCCCGGATACTGTGCTACTCCGTGGACCCGGTACGCAATCCGTTCGCCCCGGGCGCCGGCCAGCGCCCACCCGAGCTCGCCGGCCGGGATCGGGAGCTGGACGCCTTCGACGTGGTGCTCGAGCGCGTCGCCAGGGGCCGGCCCGAGCGCAGCCTCGTGCTGACCGGGCTGCGTGGCGTCGGCAAGACGGTGATGCTCGGCGAGCTGCGGTCGATGGCGCTGCGCGCCGGCTGGGGCGCCGGCAAGGTGGAGGCCCGGCCGGACGCGACGCTGCGCCGGCCGCTGTCCGCCGCGCTGCACCGCGCCGTGCGTGACCTGGCCGTGCGCCACCGTGCCCCGGACCGCGTCGAGCACGTGCTCGGCGTGCTCAAGGCATTCGCGCTGCGGGCTGCGCCGGCCGAGGCCAAGCTGCGGGACCGCTGGCAGCCCGGGATCGATGCGCCGCTGGTCAGTGGGCGGGCCGACTCCGGTGACATGGAGATCGACCTCGTCGAGCTGTTCGCGGAGGTCGCCGAGCTGGCCGGGGACGTGGGCTCCGGGGTGGCTGTGCTGATCGACGAGATGCAGGATCTCGCCCCTGACGACGTGTCCGCGCTGTGCGCCGCGTGCCACGAGCTGTCCCAGTCCCGCGCGCCGCTGGTGGTGGTCGGCGCGGGGTTGCCGCACCTGCCGTCGGTGCTGTCGGCGTCCAAGTCCTACTCCGAGCGGCTGTTCCGGTACATGCGGATCGACCGCCTGGAGCGCGAGGACGCGGACCGTGCCCTGAGCGTGCCTGCCAGCTGGGAGGACGCCAAGTTCGAACCGGAGGCCCTGGACGCGCTGTTCATCGCCTCCGGCGGCTACCCGTACTTCATCCAGGCATACGGCAAGGCCGCCTGGGACGCCGCCGCGACGAGTCCGATCACAAGCGCCGACGTGCTCGTGGCCGCGCCGGAGGCGGAGGCGGAGCTGGCCGTCGGCTTCTTCGGCTCGCGTTACGAGCGGGCCACCCCGGGCGAGCGGGAGTACCTGCTCGCGATGGCCGAGCTCGCCGCCGGCAAGGACGAACCGGTCGGCACCGCGACGGTCGCCGAGCATCTCGCCCGCAAGCCGTCCTCGCTCTCCCCGGCGCGCGACAGCCTGCTCAAGAAGGGGCTCGTTTTCTCCGCCCAGCGGGGCCACATCGCGTTCACCGTGCCTCATTTCGGCCGCTACCTACTGGGTCAGGAGTAGGTAGTCGTTTCTACCTTCGTGGTAGGCCGGACAGCCGTGTCCACAGGGCCGTCCGGCGGTGCGAATCGGCTGTTGCAGCAGTTTACTAGGCCGAATGGGTGAATCGCGGCAGATCTCGCCGAGGCTGTAACGACGGCCACTGCCCTGTCGACAACTGGGTAAGCCCCGCGGCGCTGTCGGACCCCCGACCTGGCAGCTCCGCGGGGCCCTTTCGTTCCCGGGGTCGGGGCGCACGACGGCCCCGCCCTGCCAGGTCCGTAGCATCGTGCGGGTGTCGGACGCCAAGCTCGAGATCCAGATGTTGCACGACCGCGTCATGGTGCGCGTCGCGCAGGGGTCCGGGGAGCGGCGCAGCACCGCCGGCATCGTCATCCCGGCCACCGCGCAGATTGCCAAGCGGCTGGTCTGGGGTGAGGTCTTCGGGGTGGGCAACCACGTCCGCCAGGTGAAGGTCGGCAACCGGGTGCTCTTCAGCCCGGAGGACCAGTTCGAGTTCGAGGTACAGGGTCAGACGTACCTGGTGATGCGCGAGCGCGACCTGCACGCGGTGGCGGCCGAGACGTCCGAGGACGGTACTGGCCTCTACCTGTAGCTGCTCGGCAACGGGTGAAGGGAAGAGGCGGCAGTGCCCGACCGGCGCAACGAACCCGACTGGGCCAACCAGGCCACTGAGATCATCCCCGCTGTCGGCCGACACCGGGCCGGCCAGTCGGCCCAGCCGAACGCCGGCCCGCAGGGCGAGGCTCAGCCGAGCAGCGGGAAGCCCGACGGACCCACCGGCCGGCGCGGCCGCCATGCCCTGACCACCTGGCTCGCGGCGCTCTCCAGACGACACTGGCGGATCGGCGCCGCCGTGCTGGGCGCGCTCGTGCTGGCCTACCTGGTCGACCTGGCCGCCACCCGGGGCGACATCCCCCGTGGCGTGCACGTGTCGGGCATAGCACTGGGCGGGTTGTCCGAGTCCGCCGCGCAGCAGACCCTGGTCGCCGAGCTGTCCCCCGACCTGGCCCGCAACGTACCGATCCGCGCCGGCCAGGTCGGCACCGTGCTGGTCCCCTCCGCCGCGGGCCTGCAGGTGAACTGGGGCGCCACGATCGACGCCGCCGCCCGCCAGCCGCTGAACCCGTTCACCAGGCTCGCGTCGTTCTTCGCCGACCGGGACGTGGACCTGGTGACCGTGGCCGACGAGTCGCGCCTCGGCGACGCGCTGGACGGGATCAACACGCTGGTCCGCAAGGACCCGACCGACGGCGGGGTGCGCTACGACGGCACCACGCCGACCGTGGTCGAGCCGTCCCCCGGGGTCGCGCTCGATCTGCCGTCGGCGGCCGCCGAGATCAAGCGCGACTGGACGACCGGGCAGCCGGTCGACCTGCCCGTGCTGACCATCGAGCCGGCCGGCCACGTCACCGACGCCGCGATCCACCAGACCATCGCGGAGTTGGCCGCGCCGGCGGTGTCCGCCCCGGTGCAGGTGCTCGGCCAGGGCCGGGACGCCGCGATCGGCCCTGAGGTGATCGCCGACGCGCTGACCTTCACCCCGGACGGCGCAGGCGGACTGAAGCCCGTGCTGGACATCCCCAAGCTGAGCGACGCGGTACGGCCGGAGCTCGTCACGACGGAGCAGCCGGCAAAGGACGCCTCGGTGAGCCTGGTGGGGGCCACGCCGGTGGTCACGCCGTCGGTGGACGGCCACGGCATCGACTACCCGGCCACCTTCACCGGCCTGGTCGCCGTGCTGAAGCGCCCGGTGAGCCGCGAGGTCAGCGCCGTCTACGCGCCCCAACAGGCGAAGCTCACCACCGAGGCCGTCAACGCGCTCGGCATCAAGGGGTCGGTCAGCACCTTCACCACGGGCGGGTTCGCCGCCGACTCGGGGCAGAACATCAAGCGGGCCGCCGAGACGATCAACGGCCAGATCGTGAAGCCGGGCGAGACGTTCAGCCTGAACACCGCGACCGGCCCGCGCGACGCGCCGCAGGGTTACGTGCCGGCCGGCATCATCGAGGACGGCCACCCGGCGCGCGGCATCGGCGGCGGGGTCTCCCAGCTGGCGACCACGTTGTACAACGCGGCCTACTTCGCCGGCATGACCGACGTCGCGCACAGGGAGCACAGCTACTACATCAGCCGCTACCCGGCGGCGCGCGAGGCGACGGTCTACGAGGGCGCGATCGACCTGAAGTTCCGCAACGACCTGCCCACCGGGGTGCTGATCCAGACCGCCTGGACGCCGGCGAGCATCACCGTGACGTTCTGGGGCACCAAGCGCTACGAGGTCACCTCGGCCACCTCACCGAGGACCAGCCCGGTGCCGCCCCAGACCCTGACCCTGCCGGCCGGTCAACCGTGCACTCCCAGCGCGGGCGGCGAGGGGTTCACCGCGACGGACACCCGGACGCTGCGCGACCTGCAGACCGGCCAGACGAAGACCACTACGCACACGGTGCACTACAAACCGTCACCGGCCGTGGTCTGCTCCGCCGCGCTAGACCCGGTGACCCCGCCGAACTAGGGCCCCAACGCCTCCACCTGGCTAGTTGTGTCACGCCTTCGGCGAACTCGGGGCCCGAGCCCTTCAGTTTAGTGGTACCGGTCACCTACCCTTCGAAGAGGGACGTCGACTCGATGCGAAGCGAGGTAGCAGATGAGCCGGATTTCCGATGTGCTGCGCAGCAAGGGCGCTGACGTTGTCACGATCAGTCCGGACACGCCGGTGTCCGACCTGCTGTCGTTGCTGGTCGGCCGCAATATCGGCGCTGTTGTGGTCACCTCGGGGGACGCCGTTGTCGGCATCGTGAGCGAACGCGATGTCGTGCACTGTGTCTTCGGTCGGGGTGGCCAGCTGCTGAGTACCCCGGTCTCGGACATCATGAGTTCCAACGTCGTGACCTGTGTGCCCGAGGACGAGGTGGACAACCTCATGCGCACGATGACCGAACGGCGGATCCGGCACCTGCCTGTGGTGGTGGACGGCCGTCTGATCGGCATCGTGAGCATCGGTGACATGGTCAAGGCGCGGATCGGCGAGCTCGAAGAGGAACGCGCGCACCTGCACTCGTACCTGGCCGCGGGTTCCTGAGCTCAGCTGTTGGGCGGCTGCCCGCCGGCGGCCGCACCTACGCCGGTACACGGCCGGCTCGCGAGGGTCGGCCGTACTTGCGGGATGCCGTGCGGCCTGACGTGGCCCGAGAGGCCTACTGCGGCACGGTGACGATCAGTACGAGCTGGGCAGGGCCGCTGCCGGTGTTGCGGTAGGCGTGTGGCTGGTCACCGGGCCAGGCGATCGCGGTGCCGGCCGGCGCGACGCTCAGCTGCCCCTCCGACTCCACCCCGACCTCGCCCTCGATCACGAGCAGGGCCTCCCGCGTACCGCTGGCGTGCGCCTCGCTGTGCCGCACCTCGCCCGGCTCCAGCCGCCACCACCACAGCTCCACCGGATGCGGCGGGTCGGTGGACAGCAGCAGCTGGCCGGTGCCGCCCGCCGGGCCTCGCCACAGCGTGTTGGCCTCGGCGACCGACGCGCGGCGCAGCACGGGCGCGTTGCGCGTGTCCACCAGCTCGGTCAGCGACACCGCGAACGCGTCGGCGAGCCGGCAGAGCGTGGTCAGGCTGGGGTTGCCCCGGTCGCCCTCCAGCGCCACGAGCACGCCCTTGCTCACCCCGGAGCGCTGGGCCAGCTGGTCGAGGCTCCAGTTGCGGCGCCCGCGCAGTGCGCGCAGGTTCGCCGCGACCGCCCGACTGACGGTAGAACTCACATCCCGATCGGCCACAACACCCTCGAACGGTCATTATGATGGAACGTAGAGACTATTAGAATGTACCAGCGCCCGGCTGCGGCCGGGCGCATCTTGATGGGGGTTTAGCAGTGCCGATTGTGCTGGCCGGCATGGCCGCAACGGTTTTCGGGGTATCCGACTTCCTGGGTGGCACAGCGGCGCGACGGGTTCCTTCGGCCGTGGTGGCGATGCTCGCCCAGCTGGCCGGGTTGATAACGCTGTGCCTGCTGATGTTCGCGATCCCGGCTGTCGTGCTGCCCAGCGCGCTCGGCTGGGGCCTGTTGGCCGGGCTGGCCGGCGGGGTCGGCGTGCCGGTGCTGTACCGGGGCCTTGCCGAGGGACCGATGAACGTGGTCGCCCCGCTGACCGCCCTGACCTCGGCCGCCGTACCCGTGGTCACCGGCACGCTGCTCGGGGAGCGGCCGTCGTGGCAGGCCTGGCTCGGGATCGGGCTGGCGTTGCTGGCCGGCGTGATCGTCGGGCTGTCGTTCGAGCCGCGCAAGCCGGCGGAGGAGGGGCGGCCGAGGGGCAGCGCGCTGCGTGGCGTGCTGATGGCGCTGTTCGCCGGCCTCTGCTTCGGTGGCTTCTTCGTACTACTGGCACAGGCCGACCCGGTCGCCGGGCTGTGGCCGGTGACCGCCGCAAAGGTGGCGGGCAGCCTCGTCGCCGGGGTGGCACTGTTGGCCGCGCTGCGCGCCGGTGGGTTGGGTACTGGGGAGTTCGGCGTCAACAACGTGGGCGTCGGAGGCGTCGGCGGTGCCCCGCTCGGTGGCACCGTGCTGCTCGCCGGCACCGGCTGGCGGCTGGCCGCGCTGGGTGGCGTGCTCGACGCGCTGGCCAACGCCCTCTACCTGCTGGCCGCGCACCACGGCCAGCTCGCCGTAGTCGGCGCGGTGGTGGCGCTGTACCCGGCGTCGACCGTGCTGCTCGCCCGCCTGCTGCACGGCGAGCGGATGGGCCTCATCCAGCGCTTCGGCCTGGCACTGGCGGTCCCGGCGCTGGTCCTGGTCAGCGGCGGCTGACGCGGCGCTCGTCGCTGGCCGGGGCTGGCGGTGTCGCGCCCGGGCGGCGCGCTCGCACCTGGCGGCGGAGTCGCACCTGGCGGTCTGAGGTGGGGGTTGTACCCGGCACACGGGTTCTGGAGGCGGTACACGGGTTCTGGAGGCGGCACACATCTTCTGACGCGGCCGCACACAGACTCTCGCCGCCGCACACACGTTCTGGCCTGTGTGCGGCGTCCAGACGATGTGTGCGGCCGACATGCCGCGCAGCCGCCGACCACATTGCCGCCGAGGGCACCGTTACCGTCACTTCGCATACCTCGCGTGCACTTCGCACGGCGTGCCCTCACTTCGCACAGTTTGCGGAGTATGCGAAGTGAGGGCACGGCATGCGAAGTGCACGCCAGCGCAGCCGGCCAGCGTGCCGCGCCGGTTCGGCTGCGCCTGGCGGCGACGTCGGCTTGGCCACGCCTGCCGGCCACGCCAGCCCGGCCACGCCTGCCCGGCCGCGCCTGCCCGGCCGCGCCTGCCCGGCCGCGCCTGCCCGGCCGCGCCTGCCCGACGACGCCTGCCCGGCGACGCCTGTCAGCCACGCCTGCCGGCCACGCCGGTTCGGCCACGTGTGCCGGAAACGACAGGTGGCGGATGCCCCCTCGAAGTGTCACCCGCCACCTG
>DATAYB010000287.1:0-4375 GCA_036272795.1 Pseudonocardia sp.
GTGGCCGCCGCGACGTTCGAGCCGGGCACGGTGTCGGTGACCTCGCAGCTGCAGGCCGTCACGGCGGCGAAGCCCCAGGCACTGGTCGTGTGGAGCACCGGGGCGGCCGCCGCCGTGGCGCTCAAGGCGATCTCCCAGCTCGGCGTCGACCTGCCGGTGGCCACCACGAACGGCAACCTGACCTACGCGTTCCTGCACCGGATCGCCGACTACACGCCCCCCACGCTGCTGATCCCGGCCACGCGCAACTTCTGGTCCGACGGCACCGACCGGCCACCCCCGGCCGCCGAGCTGGAGGCCACCTTCCACCGGGACTTTCAGGCGCGCTTCGGCACCCAGCCCGACTTCGGGCCCGGGGTCGCCTACGACGCGGTACTGCTGGTCGCCGACGCGCTGGGCCGGCACCCCGGGGACCGCACCACGCTGAGCCAGACCCTCGAGCGGACCAGCGACTTCGTCGGCGTGGTCGGCACGTACCGGTTCCGACCCGACGACCACCGCGGCCTCGGTATCGACGACGTGGCCATGGTCCGGGTCGCCGGAGGCGGCTTCGTCCCCGAGCAGAGGCGGTAACCGTGCCCCAGGTGGTGTTCGGCGGGCTGATCGACGGCTGCGTGTACGCGCTGGTCGCCGTCGGTATGTCGCTGGTCTACTCGATCACGCGGGTGATCAACCTGGCCCAGGGTGGGTTCGTCGTGCTCGCCGCCCTGGTCACCGTGGCGCTGCAGCAGGCGGGCGTACCGCCGCTGCTCGCGCTGGTCGTGGTGCTGGTCGGGTTCGCGGGGCTGCTCGCCGGCGTCGACCGGACCGTGCTGCGTCCGGCCGCCCGACGGATCGGCAACCAGCGGATGCTGCTGGTCACCGTCGGTCTGCTGCAGGCGATCAGCGGGCTGCTGCTGGTGGTCTGGGGCAACCTGCCGTACACCGGTCGGCCGTTCACCGCCGGCCCGCCCTGGACCGTCGCGCCCGGGTTCCTCGGCGGAGTCACCGTGCAGCCGCAGCAGGTGTGGATCGTGGCGCTGCTGTTGCTCGCGGTGCTCGCGCTCACCGTGCTGCTGCGGCACACCGACCTCGGGCTGACCATGCGCGCCACGGCGTCCCGCCCGGATGCCGCGCGGCTGGTCGGCGTGGACACCGACCGGATCCGGCTGATCGCGTTCGGGCTGTCCGGCGCGATGGCCGCCCTAGCCGGGGCCGCCGTCGTCCCGATCACCTTCCTGCAGTTCGACACCACCACCTCCTACGCCGTGTCCGGCTTCGTCGCCGCGGTGCTCGGTGGGCTGGGCAGCATCGGCGGAGCGGTGCTCGGCGGCCTGCTGCTGGGCGTCGTCGAGGGTGTGTTCAGCCGCTACACCGGTTCCTCGCTGGCCCAGGTGGCGGCGATCGTGCTGCTCATCGGCCTGCTGCTGGTCCGGCCGGCCGGGCTGCTCGGGCGCGCCGAGGAGGTCCGCCGATGAACGCGTCACCCCGGGTCCTGGTCCTCGCCGTCGTGCTGTTGGCGCTGCCCTGGCTGACCCCGGGCTGGACCGAGCTGCTCGTAATCGTCGAGATCTTCCTGCTCGTGGTCCTGGGGTTGGACGTGCTGACCGGGCAGGCCGGCCAGATCTCCCTCGGCCAGACCCTGTTCCTGGCGATCGGCGGCTACGGCGCGGGCCTGCTCACCGTGCGCGCCGGCTGGCCGACCTGGCTCGCGGTGGTCGTGCCGGCCCTGGTCGCGGCCGCCGTCGCGGCAGTGCTCGGCAGGGCGTTCCTGCGGCTGCGCGGCTACTACCTGGCGCTGGCCACGCTCGGGCTCGCCGTGGTCACCCAGGCCGGCGCGACCGGGCTGACCGCGGTCACGGGCGGCCCGTCCGGGCTGGTCGGGGTGCCGAGCCTGAGTCTCTTCGGGCTGACGGTGTTCTCCGACCGCGCCAACTACTACGTGCTGCTGGTGCTCTGCGCGCTGGCGGCCTGGTTCACCGCCAACCTCCGGCGCGGCCAGACCGGGCGCGCGCTGGCCGCGGTGGAGCACGACCCGCAGGCGGCCGCCATGCTCGGCATCGACCCGGCCCGCTACCGCACCGGCGCCTTCGTCGTGGCCGCCGTCGCCGCGTCTGTCGCCGGCAGCCTGTACGCCTACTACCTGCGGTTCATCTCGCCGGACCTGGTCAGCGTGACGGTCGCCCTGAGCATCGTGATCATGCTTGCGCTTGGCGGCGTCCGCACCGTGGTCGGCCCGCTGCTCGGGGTGGCGCTGCTGCAGGGGTTGCCGCTGGTCGGGCAATCCTTCGCGCTGTGGCAGCCACTGGTCGCGGGGCTCGTGCTGGTCCTCGTGCTGACGTATCTGCCCGGTGGGCTGTGGGGCGGGTTACGGGGGCTGCTCGGCCGTGCTGGCGAGCGGGCGGGTGTCCGATGACGGGACCTGATGACCGGCCCGTGCTCACCGCCATCGGGCTGACCCGCCGGTTCGGCGGCGTGACCGCGGTGGACGGCGTCGGCTTCACCGTGGCGCCGGCAAGTATCCGTGCCGTGATCGGCCCGAACGGCGCTGGCAAGACCACCCTGCTCGACCTGATCACGGGCTTCACCCGGCCGGACGCCGGCACGGTCGACTTCCTCGGCCACGACGTGCTGAAGCTGCCTCCGCACCGCCTGCCCGCGATCGGGCTGATGCGCACCTTCCAGTCGGCCCGGCTCGTACCCAGGCTGACCGCGCGGGAGAACGTCATGCTCGGCGCGCACCACCTGACCAGGTCGCGGTTCCTCGCCGACGGCTTGCGGCTACCCCGGGCCCGCCGTGAGCAGCGCGCGCTGGCCGAGCGGGCCGATGCGGTGCTCGACTTCCTCGACCTGCGGCGGTACGCCGACACGGCCGGCGCCGACCTGCCGACCGGGGTGGCCCGGCTGCTGGAGGTCGGCAGGGCACTCGCCGGCGCGCCGACGCTGCTGCTGCTCGACGAGCCGGCCGCCGGGCTGGACGGCACCGAGACGCGCGAGCTCGCCGGCGTGCTGCGCGGGGTGGCCGCCGCCGGCACGGCGATCGTGCTGATCGAGCACGACGTCGAGCTGGTGATGTCGATCAGTGACGAGGTGCTGGTGCTGGACGCCGGCGCGGTGCTCGCGGATGGTCCACCGGCGGAGGTGCGCGCCGACCCGGCGGTGCTCGCCGCGTACCTGGGCTCGGCCGCGCCCGCCGAGGAGGCCCGATGAAGTTGGTCGTGGAGGGGCTCGAGGTCCGCTACGGCGCCACCCGCGCGGTGCGCGGCGTCTCGCTGCGCGCCGGGCCGGGCGCGGCCACCGCACTGCTCGGCGCGAACGGGGCCGGCAAGACGAGCCTGCTGCGCACCGTCGCGGGCCTGCACCGGCCGGCGGCGGGGCGGGTGCTGCTCGACGGCGAGGACATCACGGCGACGCCGGCACACCGGCTGGCCCGCGCCGGGCTCTGCCTCGTACCGGAGGGCCGGCAACTGTTCGCCGAGCTCACGGTCGCGGAGAACCTGCGGCTGGGGCTGCACGGCACCGGGATCCGCCCCGGCGCGGCCACCCAGGCGCGGGTCGACGAGGCGGTCGCGCTGTTCCCCGCGTTGCGGGACGCGCTGGGCCGCCGCGCCGGGCTGCTCTCCGGCGGCCAGCAGCAGATGGTGGCGATCGCCAGGGCGCTGGTCCGCCGGCCCCGGGTGCTGCTGCTCGACGAGCCGTCGCTGGGCCTGGCGCCCCACCTCGTTGCCGCCATCCTGGCCGCGGTGCGCCGGCTGGCCGAGGGCGGTGTGACGGTCCTGCTGGCGGAGCAGAACGCGGCGGCCGCGCTGCGCTGTGCTGGGCGGGGTGTCGTGTTGCGTACCGGCGAGGTCGCCCACGACGACACCGCCGCGGCCCTGCTGGCTGACGAGGAGGTCAGCCGGCACTACCTCGGCGCGGCCCCGAGCGCCGGCTCGGCCCCGATGGACGGCTCGGCCCCGATGGACGGCTCGGCCCCGACCGAAGGCGTTGCACCGCGCGCCGCGACGCCCGCGCTGCTGCGCGGGCCCCTGCTACCGGCCTGCTCCGCCCGCGACGGCACCGACCAGCGTCGATGACAGACCCGAGCACGACAGAGGAGTTTCAAATGACGGACCTCGGCCGGCTGTTGGCCGACGTGCGGCGCGGGATGATCCCGGCGCACGTGTACAACGACGACGAGCTGTTCCGGCTCGAGCGGGACCGGGTGTTCAGCCGGTCCTGGATGTTCGTGGCGCACGAGTCGGAGGTGCCGCGGCCCGGTGACTACGTGGTCCGCCGCGTGCTGGAGGACTCGTTCATCGTGGCCCGCGACGAGGGCGGCACGGTGCGCGCGATGTTCAACATGTGCCTGCACCGGGGCATGCAGGTGTGCCGCGCGGAGCTGGGCAACGCGTCG
>DATAYB010000288.1:0-10703 GCA_036272795.1 Pseudonocardia sp.
CTCGCCGGTCACGCTGGGGTCGTTGGGAACCAGGTGGGCTTGGATCGCCCGGGATACGACCTCGAAGGTGGCCGCGTCCAATCGGCCTTTGATCCGACCACCACCGCCGGTGCGATTTTTGGACAGGTGCAGCTCGTTGACCAGCGGTTCTTCGCCGTCTGGGTCCGGGCCGTCCTGATCGAGGGCGTCGAGCAAGATGCGGGCCAGGCGGGCGAGCTCATCGGGGCGGTCCAACCGTGCCCAGTCCGCCAACTGCATTTCGACATCAGCCCAGGTGTCGGGGTCGAGGCGCCGGGCGGCGTCGGTGCGCAGGGCGCGTTCGATGACCTCGGCGTGGGCGCGGTCGATCTCCCAGCCGCCCAGCGCGGTCGCGGTCGCCGGCAACAGCGGCTCCAACGCCTGCCCGGCCAGCGAGGTCGGGAACACACTTTCCGCGACCGCGACCATCCGACGCGCCTCACCTGGGGTGCAGCGCAGCAGATCGGCCACTGCCGGGGCGGGGCGGACCTTCTGTTCGGCGAACTCCCCTTCGTTCTCGAGCCGGGCGATGCCGTGCAGCACCTCGTACTGGGCCTGCCGGATCACGAACTGCCAGAACGCGACCGTGTCGAAGAGCTCCTGACCAGTGGTCGAGCCGGACGTCGTCCGCAGCGAAGCCACGGCCGTGTTCACGGCCTGGCGCGCGGTGGCGATCCGACTCTCCGACATACCCACATTGTGCCAACCGGCACCGACAATTCCCGGGCCTCGAACCGGACCCGGCGACGAAGAAAAAATCAATTATGTGGGAACGCCGTGAGCCGTACCCGACTGTAGCTGCCGGTTTGGATGAAAGGTGAAACTCTCGCACATGCTCAACTGGCTCTGGTCCCGCTTAAGACGCTTTTCGAAATGACCAGCCGCCCTGAGGTGACCAAGTTATTCGAGCCGTCGGGACGCCGCAGGCTCCCGACGGAGCAAAACACGCCAGCGCCAGCTACCCACGCCAGGCCGGCGCTCACCACCTTCAAGGCGGCCGCGACCCGTCATGCCGGGGAAGCAACAACGGAGTCGCCAGCATGAGCAACCCGGCGACTGCGATCGCGGCGCGGGGACCGGCGAATGCCGCAAGCACGCCCCACAGGGCGGTCAGCACCGCCACGGACGCCTTGCTGGTGACCGACCAGGCGGCCAGGGTGCGCGTGACCCGGTCCGGCGGTGTCTGGTCGAGCCGGTAGGTGGCGAACACCGGGTTGAACACGCCAACACAGGTGATGAGCCCGAACTCGACCGTCATGACCACCGCCAAACCGGCGACGCCCTTACGACGAAGGCCAACCCGAGCAGCCAGCACGCGCGCAGCGTGCCGGCGGTGCGCATGATCCGGTGCCGCCCGAACCGCGCCACGAGTGGACCGGCCAGTCGGGAGCCGAGCAGGCCGCCGGCGCACGGGACCGCGAACGCGAGGCCGTACTGCCACGGGGCGAAGCCGAGCCGGCCGAGCATCAGGACGGCGAGCGGTGATGCGGTCGCCATGATCAGGCCGTTGATCAGGACCGTGTTCGCGAGCAGTGGCCGCAGCCCCGGATGGCCCAGGATGTGGCGCCACCCCGCGAGCAGGTCACCGAGACGCATTCGGGCAACCACCGCCCGCTCCGGGCGCGGTTCCAAGCTTCCGATCGCGCAGATCCCCAGCGCCGAGAGCAGGAAGCTGACCGCGTTGGCCAGCACGGTCACCACCGGGCCGAACAGCCCGATCGCAGCCCCACCCAGTGGCGGCCCGAGCATGGTGGCGGCCCAGGTCGTGGACTCGAACCGGCTGTTCGCGGTGAGCAGGTCCGCCGGGCGCACCAGCGCTTTCAGGTACGCACCGCAGGCCGCCGTGAACGTGATGTCGGCCGAGGCGACGAGCACCGAGACGACCAGCAGCTGGGCGAAGCCGAGCCGGGCGAGCGCGAATGCCACCGGCACGCTCAGCAGCGCGGCGCACCGGACCAGGTCCATCGCCACCAGCACCGGCCGCTTGCGGCGCTGCTCCACCCACGGGCCGAGCGGCACGGCGACCACCGCCCCCACCGCCCACCGCCGCCAACGCCGACACCGCACCGGCCCCGGCGTGCAGCACCAGGATCGCGATCAGCGGCAGCGCGTCGAACGCCAGCCACGTGCCGAACGTGCTGACCGCGTACGCCGCCCAGAGCCACCCGAACCGCCGCCCCACACCGCCATCCCCTCGAACATCCCCGCACGCCCGCGACCTGCTGCGCGCCGAGGAGCGGGCGGCGGCCTCGGTGCGGCCGGGCAGCCGCGCCCAGCGCGCGGACGTACCCGGCCGGCAGCTCGCGTCAGCGGCGGGCGCGGAGGCGTTTGCCGAGCGCGAGGCCGGGCAGCAGGAGCGTTCTCGGGGCGAAGTGGCCTGCCACGCTCATGGCCTTCGGCACGATGCCGGGTACCACGGAACGCTTGCCGCCTTCCATACCGGCGATCGCGGCCTCGGCCACCTCGCGCGGCGACACCTTGGCGGGGCCGATCATCACCGCCTCCGCGGAGGCGATCTCCGACCACTCCGTCTCCACCGGCCCCGGGCAGAGCACCGTGCAGGACACCCCGGTGCCGCGCAGCTCCTCGTGCACGGCCTCGGAGAACGTCTGCACGAACGCCTTGGAGGCCGAGTAGGTGGCCATGCTCGGCAGGGGCTGGAACGCCGCGATGGAGGCCACGTTCAGCACGGCGCCGCCACCGGCGGCCACCATGTCGGTCAGGAAGGCGTGTGTGAGGTCCAGCAGGGCGACCACGTTAAGCTCGACCTGGTCGCGTTCGCGCTGCAGCGGCAGGTCCTTGAACTGCCCGGACGTGCCGAACCCCGCGCAGTTGCAGAACCCGCTGACCGTGCGCCCGGTGGTCCGCAGGTCGGCGACCAGCGCGTCCCGCTCGGCGACCGTGCCGAGGTCCCTCCCGTACACGGTGACCTGCACCTGGTGGTCGGAACGCAGCCGGATGGCCAGCTCCTCCAACCGCTCCTTGCGGCGCGCGACCAGTACGACGTTGTGGCCGCGGCGCGCCAGCCCGTTGGCCAGCTCTGTGCCGATGCCGGAGGACGCTCCGGTGACGACGACGTCCGCGTTCGGGTCGGGCTTGGGCAGGCTCATCGTGACGTCCCCTTCACCAGTGCACCCCTCGGGTGGCTTCGACGAACGCCTTGCTCGACGCGGTGAGCTGCTCCTCGTCCGTCGGCGCAGGCTGCCCGGTGGCTGCCTTCGAGTCCTTGAACAGCTTGAAGCCGCGGTTGCGCACGCTGTCCAGGATCTCCGGCGTGATCGCGTCGGCCAGGAAGGCGAAGCGGCCGAACGCGGGGCTGACCCGGCGCGGGCGGTCGGTGATCGCCTCGGTGATCACGCCGGCGGCCTGCTCCGGGGTGAGCGCGGGGAACTTCTGGTACAGCGTCGTCGGCGCGATCATCGGCGTGCGCACCAGCGACATGTAGACCGTGGTGAACCGGACGTTGTCGTCCTGCGTCTCCGCCTGCCAGGCGTCGGCGAGGGTGTCCAGCGCCGCCTTCGACGCGATGTAGGCGCCGAACCGGGGCGCCCTGGTCAGCACGCCCACCGACGACACGTTGATCACCTGGCCGAAGCGGCGCTCGCGCATCCCGGGCAGCACGCCGAGCATCAGCCGGACCGGCGCGAAGTAGTTCAGCTGCATGGTGCGCTGGTAGTCGTGGAACCGGTCGTAGGACAGCGCCAGCGAGCGGCGGATGGACCGGCCAGCGTTGTTCACCAGGATGTCCACCCGGCCGTGCTGGGCGAGCACGTCGGCGACCAGCTTGTCGATCGCCTCCAGGTCGGTCAGGTCGCAAGGGTGCACGTGCGCGGTGCCGCCGGCCGCCTCGACCTGCGCCGCCGTGGCCCGCAGCTTCTCCTCACCACGGGCGACCAGCAGTACGGTGCCGCCCGCCGCGCCGATCGCGATGGCGGCCGCCTCGCCGATGCCGGAGGACGCCCCGGTGATCAGTACGAGCTTGTCCCGCACCGCGTCCGGCAGTGAGGGGTGCCCGCGAAGTGACCGTGCGATGGCGTGTGGCGTGGACTCGGCCGCCGGCCTGTTCAGGGCGTTGGTCACCGCGCCGCTCACCGCCTCGACCGGCTTGCCGAGCAATGCGCCCACCTGTTTCAGAGGATTCATCTCAACCCCGTTGTCGTCGGCCGGTCCGGCGGAGGGATCCGTCCACAGTCGACCGCCGTGGGGCACATCCTCGGACCGTGATCAATGCGGGTCAAGCCTGGTCATCACTGGGGCGGCCGCGAGATCAGGCGCTAGGGTGGCGCGATCTACGTCACCGGTGCCGTGCGGGGGGACTGATCGACGATGGTTGATCTTGACGTGATGGGCGTACTCGGCGAGGCGGGCAAGCTGGTCGGCCGCTTCGGGGACGAGGCCTACTTCGCCGCGTTGTGCCTGCGCAGCGGCATGGTCGGCATCGAGCTGCCGCACCGGACGGCGTCCATGCTGCTCAGCTTCGAGCGGTTCGGCCTGCTCGGCGGCGCGGTGTCGATCGCGGCGACGAAGCACGGCGACCGGATCGGGCTGATCGACGAGCGCGGCTCGCTGACGTTCAAGGAACTGGACCGCCGGTCGAACGCGCTGGCCAACGCGTGGCGCGAGCGGGGCCTGCAGGCCGGCCACGGCGTCGCGATCCTCGCCCGCAACCACCGGGGTTTCCTCGACGCGGTGTTCGCGGCCGCGAAGTGCGGCGCCCGGATCGTGCTGCTCAACACCGACTTCGCCGGGCCGCAGATCCGCGAGGTCGCCGGCCGCGAAGGCACCGACCTGCTGGTCTACGACGACGAGTACGCCGCGATGCTCGAGGGTGTCGAGCCGCCGCTGGGGCGCTGGCGAGCGTGGGCCGAGGGCGGGCTCAGCGGGTCGAGCCTCGTACCCGACCCCGACACCCTGGAAGCGCTGATCGACACCGGTGACCCTGGCACCCCGCGCAAGCCCGCCAAGACGGCCAAGGTCGTCATCCTGACCAGCGGTACGACCGGCACCCCGAAGGGCGCACCCCGGCAGGAGCCGAAGTCCCTCGGCGCGCTCGGCGGGCTGCTGGACAAGGTGCCGTTCCGGGCCAGGGAGACGACCGAGTGCTGCGCGCCGCTGTTCCACGCGCTCGGGTTCGTGCACGGGCTGCTGGCCGTCGCCATGGGCTCGACGCTGGTGCTGCGCCGCAAGTTCGACCCGGCGGCGACGCTGGCCAGCCTCGCCAGGCACCGGGCCACCGCGATGGTCGTGGTACCCGTGATGCTTCAGCGCATGCTCGACGTAGAGGGCGGTGTGCCGGGCGGGCGGGACCTGTCCAGCCTCCGGATCATCTTCGTGTCCGGCGCGCAGCTGGGCATCGAGCTGGGCAGGCGCGCCACCGAGGGCTTCGGTCCCGTGCTCTACAACCTGTACGGCTCGACGGAGGTGGCCTTTGCGACGATCGCCACGCCGAAGGACCTCGCCGCCGCGCCCGGCTGCGTCGGCGGGGTGGTCCGCGGTGCGGTCGTGAAGGTCTTCGACGAGCACGGCGACGAGGTGCCACGCGGCACCACCGGGCGGATTTTCGTGGGTAACTCGGTCCAGTTCGAGGGTTACACCGGCGGCGGCAACAAGGAGCTGCGCGACGGCCTGATGTCCTCCGGGGACGTGGGCCACTTCGACACCGACGGCCGACTGTACATCGACGGTCGGGACGACGAGATGATCGTCTCCGGCGGAGAGAACGTGTTCCCCCGCGAGATCGAGGAACTGCTCGCCCGGCACGAGGCGATCGTGGAGGCGGCCACGATCGGCGTGGCGGACGAGAAGTTCGGCCAGCGGCTGCGCGCGTTCGTCGTGCTGCGTGACGGCGCCTCGCTGACGGGCGACGACGTGCGCCGCTACGTGGCCGACAACCTGGCCCGGTTCAAGTCTCCGCGCGAGGTCGTCTTCCTGGAGGCGCTGCCACGCAACCCGACGGGCAAGGTGCTCAAGCGCGAGCTCGCGGAGCTTCCGGTCGACTGACCGCCAACTGGTAGAGGCCGCCCCACAGGCTGCTCAACGACTCGAGCACCAGGTCGGCGGCGCCGACGCCGGCGAGCACGGGCGTGCGGATGCCGTGCAGCGGACTGCTCAGCGTCTCCGCAACGCGGGCCTTGGCGATGCGGAGGTCTCCGGAGGTCGGTACGGGGTTCGGGATCGTGAGGTCCACGGGCATCACCTGTTCTGGCTGCGACGGTTGGGGAAGGCGCCGCGTCGCGCCTGTGGCTCCGCGTCGGGGGACGGGAGACCACTGGTCGGGGGCGGCGTGCACGTCCTGGACCGTCCCGCGAGCCGAGAGTAGAACGGCTTCACACGGCGATTCGTTCCGCCCGAGGGCGGGGGAGTCGCGCACGTCACGCCCCGCGACCTCCGTTCGATGGCCATGGGGTCGGGGCGCTTGACAGACTTAAGACGACCGGCCATATTCGAGTCAGGCCATGACTCGCCGATGTGGCGGTCGATGTTCGGCGGCTTCCCGAGAGGAATAGAAATGTCCACCTACAAGGCATTCCAGGTCACCGGGTCACGCAACTTCGAGCTGGTCACGCGCGAGCGGAGGGCGCCCGTCGTCGGTGAGGTCCGGATCGCGGTCGAGACCTGCGGCGTCTGCCACACCGATTCATTCGCGGTCGAAGGACTCAGGGCCGACGCCAGCTCGCCGATCGTGCCCGGGCACGAGTTCGTGGGGGTAATCGAGGCGGTCGGCGACGGGGTGCACGCCTGGCAGGTCGGGGAGCGGGTCGGCGTCGGCTTCCTCGGCGGGCACTGCGGTGAGTGCGAGTACTGCCGCCGGGGCGACTTCGTGAACTGTGCGAACCAGCCGCAGACCGGCAGCACCGTGGACGGCGGCTACGCGGAGGTCGCCTACGCCCGTGCCACCGGACTGGTCCGGATCCCGGAGGCGCTGCCGTCGGTGGAGGCGTCCCCGCTGCTGTGCGCCGGCCTGACCACGTACAGCGCGCTCGGACAGGTCGAGGGGCGGCCCGGTTCGCTGGTGGCGATCCAGGGCATCGGCGGGCTCGGCCACCTGGGCCTGCAGTACGCCAGCAAGCTCGGCTACCGCGTCGCGGCGATCGCCCGAGGCACCGGCAAGGCCGAGCTGGCCACCGAGCTGGGCGCCGACCACTACATCGACAGCTCCGCCGAGGACCCCGGTGCCGCGCTGCAGCGCCTGGGTGGCGCAGCCGCTGTGATCGCCACCGCCGCCAGCGGCGCGTCGATGTCGCCGCTGGTCGCCGGGCTCGCGCCGCGCGGCCGGATGATCGTCGTCGGGGCCGCTGCCGACCCCATCTCGGTCGGTACCGCCGACCTCATCTTCGGCACCCGCTCCATCGCCGGCAGCCTCACCGGCTCTTCCATCGAGAACGAGGACAACCTGGAGTTCAGCCAGGTCAAGGGCGTGCACCCGATGAACGAGGTCCTGCCGCTCGCCGAGGCGCCGAAGGCCTACGAGCGGATGATGTCCGGTGACGCCCGCTTCCGCGTCGTGCTGGACGTCGCCGTCTGACGTGGTGTGCTCCACTTCGCATACTGCCCCGTCACTTCGCATACTCCGCAGACTGTGCGAAGTGGCAGCACGCCGTGCGAAGTGGCAGCACGCCGTGCGAAGTCGGGCCGGCGCGTTGAGCCAACCGCCGCCACACGCATTCGGCGTCTAGCGCAACGCCCGGTTGCCGGGCGTCGGGTCCGCGGCGGCGGGGTTCTCGGGGGTGCCGCGCTGGGCGGCCTGCTCGTCGGTGCGGCGCCGGCGGCTCGGCGGGATGGTGTCGGCGGCGTCCATGTCCCGGATGGTCAGCGCCACCGCGACGCCGACCAGGCAGACCGCGCCGGCCACCAGGAAGGCGATCCGGTACGCCGTCAGGTTCGCGGTCGCCACGCCGCCGACCAGGTGCGTCGGCCCGGCCGCCACGATCGCGGAGGTGAGCAGCGCGACGCCGATGGCGCCGCCGAGCTGGCGCACGGTGTTGAACATCGTGGACGCGCGGCCCGTCGCCGCCGAGGAGATGCTGGCGAACGCGGCCGTCTGGGTCGGCACGAACACCTGCGCCATCGCGAAGCCCATGCTGAACATGAGCAGCCGCGCCCACCAGAGGCTGGTGTGCTCGCCGAGCAGGGCGAGCAACCCGATCGACAGCCCCGTGCCGAGCAGCCCGATTGCGATGTGGCGGCTCGGCCCGAGGCGGGGGTAGAGCACCCGACTGGCCAGCTGCGCGCCGGCCATCACGCCGAGGGCCTCGGGGAACGTGCTCAGCCCCGAGGCGAGTGGGCTCAGGCCTCGGCCGTCCTGGAAGTACAGCGAGACAGCGTAGAGGGTGCCGAGGAACGCGACCGAGGACAGCACGATGACGCCGTTGCAGGCACGGAACAGGCGGTCGCCGAGCAGTCGCAGGTCGACGATCGGGGCGGCGGTGCGTAGCTCGACCACAATCATTGCGGTGAGCAGCAGCACGCCCGCGACAATGGGGCCGACCACGGCGGCCGTGCCCCAGCCCTGGTCGGGGCCCTCGGACACCCCGTACATCAGTGCGCCGAGGCCGATCCCGGAGAGCAGGAAGCCGGGCAGGTCGAAGCGGCTGGGCGCGCCCGGGGTGGCCCGGTCCAGGAAGAGCAGGCCGAACAGCAGGACCGCGATGCCGATCGGCACGTTCACGTAGAAGACCCAGCGCCACGACAGGTCGGTGACGAGCAGGCCGCCGACCACCGGCCCGAGCGCGGGCGCGAACGTGGTGGGCACCGTGAGGATCGCGGAGGCCCGGATGCGCTCCCTCGGAGGGAACGCCCGGTACAGCATGGCCAGCCCGACCGGGGCCAGCATGCCGCCGCCGATGCCCTGCAGTGCGCGGAACGCCACCAGGGACTGCAGGTCCCACGCCAGGCCGCACAGCGCCGAGGCGATGGTGAACAGGACCACCGCGGTCAGCATCACCCGCTTGCCGCCGAACCGGTCGCCGAGCCAGCCCGAGGCCGGGATGAACACGGCCAGGCTGACCAGGAAGGCGATCGAGATGCCGTCGACCGCGGTCGGGCTCACCGAGAAGTCGCGGCCGATGGTCGGCAGCGCGACGTTCACGATGGTGGCGTCCATGATGCTCATGAACATGGCCGACACGAAGACGACGGCCACCGCCACCTTCTGCCCGATCCGTGCCCGCACAGAATTCTCCCGCCATTGATCATTGAGGTCGCCTGATAATGAGGGTACTCAGTACTATGGCGAGATGGGAGCTGGTTTCGGCGTGAGACCTGACACGGGCAACGAGCTCGTCGACGCGATCCTGCATGCCGCCCACCGGGTGCGTACCGCCGCCGACGCCAACCTGCGCGAGGGCGGGCTCTCGCTGCCCGGCTTCAAGCTGCTGCGCGCGCTCGCCACCGAGGACCGCTCGATGCGCGAGGTCAGTGACATCCTGCACCTCGCGCCGCGCACGGTCACCGACATCATCGACGGCCTGCAGGGCCGCGGCCTGGTGGTCCGCCGCCCCCACCCCTCGGACCGCCGGATCACGCTGCTGCATCTCACCGAGGCCGGCGCCACCCGGCTCGCGGAGGCCACCGAGGGCGCAGACGAGGCCAGGGACGCGGCCATCGCCGATCTTGACGAGGACGAGCGGGCGACGCTGCGCAGGCTCCTGGCCAGGGTCGGAGCGGTGCGAACGTGACGGCCGTGCCGGGCCGGCGGAGCGGGCTCGTAGAGTGCTCCGCGTGCTGGGGGACCTGGGTGCGGCGGACGAGGCGGTCACTCGCCGGCTGAAAGCGCTGGCGTGTACCGCCCCGCTGCACGATCTGGACGCCCGCAAGTCGCACCTGGAATGGGTCGAAGCGGCCGGCTACCAGATGTCGGAGATCGCGCTGCAGGCGATCGACCAGGTGACGTTGGCCATGGACTTCGACCACGGCGCCGACCAGGAGGAGGTCGTGCGCCGGCTGGTGCCGTTCATCGCCGCGCAGGGCCCGGACCGGTCGGCCCATGAGCACGACAGGGTGGGCCACTGGGTCGTGGACAGCCTGCTCAACGTGGGCAGCGTGGACCGCGGTTTCAAGGTTGACTACGGCGCGTTCGACGACGACGGGCGCTACCGTCGGCGCCGGTTCGACTTCAAGCTGCTGGTGGAGCTCGCCGCGCCGGACGGCCAGGTGTTCCTGCGCGCGACCGACGAGGCGATCAACGTGCTGGTCGGTGCGCTGGACACCGACGTGGAGTCCGCGCAGGTGGCCGCCGAGGTGAAGCTGGAGAACCTGATCAGGCGCGGCCGGCTCGGCGACGCCCGGCTGGCCGCCGAGCAGGCCCGCTACCGCACCGTGCAGTACGCCGAGGCGCTGCGCGCGAAGCTCGACGCCACCCAGCGGGACGTGCGCTCGGTGGACTGGATGTCGGCCGTACCCGAGCTGGTCGAGGAGGCGCTCGCCCACATCGAGTCCCGGTACCGGTCCGAGACGGCCATCCTGAGCAACATCGCCGACGCCCGTGACGAGGCCACCGAGCCCGCCCGCCGCCGCCAGGCCGCCGAGCTCGTGGTGATCGTGAGCGACTGCATCCGCCGGCACACGCAGCTGCAGGCGCGGCTGCAGGAGGCCGGCGCCACCTTCCGCGCCGAGCAGGACCGCCAGCAGTTCAGCGGCAGCCCCCAGCGTGCCTCGGTGGACGTGTTCGGCCAGCTGCTGCGCCC
>DATAYB010000289.1:0-10855 GCA_036272795.1 Pseudonocardia sp.
GGGCGGCCGGTGCTGGCCAGGTGGCGCGTAGCGTGAGCTTGTCGGTCTTGCCGGAGTCCTGCATGGGGAGCTCGTCCGTGCGGAGCCACCAGTCGGCCGGCCGCTCGTAGCTGGCCAGCTCGGTCGCGGCGAACTCGGCGAGCTCCGCGGCGGACACCTCTGCTCCGGGCTCGAGCTGGACCACCGCGGCGACCCGCTCACCGAGGTCGGCGTCCGGCAGGCCGAGCACGGCCACGTTGCGCACCGACGGGTGGCGCAGCAGCACCGCCTCGACGTGCGCCGGTGCGATGTTCTCGCCGCCCCGGATGATCAGGTCCTTGATCCGGCCGGTGACGTAGAGCAGCCCGTCCACGAGGCGGCCGAGGTCGCCGGTGTGCACCCACCCCGCCGAGTCGATCAAGTCGTCGACGAGGTCGGCCCCGGGTGCGCCGCCCCAGTAGCCGATCATCTGGCCGGGCGTGCGCACCACGATCTCACCGTCGCCCTCCGCGTCCGGCGCGTCGATCCGCAGGTCGACCACGGGCAGCGGCGCGCCGGCGGTGGTCGGGTGCTCGGCCATGGTGACGCCGGACGCGGCGGCCACCGTGCCGCCGGTCTCGGTCATGCCGTAGATCGTGGACATGCCGCGCGACGCGTTCGGGAAGGCCTCGCGCAGCCGGGCGACCAGCGCGGGCTGCACCGGCGCGCCGCCCATCGAGACCGACCGCACCGAGTCCAGGTCCCGGTCGCCGATCGAGGGGTGCGACAGCACGCGCGAGGCCATCGTCGGCACGGCGCCCCACCACGTGACCCGCTCGCGCTCGATCACGTCGAGCACCTGCCCGGGGTCGAACCGGCCCTCCAGGAACACCAGCGTGTTGCCGCCGAGCAGCGCGAGCAGCAGCGACTGCAGTCCGCCGATGTGGAACAACGGGCCGCTCTGCAGGCTCACCGCCGCCGGCCGCGACTCGTCGACCTGGTGTGGCAGTCGCCGGGACATCACGAGCAGGTTGTGCAGGTTCGCGATCACGGAGCGGTGGGCCAGTACGACCGGCTTCGGTGCCCCGGTGGTTCCGGCGGTGAAGATGATCACGGCGGGGTCGTCCTCGTCGCCGGGCGGCGCGGGCGGGGGCGCGGTGGGCGTCGCCTCGGCGTCCGGCCCGGTCGCGGCGTCCACGCGGGCGCGGACCTCGTCGACGGTGATCACCGTGGCGCCCTCGGGTACCAGCGCGCCGCGCTTGCCGTCGGCGAGCACCAGGGTGGGCGTCGTCAGCCCCACCGCGTGCGCCACCAGCGGGCCGCTCCACCAGCCGTTGCCGAGTGCCACGATCGCGCCGACCCGCAGCCCGGCCCACAGGCTGATCACCCATTCCGGCGAGTTCGGCGCGAGCAGTAGCAGCCGGTCGCCGGGGCGAAGGCCGGCGTCGGTGAACAGGGTCGCGACCCGCTCGGCGGCGGCGAACACGGCCGCGAAGCTGAGCCGCCGGTCGCCCTGGATCAGGTGGGTCCGGTCCGACCAGCGGGCGGCGTCGGTGAGCAGCTCGACGACGTGCCGGCGCCGGGGCGAGTAGCACAGGAACGGGATGTCGCCGTCCCGGCGACTGACCGAGGTACCCCAGAGCGCGCGATCACCGGTGACGGACACGCGGCCCATTTTAGTCTAGTGCACAATACTCGACAACTAGACTATGTGCACCGTCACCTGCCCAGTTCGAGCACCTCGTCGAAGCCCTCCCGCAGGCAGGTCTCGAAGAGCTCGTGGTCGGTGACGGCGTCCGGGTCGACGTTCACGCCGATGCAGCACACCCCGTCGTAGGACACCATGGTGACCATCGCGGCGACCCCCGGACGCGGGCCGATCGGGTACATCCGAAGCACCTTCGCGCCGGCGAGGTACACGGCGTGGCCGAGGCCGGGGATGTTGGAGGCCTGCACGTCGGAGACCTTGGTCAGGTTGGCCGTGATCTCAGTGAGCACAGGGCTCGGCAGCTTGCTGAGCACCGGGCTGATCACGCCGAGGAAGCCGATCGCCGGCTCGGCGCGCACGGTCAGGATGAACTCGCGGATCAGCTGGATCCGGGTGCGGGGGTCGGCCTCGCCCATCGGCGCCCCGAAGCGCGCGCCGGTGAACCGGTTGCCACCCATCGGGTCGCCGGAGTCGCGCAGGCTGATCGGGATGGCCATCGGCAGCTGGTCGACGGGCTCGCCGAAGTACTCGTGGTAGCGCCGGAACGTGCCGAGCACGCCGGCGAGGAAGGCGTCGTTCACCGAGCCGCCCGCCGCCTTGCCCGCCGCTTTGAGCTCGGCCAGTGCCACGTCGTGCAGTATCAGCCGGTAGCCGAAGCCGCCGCCGCTCAGCAGGGGCGAGCGTTGCGCCGCCGGTGGGTTGAGCATCCGGCGCAGCGACAGGCCGTAGTCCAGCGCGCGCCCCGCCGAGCCCGCCGGGTCCCGCAGCACCTTGCCGAGTACGCCGAGCGCGCTGCCCGCCGCCCCGATCGCCTTCGCCGGCCCGCCCGTGATCTCCTCGCGCAGCCCGTCCGCGACCAGGCTGAGCGGGGTGGGTGAACCGTTGGCCGGCTCGACCGGGTCGGCGAGCGATACGGCGTCAGCGGGCAGTCGCGTGCCCCCCGGCGACGCCGTGCGGCTGTGCGCCATGCTGAGCAGCTGCACGATGCCGAGCCCGTCGGACATGGCGTGGTGCAGCCGCAGCAGGTACGCGGCGCCGCCGCCCGCCAGGCCCTCCACCAGGGTCGCCTCCCAGGGCGGCCGGTTCGGGTCCAGCGGCCGGGAGGCGAGCTGACCGGCGTAGTCCAGCAGCTGGCGCGGGGTGCCGGGCTCGGGCAGCCGGATCCGCTGCACGTGGTAGGCCAGCTCGAACCGCGTGTCCTCGACCCAGGTCGGCGGCACCACCGGCAGCAGCGGCTCGACGACCCGGTCCCGCAGGCGGGGGATGGCCCGGGTGGCGCGGTCGTGCGCTGCGAGGAACCGGTCCCAGTCCGGGGCGGTGTCGAGCAGCTCCAGCAGCAACCCGCTGGAGCGCGTGCGCAGGTCGCCCTCGGCGCGCCACATCAGGGCCTCCGAGGCGTTCATCCGGGGCGGCCCTCCCCAGTCGCGCCCGTTCAGCTCGGTCACCGAAACCACCTCGAGTTCGTGTAGCGGGCGGGGTCAGCCGCCGGCCACCGGGACGGCGCCCCGGTCGACCGCGTCGGTGACCTCCAGGATGAGCCGGGCCACCGTCTCCGGGGCGTCCGGCATCGGCACGTGGCCGGCGTCGTCCAGCATGATCAGCTCCGCCGTGGGCAGCCGCTCCAGCATCGGCTCGCCGAACTGCCGGAACGGGATCACCCGGTCCTTGCGGCCCCAGACGATGCGCACCGGGCAGCCGGGGTCGGGCAGTGGCTGCATCGGGCTGTTCGGCAGCACCGCGAGCAGCGGCCGCAGGACCGGCGCGTTCCGGACCGCCCGCAGGTCGGCGACCAGTTCGTCCGGGTCGTACCGCTCCGGGTGCGCCACCTGCGAGGAGAGCAGCAGCCGGCGCCCGGTCTCGGTGTAGGCCAACCGCTCCAGCCACTCGCCACGTGCCTCCGCCAGGTCGGCGCCCGCTCGCATCCCGGCGCCGAGCATGGCCATCCGCAGGTTGGACCGCCAGGCGCCGGCCGGGGAGAACGCCACGACCGAGCGCGCCCGGCCCCGGCGGGCCAGCTCGAGCGCGAGCCAGCCGCCCAGCGAGTTGCCCACGACGTGCACGGTGTCCAGGCCGAGTTCGTCCAGCTCCGCGACCACGCCGTCGACCAGCGCGTGCAGCGTCGGTGCCACGCCTTCGGCGAGCGGGGCCGCGCCGCTGTGCCCGAGCAGGGTCGGCGCGATCACGTCGTGCCCGCGCTCCAGGATCGGCAGGATCGGCTTCCAGGTCCGCCAGGTGACGCTGATCCCGTGCAGCAGCAGGATCGGGGTGCCGGTGCCGCCCCGGTGACCGGCGGTGTCCGGTGCGATCGGGCGGGGGATCCGCTCGGCGTGCACGACCGTGCCGGGCTCACCGAAGTCGGACCCGACCCGGTTCGCCTCGGCGGCACGGCGGCGCGCCTTGGTGACGAGCACGGCGGCCGCGCCGGCGGTGAGGCCGGCCGCGCCGGCGGCCAGCAGCAGGGTGCGCGGCCGGCTCACCAGCCTTCCCCGTGCACCTCGTGGCCGGGGGTCGCCTTGAGCAGGCCCCGGTAGGCGTCCCCGGCGGTGTGGCCCTTGTTCACCACGCCGTCCACCTCCTCCGCGATCGGCATGTCGATGCCGAGCCGGTTCGCCACGTCCATCACGGCGCTGACCGCCTTGACACCCTCGGCGACCTGGACCATGCCGGCCATCACGTCGTCGATCGTGCGGCCCTTGCCGAGCTCCTCGCCGACGCGGCGGTTGCGGCTCATCGGGCTGGTGCAGGTGACGATGAGGTCGCCGGTGCCGGCCAGCCCGGTGAAGGTCTGGTGGTCACCGCCGAGCGCCTCACCGAACCTGGTCATCTCGCGGACCGCCCGCGTGATCACCATGGCCTTGGTGTTGTAGCCGGCACCGGCCCCGTCGCCCATGCCGGCGGCGATCGCGAAGACGTTCTTCAGCGCGCCGGCCACCTCGACGCCGAGCACGTCTGTGGTGGAGTAGATCCGGTACCGCTCGGTGCGGAAGAGCTCGGCCAGCTGTGTCGCCGAGTTCTGGTCGGGCATGGCGATGGTCGCGGCGGCCGCGTAGCCGGCGACGATCTCGGAGGCGATGTTCGGGCCGGACAGTACGCCGGCGGGGTGTCCGGGCAGCACCTCGGCGACGATCTGCGTCATCCGGTGGTCGGTGCCCTGTTCGAGTCCCTTGACCAGGCTGACCACCGGGATCCACGGCCGGACGAACGGTGCCGCCTGCTCCAGTGCCTCGCGGAACCCGTGCGACGGCACGCCCATGATCAGCACGTCCGCCTCGGACACCGCGCGTTCCATGTCGGCCGTGGCGCGCAGCCCCTTGGTCAACGCCACGTCGCCGAGGTAGCGGCTGTTGCGGCCGTTGCCGTCGATGTCGTCGGCGACCTCCTGCGACCGGGCCCAGATCATGGTCGGGGCACTGGCGGCCACGATGGACGCCACCGCCGTCCCCCATGAGCCCGCGCCGAGCACAGCGACACGCGGTTGCCTGCGTTGCATCGGATCACCCCCAACGTGGATCATCGTGGATCATCGCACCCGCGGGTCCGGAGGGCGACCGCCCGACGGGGTAGGTCCTTACTCGATCGCGACTGGTCCCGCGCTCACTAGGCCCTAGTCTCATGTTCAGCAAACCCTAGTGCGAGATACTCGCATAATCAATAATTTAGCTCTAGGGTTTATGTCAGCCGGTGCGGCACGGTAGCGGCCACTGTGGGGAGTACTGATGACGGTGCTGAGGACGGCGACCGAGGCCCTGCTCGAGGAGATCCGGTCGGGCCCGACCGGTCCCCGGATCGCCGCGTTCTTCGACTTCGACGGCACCCTGATCGAGGGGTACTCGGCCGCCGCCCTCTACGAGCACCGGTTCCGCAACTTCGAGATCAGCCTCGGCGAGCTCGTGCGCACGGTGCGCGCCACGATGGGGCCGACGCTGACCGAGGACGAGTTCGCCGCCCTCGTCGAGGACGGCCTCGGCGGCTGGGCCGGGCGCACCGAGGAGGACGTGCTCGAGCTGGGTGAGCGGCTGTTCGCCCAGGGGGTCGCCGGCACGCTGTTCCACCCGGCCTGGCGGCTGGTCAAGGCGCACCAGCGCGCCGGGCACACCGTGGCGATCGCCACCTCGGCGACCCAGCTGCAGGTCGCGCCCCTGGCCAGGGAGCTGGGCGTCGAGCACGTGCTGTGCACCCGGCTGGCCGTCGAAGGCGGGCTGCTCACCGGCAAGGTCGCCGGGCGCACCCTGTGGGGGCCGGGCAAGATCGCCGCGGTGGAGGCCTTCGCGGCCGAGTACGAGATCGACCTGGTGGAGAGCCACGCGTACGCCAACGGCGACGAGGACGTGCCGCTGCTGGCCGGCGTCGGTAACCCGCACCCGGTCAACCCGCAGCCCGAGCTCGTGGAGGCGGCCGAGCAACGTGGCTGGCCGGTGCTGCACTTCCAGTCGCACAAGACCGGCCGGTTCGACCCGGCGCCCGCGGTGCGCACCGCGACGCTCTACGGCACGCTGTTCGCCTCCGCCGGGGTCGGTATCGCGGTCGGCGCGCTGAACGGCAACCGCCGCCAGGGGGTCGACCTCGCCACCTCGATCTTCGACGCGCTGGCCGGCCCGCTGACCGACATCGAGGTCGACGTGATCGGCGAGGAGCACGCCTGGTCGCACCGGCCGGCGGTGTTCTTCATCAACCACCAGAGCACCCTGATCGACTTCCTGGTCACCACCCGCGTGATCCGCACCGGGTTCACCGCCGTGGCGAAGGCCGAGGTCAAGCAGATGCCGGTGGTGGGCCAGCTGTTCGACCTGGCCGGTGTGGCGTTCCTGGACCGGGCCAACCGGGCGAAGGCGATCGAGGCGCTCAAGCCCGCCGTCGACACGCTGCGCGGCGGTACCTCGGTGGTGATGGCGCCGGAGGGCACCAGGTCGCTGACCCCGAAGGTGGGGGTGTTCAAGAAGGGCGGCTTCCATCTGGCCAGCCAGGCGGGCGTGCCCATCGTGCCGATCGTGATCCGTAACGCCGGCGAGATCATGTGGCGCAACGCGCGCACCGCGAGGGCCGGCAAGGTCGAGGTCGTGGTGCATCCGCCGATCAGCACGGACGGTTGGACGGCCGAGGATATCGATGCCCACGTCCACTCTGTGCGTCAGCTCTACGTGGACACATTGGACCACTGGCCGTCCCCGTCCTCGACGTGAGCAGAACGGGCCAACTAGGGTGATCGCCGACACAGTCGACCGGGGGTAGGTGCAGGTGATGCAGGCCGTCGATCCAGCCGCCATTCGCGGAGGTGCCGCCGCGCTACTCGGCCGCACGCCGGCCCGCGGCCTGCTGCGCCGCGCGTCTTTGCTGCCGCCGAGCGAGGAACCCACCTCGGCCGACACCCGCGAGGTGTGCCAGCTGCTGCGCTCCGAGTCGTTCCGCGCCTCGGTGGCCAAGCTCGCCGACGGGCTGAACGTCTCCGAGGCGGAGGCGATGGCCGAGGCGGCCGGCTACCTGCGTGAGATGTCCGCGACCCACCAGCCCAGGGTCACCGCGGCCTTCCAGCGCTTCGGCGGCTGGATGACCAGGGGCTACGACGTGCTGGTCGACGACGACGGGCTGGCCGAGCTGCGCAGGCTGGACCGCAAGCACGCCCTGATCTTCCTGATCTCGCACCGGTCCTACCTGGACGAGTTCGTACTGCCGCCCGTGCTGCAGGCCGGCGACCTGTCCCCGCTCTACGGCATGGCCGGCGCGAACCTGAACTTCTTCCCGCTCGGTACGGTGGCCCGCCACACCGGCATCGTGCACGTGCGGCGCGCCACCTCCGACATCCCCGTCTACCGGCTCGCGCTGCGCTCCTTCATCGGGCAGCTGGTGGCCAACAAGTCCAACCTGGCCTGGTCCATCGAGGGCGGCCGGACCAGGACCGGCAAGCTGCGCCCGCCGCGCTACGGCCTGCTGCGCTACGTGGCCGACGCGGTTGAGGAGCTCGGCGACGCCGACCCGCTGCTCGTGCCGGTCTCGTTCATGTACGACCAGCTGCCCGTGCACGAGGTCGGCCGGATGGCGTCCGAGGCGCGCGGCCAGGGCAAGGAGGCGGAGGACGTCCGCTGGCTGGTCAACTACGCCCGTGGCCTGCGCGAACGCCTTGGCCGGGTGTACCTGGACTTCGGCAAGCCGCTGCCGCTGCGCCAACGGCTCGAGGAGCTGCGAGCCGACGAGGTGACCGAGAACCAGGTCGAGCGGGTCGCGCTGGACGTCTGCCACCGGATCAACGCGGCCACCCCGGTCACGCCGACCGCCGCCGTCTGCATCGCCCTGCTCGCCGCCGACCGGGCGCTGACGCTGGACGAGGTGCTGGCCACGGTCCGCCCACTGGCCGACTACGTCGGAGGGCGCGGCTGGCCGGTCGCAGGCGGTGCCACCCTGACCGACCGCTCCACCCTGCGTTGGGCGCTGCGCGAGCTGGTCCGCTCCGGGGTGCTGACCTCGTACTCCGGCGGCTCGGAGACGGTGTGGGGGATCGGCGCCGACCAGCACCTGGTGGCGGCCGTCTACCGCAACAGCGCGATCCACGTGCTGCTGGTCCGCGCGATCGCCGAGCTGGCGCTGCTGGCCGTCGCCGAGCGGGACGGCGAGGACGCCACGACGACGACCGAGGCCGCCCCGCGCACCGCGTTCGACGAGGCGCTGCGGCTGCGCGAGCTGCTCAAGTTCGACTTCTTCTTCGCCCAGCGCGAGCAGTTCGCCGAGGAGCTGGCCACCGAGATCGCCATGCTGGCCACCCCGGATACGGTGGAGGGGCTGGACGTCACCCCTGAGCAGGCCCGCGAGTGGCTGGCCAGGGCACGGCCGCTGGTCGCGCACCTGGTGCTGCGGCCGTTCCTGGACGCCTACCGGGTGGTCGGCGAGCAGCTGGCCGCCCAGGACGAGGACGAGGCGATCGACCAGGGCGCGCTGGTGGCCCAGTGCCTGCGCGTCGGCTTCCAGTGGTCCCTGCAGCGCACCCTGGCCAGCGAGGAGTCGGTCTCCGGCGAGATGTTCAGCACCGCGCTCAAGCTCGCCGCGCACCGCGATCTGATCAAGCCGGGCAGCCCGCACCTCGGCAAGCGGCGCCGCGAGTTCGCCGATGAGCTGCGCGAGGTGTCCCGCGCGATCGGCCGGATCGCCGACCGCGACCGGGCGCTCACCACGTCCTGACCGGGGTCACCGGTATGCGTCGATGACCTGGCCCAGGTAGTCGGCGTACGTGGCGACGGTGCCCGGGTCGGTGAGGTGGTCTGTCATGGCGCCCACCCGACACGCTGGGCCGGAGCGCGGCAAGCGACAACTCCGTGAACACTGATCAAGTCCGAGTGATCTCCGGCCCGTCGCGGCCCGGGGCTGTCGGTGCGCCCGGCGCGCTGGCCACGGTAAACGCCCTAACCCGGCCGTAACGGCGCCGACCCTCGGCCGACACTCGGCGCCCGACAATCGACACAGGGCACGGCGCGGCGGGGGGCCCGCCGCTGTGTCGGTGCCGGCGTTGATCGCGGTACCGATCCGCCCATCTGCTCGGTCGTCGCCCAGTGCAGTGCCAGGAGGACCCCATGACCAGCACCCAGACGCCAGTACGCACGGCCCGGCTCGGGCCTGTCGCCGCGCGGCCGTACGCCTGGCCGTTCGACGGCTCGGTGGACACCGCGCACACGGCGCTGATCTGCATCGACTGGCAGGTCGACTTCTGCGGGCCCGGCGGCTACGTGGACCGGATGGGCTACGACATCGGCCTGACCAGGGCGGGGCTGCCCGGCACCGCCACCCTGCTGGCGCACGCGAGGGCCACCGGCATGCTCGTCGTGCACACCCGCGAGGGCCACGCGCCGGACCTGAGCGACCTGCCGGCCAACAAGCGCTGGCGCTCCGCCCAGATCGGCGCTGAGATCGGCAGCCCCGGGCCGGCCGGCCGGATCCTGGTGCGCGGCGAGCGGGGGTGGGAGATCGTGCCGGAGGTCGCGCCGGAGCCCGGTGAGGTCCTGATCGACAAGCCTGGCAAGGGCGCGTTCTACGCCACCCAGCTCGACCTCGTGCTGCGAACCCGGGGCATCACGCACATCCTGCTGACCGGCATCACCACCGACGTCTGCGTGCACACCACCATGCGCGAGGCCAACGACCGAGGCTACGAGTGCCTCATCCTCTCCGACTGCACCGGCGCCACCGACCCGGCGAACCACGCCGCCGCGCTGCACATGGTGACCATGCAGGGCGGCGTGTTCGGCGCCGTCGCCGACTCGGCCGCAGTGATCGACGCCATCACCTGGAGCGGGGCGTGACCGCCGTGCCGGCGGAGCCGGGGCCGTTCAGTTTCGACCTGGCCAGCACCGCGCTGGTGATCATCGACATGCAGCGGGACTTCTGCGAGCCGGACGGGTTCGGCGAGACCCTCGGCAACGACGTGTCGCTGCTGCGCGCGGTCATCCCGCCGCTGCAAGCCGTGCTGGCCGCGGCCAGGGCCGCCGGGCTCACCGTGATCCACACCCGGGAGGGCCACCGGCCGGACCTGTCCGACTGCCCGCCCGCCAAGCTCAACCGGGGCAACCCGACGCTTCGGATCGGCGACCCGGGGCCGAAGGGCCGGATCCTGGTCCGGGGCGAGTACGGGCACGACATCATCGACGAGCTGGCCCCGCTCCCCGGCGAGCTGGTGGTCGACAAACCGGGCAAGGGCTCGTTCCACGGCACCTCGTTCGGCGCCGAGCTGACCGCCCGGGGCATCACGAGCCTGGTCGTCACCGGGGTGACCACCGAGGTGTGCGTGCACACCACCGTGCGGGAGGCCAACGACCGGGGCTACGAGTGCCTCGTGCTCTCGGACTGTGTCGGGTCCTACTTCCCGGAGTTCCAGCGGGTCGGCCTGGCGATGATCGCCGCGCAGGGCGGCATCTTCGGCTGGGTGGCGCCCTCCTCGGCACTGCTGGACGCGCTCGCGGGCCGCGCACTGGAAGGGAGCCGGTCATGAGCGCGACCACTACGGCGCCGGCCGAAGCGCCGGTGAAGCTGTCCTGGTGGCTCGCCGGGGACACCAACGCGTTCTTCGGTCTCGGCTTCAACACGCTGGTCAACGTGCTCGTGCTGACCGGGCTGTGCCTCGGCGTTGTGAAGATCCCCGGTGCCGAGGTGTTCGGCGTGCTGCTGCCGGCGCTGGGGGTGCAGCTGCTGATCGGCAACGTCTACTACACG
>DATAYB010000290.1:0-6418 GCA_036272795.1 Pseudonocardia sp.
GTCGCGCTGCTCGACCGGGGGCTGGAGGTGCTCGCCTGCGCCGGGGTCGGCGACCCTGGCGAGGTGGTCGACCGGCTGCGGGAGCGGTCCGGGGCGGCGGGCCTGCACACGGTGTTGGCGGCCGCCGCGCGCAACCGGCGGGCGCTGATCGTGCCGGTGCTGGCCGAGGACGTCACGTCGGTGATCGTCGCTCCGGTGTTCGTCGGCAACGAGGTGACCGGGTACCTGCTCACGGCCAGCCGGCGTGACCAGACCCTGGCCGAGGACATGCGGCTGATGGTCACCGAGCACGCCGCGATGGTGTGCGGGGTGGTGCTCGGCAGAGACATGGTGGTCGCGGCGGCGGCCGGTCGGGCCCGCGAGGAGCTGTTCGAGGCGCTGCTGCAGCCGCACGACAGGGACAACAGTGAGGTCGACCGGTGGGCCAAGCACCTGGGCTTCGACTCCCGGCGGACGCACCACGTGCTGGCGGTGGCACTCGGCGAGCCGCGCGGGTCGGCCGGACATTCCTCGGTGGAGTCCGTGTTCAGCCGGCTCGCCTCGGATGCGATCGTCGCGGGCAGGCCTGACGAGCTGGTCGCCATCGTGCCGGTCGCCGAAGCCGGCGCGGCCGGACTGGCCCAGGCCAGGGCACTGGGCGCGCGGTGCGTCGAGGTGCTCGGGGAGCGCGGCCTGGCGACGGCGGCGATCGGGATCGGCGACCCGTGCCAGGCGGCCGCGGGAATCGCCCGGTCCTACGCAGAGGCCCGGTTGGCGTTGGCCGCCGCGCAGCGGATGGGGGTGCCCGGCAGCATCGCGGCGTTCGCCGACCTGGGCATCCACCAACTGCTGCTGCGGGTGCCCGAGGTGGGCGATCTCGAGGCGTTCGCCGAGTCGGTGATCGGCCGGCTGATCGAGGAGGAGCGGGTCAGCGGCATGGAGTACCTGCAGACCCTGTCGGCCTTCTTCCAGTGCAACAGCAGTCCCCGGCGTACGGCGCAGCGCCTGCACGTGCACCCGAACACGGTGAACTACCGGGTCCGCCGGATCGAGGAGATCACCGGGCTCGCGTTGAACAGCCACCGCGACCGGTTGATGGCCGAGGTCGCCGTCGAGATCTACCGGGGCCTGGGGGGTCGGCGATGAGCGTGCGGCGGCGGCTGGCCAGCGGCATCCTGGTCTGTGACGGGGCGATGGGCACCATGCTGCACGCCGCCGGGAACTCGCTGGACCAGGCGTTGCCCGCGCTGAACCTGTCCGACGCCGAGCTGGTTGCGACGATCCACCGCAGCTATGTCGAGGCCGGCGTCGACATCCTGCAGACCAACACCTTCGGCGCCAGCCGGCTCCGGCTCTCCGAGTTCGGCTTCGGGGACCGGGTCGAACAGATCAACAGTGCCGGGGTGCGGCTGGCCCGCGAGGCGGCGCGGGTGGGGCGTTCGGTGTTGGTCGCCGGCTCCGTGTCACCGGCGGTGAGTGTGCAGCAGCGCCGCCGGGTGAGCGCGGGCGAACGCACCGACGCGCTGCGCGAGCAGCTGTCCATCCTGGTCGAGGCGGGCGTCGACCTGCTGGTGCTGGAGACCTTCGGCTACCTGGACGAGCTGGTCGAGGCGGTCGAGGTCGCCACCGCGCTCGGCGACGTACCGGTGATCGCGCAGGCCACCTTCGCCACCGACACCCACACGCTCAGCGGCCATACCCCGGGCGAGGTGGCGCGGGCGTTGGCGGAGCTGCCCATCGCCGCACTGGGTACGAACTGCACGCTCGGCCCGCAGCGCTCGCTCACCGTGCTGCGGGAGCTGCGGCGGCACTGCGAGCTGCCGCTGACCGTGCAACCGAACGCCGGCCTGCCCCGTCGCGTCACCCCGGCCCGGTTCGAGTACGACATCGACTCCGAGTACTTCGTGCGCTACGTCCGGCAGCTGCTCGACGCCGGTGCCAGCGTGGTCGGCGGCTGCTGCGGCACCACCCCGACGCAGCTCGCCGCGATCGTGCAGACCGCCGAGGAGCACCGCGCCCGGACCGGCCCTGTCGAGGTCACCGCGCCCAGGGCCGAGCGGGCCACCGCGGCGGGGACCCTCTCCTTCGGTGGGCGCGAGCGGCTGGTGGTCGAGCTCGCGGCCCCGTTGACCGGCGGCGTCGAGGAGTCGGGCAAGCTCGCCGAGCAGCTCTACGGCGCCGGGGTCCGGCTCATCTCGGTCGCGCCGACGCGCAGCACGCGGGCACACGTGAACCCGACCGACCTGGCACTGCACCTGCACCAACGGCTCGGCGTCGACACGCTGGCCAGCGTCACCACCTGGGACCGGACGATCATGGCCCTGCAGGCCGACCTGCTCGGCGCGCACGCGCTCGGCCTGCGCCGGATCGTCTGCGAGACAGGCAGTCCGCCGCTCGTCGGGGACTACCCGCACGTGGACGGTGTCTGGGACGTCGACTCGCTCGGCCTGATCGAGCTGCTGGCCGCCCTGAACGGGGGCAGCGACTACCAGGGCCTGCGGCTGCCCGTGGCGACCGAGTTCGAGATCGGCGCGCGCATCAACCCCGGCAGCCACGAGCCGGACCGGGAGGCCGCCAGGGCGAACACCAAGATCGCCGCCGGCGCCCAGTTCCTGATCACCCGCCCGGTCTACGACCGCGCCGACCTGGCCCGCCTGCTCGACGCCCTCACCGATCAGGATGTGCCCGTGCTGGCCGCGGTCCGACCGCTGGCCAGCTTTTCCGAGGCCGAGTACCTGGCGCACGAGGTGCCGGACGTCAAAATCCCGAAGAGCATGCTGAATGCGCTTGAGGAATCGGGTGACAATGCCGATCAGGTCGGTATTGAGCTGGCCATCGAGCTGATCTCCCAGATCAGGGGGATGGTCGCGGGAATCGTGGTGGCCCCGGTGACAGACCCGATCAATGCGGTACACCAGATCACCGCCACCGGCGGCTGGACGTAGCCCTGACCGGCTGTGCAAGTGCACAACGGCGCCACGGACCGCGTTGGTCGATATGCCGAAGACAGCGTGAACCAGAACTGGGAATATTAGTGACAACGGTGGTCCCGGATTTGTTCGGGCCTGCGGATCGCGCATTTTCAGCTAGGGAGCCCCATGGTGGTTAATAGTGGGCAGCCTGCGTGGCCTCGACCGGTCCGGCCCGGTTGTTCGGCAAGGCTGATGTACTGGTTGCACACCTTTCTAGAGCCCAATCGCTTCTATCGCGCACTCGCAGCTTGGCTGGTCCGTCACCCCAGGCTGTACGGCTGGTTCACCGAGGGCGAGCGGGTCGTCAAGGAGCGGATGTTCGGCTGCCGGATGTGTGGCCAGTGCGCGTTGCCGGCCACCGGTTACGGCTGCCCGATGACGTGTCCGAAGCAGCTGCGCAACGGCCCGTGCGGCGGAGTGTCACCGGTCGGGCGCTGCGAGGTCTACCCGGAGCAGCGCTGCGTCTGGGTGGTGGCGTTCGAACGGGCCGACCAGGCGGAGCACGGCGAGGATCTGGATCTCCTGCAGCGGCCGGTGGACCATCGGGAGTGGGGCCGCAGCTCGTGGCTGAACTACTGGCAGGGCCGCGACGAGCAGCTCTGGGTGGCGGCGACGGCGACGCGGCCGAAGCCACTGCTGCGCCGCGAGCTCGGCCTGGAGCCCCGGTGACCGGACCGACCCCGGCGGCCGGGCTGCGGGCGGCACTCGCGGCCGGCCGGTTCGCGGTCACCGCGGAGATCGGGCCACCCCGGGGCGCGGACGCGGCGGGGGTGCGGGAGAAGGCGGAGCTGCTGCGGGGTTGGGTCGACGCGGCCAACTTCACCGACAACCAGGGCGCCCGCGTCCGGATGTCGAGCCTCGGGGCCAGCGTGCTGGCGATGCGCTCCGGCGTGGAGCCGGTCATGCAGCTGACCTGCCGGGACCGCAACCGTATGGCGCTGCAGTCCGACCTGCTCGCGGCCGGCGCGCTGGACATCCCGAACGTGCTGCTGCTGACCGGGGACCACCCCACGTTCGGCGACCATCCCGAGGCCAAGCCGGTCTTCGACCTGGACGGCGTCCAGCTGGTGTGGGCGGCCCGGACCCTGCGCGACGACGGCACCCTGCTGTCCGGCGCGGCGCTCTCCCGGCGGCCCGGCTGGCTGATCGGCACCGTGGAGAACCCGTTCGCCCCGCCGCCCCAGTTCCGGGCACGCCGGCTCGCCAAAAAGGTCGCCGCCGGTGCCGAGTTCGTACAGACACAGTTCGTCTTCGACGTGGCGATGTTCCGCCGCTGGATGGCGGACCTGGCCGCGCTGGGGGTCACCGAACGCTGCGCCGTGATCGCCGGCATCGGCCCGGTCCGGTCGCTGCGGATGTTGGAGTTCCTGCGCACCGGGGTGCCCGGCATCCACGTACCCGAGCACGTACGGCGCCGGTTGCGCGGCGTACCGGCCGACCGGGTCGCGGAGGAAGGCCTGCGGTTGTGCGTGGAGACGATCCAGCAGGTGGCCGAGATCCCCGGTGTGCGCGGGGTGCACGTGATGGCGTTCGGCTACGAGCGCGGTGTGCCGGAGATCCTGCACCGTGCGGGTGTGGGGCCGGGTGCGGTGGCAGGCGCCCCGGGCGAGGGCATCGAACGGACCAGGGAGGGCAGTGGCCATGTTGGTTGACTTTCGGCCGGACGCGAGGTTGCGGAGCAAGAATCCCGTCGACTTCGCCGGCTCGGTGGCGCCGGTGGTCGAGGCACTGCGCGCGGATGCCACGGGACCGGCGGCAGACCTGTCGCGGGTCCGGGTGGTCTGCGACTGGGTCCAGTACCGGGAGAACTTCCGCGGCGTCGTCGACGTGCGCCCGATCCTGGCCCAGCCCGAGCGGCCCGGCGCGGACGAGGTCAGACCTACCGGGGCCGGCGCGGGTGCTGTCGAGATCGCGGTCGACGTCCGCCGAGGCGCCGAGGTGGACCTGCGGCAGCACACCGCGGCGCAGGTGGGGGCGGACGGCGACCAGCGGCTGGTGCTGGAGGACTGGGGCCCGGGCAGCGACAGCCTGGTCTGGGGATTCAACGCGCTCTACTGGTCCGCGCTGGAGCTGTGGGAGAAGGCAACCGGGCGCGGCTACGAGCAGGCCCTGCCCGGCGGCGAGAGCGACGCCCGCAACCGGGCCGCCTCCCGCGAGCTGGTCCTGCAGCTGTTCGCGGTGTGGGACCGGTTGGCCAGCTCCGGAGCACTGCCCTCGGAGCTGTACGTGCTGGAGATCGGGGTCGGCAACGGCGGCCAGGCGAAGGTCTTCCTGGACGAGTTCCGGGCACTCGACCTCGAACACGGCCGGGAGTACTACCAGCGGCTGCACTACCTGATGTGCGACTACTCCCGGCACGTGCTCGACCTGGCCAGGGAGACGGTCGCGGAGCACCTCGATCACGTCAGCTCGTTCGTGCTGGACGCCACCCGGCCGACCACGTCGCTGGGCTTCCTGCGCTACAAGATCTTCCTGGTCTACATCTCCAACGTCTACGACAACCTGCCGACCGACGAGGTCGCCCAGCTCGGCGGGCGTACCTACCAGGTCGAGACGCGGGCGTACCTACCGGCGACGGCGGCCGAGGAGATCGCGGAGTCCTTCCAGACGTCGGTGCATGAGCTGCCCGCGCTGATCCGCAAGCTGCTCCGGCTGGGCCCGGCGGTACTGGCGGATGCCGCGCCCGAGCAGTTCGTCGACGTCGAGGCCGCGATCGGGTTCTGGCGGCGCGTCTGGTCGGAGCTGAAGCTGCAGGAGCGGTACGTGCCGCTGGGCGGCCTCGACCTCTACCGGCTCGCACCGTCGGTGAGCGGGGAGATGCTGCGGCCACTGCTGGAGTCGGGCGCGGACCTGCGGATGCACGTCAACAACGGAGCGGTCGCCAGCTTCGTGGACAGCCTGCAGCTGCTGCACCCCTTCGGCAAGCTGGTCTGCCACGACATCTTCGTCACCGACCCGCAGGGCTACCGGACCAGTTTCCGGGGCCCGGGCAAGTACGACGGTTCGGTGGTGAACTGGGTCAACGGCGCACTGCTCGCCCACGTCGGCCGGCGGCGCGGTTTCGACGTGCACTACGCGCCCTTCGCCCACCGGGGCGGCGGCAACATCGTGACGATGACCGCCCAGGTCACGGAGTGACCGGCATGTCCGACACCTCGCCCGCCGGGATCGCCGCCGGCAGCCACCTCGGCCGGCCGGGCCTGCCGCTGCTACCGACGACCGTGGTCGGGTCCTACCCGGTGCCGGAATGGATGGAGCGGCTCAAGACCGACTACTTCCGAGGCCGAATGAGCCATGCCCAGTTGCGCAGCATGCACGAGATGGCCATCAAGGCGGCGCTGCGGGACCAGGAACTGGCCGGGATCGACATCGTCTCCGACGGTGAGCTGCGCCGGGACAACGACATCGACTACTTCCTGGCCCGCATGCCGGGCATCGAGATCGCGGACACGGCGAAGGACTTCTAC
>DATAYB010000291.1:0-6751 GCA_036272795.1 Pseudonocardia sp.
CTTTCTTGCGCACCTCGTGCTTCGCCTCGTCGAACCGCACCTGGATCGAGTACGCCAGGTTGAGGCCGACCTCGCGGAACAGCTCGTACCACTCCTCGTCGCCGAACCGCAGCTCCGCGACCAGGTCGACCCCGTCGGCGCGACCGTCCCGCACCGTGAAAGGCGTGTCCGGCCGGTACACCGTGAGCAGCGAGCTACGCAGGTCCGGCGCCGAGAGTCGGCTCCTCGTGGCCATGTCAGACCGCCCTTTTCCGGCAGCCGAGCATCACAGCCCATCCCCCGTCACGCCCTGCCACGTCCACCCCGCGCCGGCGACCACCGAGCGCAGCTGGCCGCACACCGCGCGGCCGGACAGCACGTGCTCGCGACGCGGCCGGCCGTGCCCGAACACCCAGCTCTTCTGCTCGGGGAACCGCTGGCCACGCTGCAGAGCCTCGGCCCTGGCGTAGTAGAAAACGCCGGCCAACTGCTCCACCTGGCATTCCTGCTCCTCGCCGCGCACCTCGGCGCACGACTCGTCGAGCCGCAGGAAGATACGAAAGGCGGTGCGTGGACTCAGCCTGGCGAAGTAGCCGTACCAGTCCGGATCGGCGAATTTGAGGTCGACAACGAGATCGACACCCTCCGACCGACCGTCGCGCACCGCAAAGTAGGCACCGGGCCGATTGACGGCGAGAAGCGCCGCATAGAGCTCGGTGGACGGCCGGGGAACCGGTCCTACGGCGGGACGCCGCGTGCCGTTGACCCAGTCGAGAAGACCCATACCGGCACGGTACGCAGGGGAGATTCCCGATGTGGCCGGTTTGTCAAAACTGGGTCGTCACAAATTGGTCGAGGCCGGGTGACCAGCGCGGCATTGCGCTGATCCCGCCCGAGCTGATCCTGCCCGAGCCGACCCCGCCCGAGCCGACCCCGCCGATGCCGACAGTCAGGACGCGGAGTTGGCCTTGCGCGGGATCGGCGCCGGGACCGGCTCGCCGTTGACGGTCGCCTCGACCTCGTCCACCGCGCCGGACTGCAGGTCGAGCACGAAGCCGTGCACGGTGGTGTCCGGGGACAGGAACGGGCTGGTCAACAGCTGCGCCATACCGTGCCGGACGTGCTGGGCCGGGTCGGTGAAGGTGCCGGGCCGCCAGGTCGGCGGCTGGCCGGTGTCCTGGGCCAGCTCGGCGATGAACTCGTCGTCGGTGAACGAGAGCAAGCCGCAGCCCGTGTGCGCCATCAGGATCACGTGGCGGGTATTCAGCTTGCGCTGGCTGATCGCGAGCGAGCGGATCACGTCACTGGTGACCGAACCACCCGCGTTGCGGATGATGTGGGCGTCCCCCAGCCGCAGGCCGAACACGCCGAACGTGTCGATCCGGGCGTCCATGCAGGTCACGATTGCCAGCCGCTCGACGGGCTCAGCGGACAGGTTCCGGACCACACCGGCGGGGTTGGGGCGGCGAGACAGTAGCTCGTGCAAGCTCACAGTAGGGCCTCCTCGGCGCGCTTATCGGTGACTCGGGGCTTGGAGAGTCCGCGACAACTCGACGTTCCGTCACGTGACTCGGCATTGCTCTGACTCAGCGCTAAACGGTCTCAGTGCCGTCTCAGTTCCCTCGGACGGCCGAGTGTGGGATCACCCACTCGGCCGAGCGAACCTGCTTGACAGCTACTGTGCGGCAATAACCTCCGCAATTTCGTAGGTGTTCAGCGCAGCGCCCTTGCGGAGGTTGTCGCCACAGATGAACAGCTCGAGGGTGTTCGGGAAGTCCAGCGCCTGGCGGATCCGGCCGACGAAGGTGGGGTCGCCACCGACCACGTCGGCGGGCGTCGGCCACTGGCCGGCGGCCGGGTCGTCGCGCAGCACGATGGTCGGCTGCGAGGCGAGCACGGCGCGGGCCTTGTCGACCGAGACCTCCGAGCCGAACGTGGCGTGCACCGCCATCGCGTGCGTGGTGATCACCGGGACCCGGACACAGGTGGCGGACACCTTGAGCTCCGGGATACCGAGGATCTTGCGCGACTCGTTCCGCACCTTGAGCTCCTCGGACGACCAGCCGTCGTCCTTCACCGAGCCCGCCCACGGCACCACGTTGAACGCCAGCGGCGCCGGGAACGGGGATGCGGACTCCGGTCCGACCGGCAGGCCGGCCTCGGTCAGCGCGGCGGCGACATCGCCCGACCGCTGGCCGACCTCCTTGCCCGACAGCGCGGCGATCTCGGCGTAGAGCTGGTCGATGCCGGCCTGACCGGCGCCGGAGGCGGCCTGGTACGAGGCGACCACGAGCTCACGCAGCTCGAAGGCCCGGTGCAGCGCGCCCATCGCGGCCATCATCGACAGCGTCGTGCAGTTCGGGTTGGCGATGATGCCCTTCGGGCGGTTCGCCACCTGGGCGGCGTTGACTTCGGGGACGACGAGCGGCACGTCCGGGTCCATCCGGAACGCACCGGAGTTGTCCACCGCGACCGCGCCACGTTCGGCGGCGATCGGCGCCCACTGGGCGCTGACCTCGTCCGGTACGTCGAACAGCGCGATGTCCACGCCGTCGAACACCTCGGGCGCCAGCGCCAGCACCGTGACGTCCTCACCGCGCACCCGCAGCACCTTGCCGGCCGAGCGGGCCGAGGCGATCAGCCGGATCTCCGACCACGGCACGGTCTCGCGCCCATCGATGATGTCGATCATCGTGGTGCCCACCGCTCCGGTGGCGCCGACAATGGCCAGTACCGTCACAACTCAGCGCCCCGTTCCGGCGTGCACGACCGCCTCTTCGTCGCCGCCCAGCTCGAACGCCTGATGCAGTGCACGCACGGCGTCGTTGAGCTGGTCCTCCCGGCACAGCACCGAGATGCGGATTTCCGACGTGTTCATCGTCTCGATATTGATGCCGGCGCGCGACAGAGATTCGCAGAACGTGGCCGTCACACCGGGGTGCGAGCGCATGCCGGCGCCGACCAGCGACACCTTGCCCACGTTGCCGTCGTAGAACACCTCGTCGAAGCCGATCTCGGCCTTGGTTCGCTCCAGGGCGGCGACCGCGGTGGGGCCGTCCGAGCGGGGCAGCGTGAAGGTGATGTCGGTGCGGCGGTTGCTGGCGTGCGAGATGTTCTGCAGCACCATGTCGATGTTGATCTCGGCATCGGCCACGGCCCGGAAGATCTTGGCGGCGTGTCCCGGCGTGTCCGGCACCCCGGTGACCGTGACCTTGCCCTCGGAACGGTCGTGCGCGACGCCGGTGATGATCGCCTGTTCCACGGGGATGTCCTCCATCGACCCGGACACGAGCGTGCCGGGCTTGTCGTTGTACGACGAACGAACGCGCAGCGGCACGAGGTAGCGCCGGGCGTACTCCACCGCGCGCAGATGCAGCACCTTCGCGCCGCAGGCGGCCAGCTCGAGCATCTCCTCGTAGCAGACGTTGTCCAGCCGCTGGGCGTCGTGCACGATCCGGGGGTCGGCGGTGTAGACGCCGTCGACGTCGGTGTAGATCTCGCAGACGTCGGCCTGGAGGGCGGCGGCGAGCGCGACGGCGGTGGTGTCCGAGCCGCCCCGGCCTAGCGTGGTGATCTCCTTGCTGTCACCGCTCATGCCCTGGAAGCCGGCGACCAGCACCACAGCGCCGTCGGCCAGCGCGGACTTCAGCCGGCCGGGGTTGACCTCGATGATCCGCGCGTCGCCGTGCTTCGACGTCGTGATCATGCCGGCCTGCGAGCCGGTGAAGGAGCGCGCCTCGGCGCCGAGCGAGTGGATGGCCATCGCCAGCAGCGCGTTGGAGATCCGCTCGCCCGCGGTGAGCAGCATGTCCAGCTCGCGCGGTGGCGGGGCCGGGCTGACCTGCTCGGCCAGGTCGATGAGTTCGTCGGTCGTGTCGCCCATCGCGGAGGCCACCACGACGACGTCGTGGCCCTCCTTGCGCGTCTGGACGATCCGTTCGGCCACCCGTTTGATGCGCTCGGCATCCTGTACGGAGGATCCGCCGTACTTTTGTACGACCAGAGCCACCTACGATCCCCTCCAGTCACCATAAGGTCACGCGGGCGGCCCCAGCCAGGTGGCCAGGTGTGCCGCGCGGTGTGAACTGGTGACCCACCCTACCGACCTGAGGGCGTCGCACTAGCCTTGATGGTTCAGGCCACAGTGGAACGCGGGCGGACGAGGCGCTACGGGGGGTCGGGTGAGTTGGCGGTGACCGGCCGGGCGGTGGACGTCCAGAGGCCCGAGTTATCCGCGCCTCCACCTGCGACTTCAACCCCACCCGCCCCGCTGGGCCAGGCCCGTGGCGCCCGGCTGCTGGCCTTCGCAGCGCCCTCGCTGGTCTTTCTCGCGGTCCGCCTGGTCGGGTTGCTCACCCTGGCGTGGCTCGCCGGGATCAACGGCAGCCCGCTGCTGACGCGGCTCTCGGTGTGGGACGGGCAGTGGCTGCTGGCCATCGCGGGCGGCGGCTACGACGGGGTGCCGCTCGGGCTGGTCGACGCGTTCGGGCACCGCAACCCGACCACCCCGCTGGCCTTCTTCCCCGGCTACCCGGCCACCGTGGCGGTGTTCCGCTTCATCACGGGCACCGAGCTGGAGGTCGCCGGGCTCGCGGTGTCCCTGGTGGCCGGGCTGGTGCTGGCACACGGCCTGGCGCGGCTCGGCCAACTGGTGCCCGGCGGCTCGCGGCGCGCCGGGCTGCTGCTGGTCGCGCTGGTCGCGGCGGCGCCGATGGGCGTGGTCTGGAGCATGACGTACTCGGAGGGGCTGTTCTGCGCCTGCGCGGTGTGGGCACTGGTCGGGGTGCTGCGCCGGGACTGGGTGCTGGCGGGCTGGTGTACGGCGCTGGCCGGCACGGTCCGGCCCACCGCGGCCGCGCTGCTGGTCGCCGTCGGCCTGGCGCTGCTGGTCGCGGCGGCGCGCCGTCAGGACGGTTGGCGGCCCTGGCTGGGTGGGCTGCTCGCGCCGCTCGGGCTGCTCGGCTACCTGCTGTACGTGGCGTCGCGGACCGGTTCCCTGAACGGCTGGTTCACGCTGCAGCGGCGGGGCTGGAACTCCAAGTTCGACGGCGGCGCAGCCACCCTGCAGTTCACCCGCGACACGCTCGCCAGCGGGCGCTCCGTGCTCGAGGTGTGCACGGTGGCGGTGCTCGCGGGCGGTCTGGTGCTGCTCGTGATCTGCTGGCGGCAGAGCGGGCGCGGCGAGCTGCCGTGGCCACTGGTCGTGTACGCGGCCGGCGTGCTCGTGATGGACCTCGGCTCGAACGGGCTGATGAACTCCAAGGCCCGGCTGCTGCTGCCGGCGGTCACGCTGCTCGTGCCGGTGGCGGTCTCCCTGACGAAGCGGCGGCCCGGTACCGCCTCGGCTGTGCTCGTGGGGGTCGCGGTGGCCTCGGCGTGGTTCGGCGGCTATGCGCTGACCGGGTGGACGTACGCCATCTGACCTGGTCGTCCGGGTTTCCGAACGTGGTCAGTGGGGGCGGTCCAGGTCGTCGATCAGCTCAGCGAGCTGGGTGAGCAGCTTCTGGGCGGTGATGGGGGCGATGGTGACCGTCTCGCCCTGGGTGTTGGTGGGGCGGCGCAGCTGCAGGCAGTCCCCGGCCTGCCCCCGGTGGAAGCCGACCACCCAGCGACCTCTGCGTGGCGCGTGGGCGCCCCGGGCCGGCGCTCCACCCTGGGCTGTCTGTGCAGGCGCTGGCGCGGCGGTCTGTGCGGTGGCGCCGAGCTGGCCGGCCGCGGTGATGCCGGTGCACATCCTGGCCAGCGCGTTTGCGTCGGCCGGTAGTACCCCGTACTCGACGAGACGGTCTGCCAGTGCCCACAGGTCGCCGTCGGGCACGCGCCGACATGCCAGGTCGAGCAGCTCGGCCGGCACGTTCACCGGCCGTGCCCTCGCGGGGGTGAGCGGCCCGACCAGCTCGACCAGCGCCGGCGGCACGTGGGGCCCCGGCACCGGCAGCAGGGCCAGCTCGCCGCCGCCGAGCACCGCGACGACCCCGTACTCCCTGACCGCCGCCCCGACCGCGACCAGCTCGGCCGGCCACTCGGCGGGGTTGGCTGGGCCGGTGGCGCCGGTCAGCCGCAGGTCGTAGAGGTAGGGCGCGGTGGCCAGCAGCCGCAGCGCGCCGGCCAGCGGTGGGACGGGGCCGGAGCGGTCGGCGAGCCCCCGCGCGGCCAGCCCGGCGAACGCCGCGTAGTGGATCTGCCGGTGCTCCTCGAGCGTGGTGCCGGTCGGGCGCAGGTCCAGCGCCAGGGGCGGGTCACCCAGCTCCAGCGCCGCCCAGCAGGCCAGGAACTCCACCGGGCTGAGCCGTACCGCCCGCGACCAGTCCAGCCCCGGGCCGGTCCTCGGCGGGGCGTTGACCTCGGTGCTCATCGGGGCTCACTCACCGGGCGTCACCGGGCTCACGCGTGTAGCGGCACCGCGCCTCACCGGGCTCACCGGGGTTCCTCGGGCAGCCCGATGACGGAGCCGGTCACGTCGTCGAAGTCCACCCGGAACGGCTCGTCGTCCGGCAGGTAGACGGTGTTGTGGTGCTCGCGCTCCTCGCCGGCACCGTGGCCACCCGCACCGCCCATCGGCATGCCGCCCGGCCCCGACTGCGCACTCGGCCGGCCTGCCTCACCGAAGCCGCCGAGCCCGGCCGCCGCGCGCCCAGCCCCCTCGGCCAGCGGCCCGCCGCCCCCACGCGGCGCCAGCGACCGCCCGCCGCCGTACCCGCCCTCACCGCCGTAGCTGGTGGGGCCGCCGCCCGCCGTGCCGCTGTACCCCGTACCGCCGTACCCCCCGCCG
>DATAYB010000292.1:0-8030 GCA_036272795.1 Pseudonocardia sp.
TCGTGCACCGACAGGTCGTGTTGGCAGGCGGGACACATCTGTGCGTCGGAGTCTGTTCCGGAAGGGGCCGACCCCGAGGATCGGCCGTCGAACTCGGTCGTCATCTGTCGACCTGACTTCGCCGACGCGGCCGGCGAGGACGTGGTGCTCCTGGCGCCGCACCTCGGAGAAATGCTGTCGGACCAGGACACGGAGCAGCCTACGCGTCGGGGATGACCTGTGAGTCGTATTGGTCGCTCTGGCGACCAATACCACTCACAGCCTCGCGAGCCCTAGGTTCTGGCCGGCGCGGCAGCGATGATGCGGGGATGGTCTTGCGGCGAGTACGCGTGGGTTGCGATTTCACCTATCTCGCCGAGGTGGACACGCCGGTGATCTTCCAGGTGCAGCCGAGTGACTCGCGGCTGATCGCCATGGAAACGGAGCTGTGGACGTCGGACCCGCCGATCGGGATGCGCGGCTACCTGGACCTCTACGGCAACCCGTGCATGCGCGCGGTGCTGCGGGCCGGGCGGTCCAGCTTCAGCTACGACGCGGTCGCGGCGTGCCCGGACGCGGTCGAGTACGCCGATGAGACGGCCCCGGAGTCGGCGCCGGACGACCTGCCCGACCACACCCTGCTCTACATCCTGCCGAGCCGGTACTGCCTACCCGACGTGCTCGGCGACGAGGCGTGGTCACGGTTCGGCGGGTTGGCGCCCGGCTACCGGCGGGTGCAGGCGATCTGCCAGTACGTGCACGATCACCTGACCTTCCAGTACGGCAGCACTACCGCGCGCACCACCGCCGAGGACGTCAACACCTCGGGCCTCGGGGTCTGCCGGGACTTCACCCACCTCGCGATCTCGTTCTGCCGGGCACTGAACATCCCGGCGCGCTACGTCTTCGGCTACCTGCCCGACATGGACGTACCGCCGGATCCGGCCCCGATGGACTTTGCCGCCTGGATGGAGGTCTGGCTCGGCGGGAGCTGGTGGACCTTCGACCCGCGCAACAACACGCGGCGCAAAGGTCGGATCGTGATCGGCCGGGGCCGGGATGCCTCGGACGTAGCGATGGCCACCACCTTCGGCGGCCCCCAGCTGGAGAGCATGGTGGTACGCGCCCACGAGGAGCCCGGATACTGAGCCGTCCGGGAGCAGGGCCGTCCGGGAGCAGGGCCGCCGGGGCGGGTTCCGGCCTAGGCCGCGGCGCCCCACGGTCGGGCGTCGATGGGAGCTGTCGTGGTCGGTTCCTGGGTGCGCTTCATGGTCAGGCCGGCCGGTGGCCCACGGCGATGAAGGTGACGAGGTGTACCCAGGGCCGGGGTTCCCACCTGTCGACGCGCTCGTACGCCCGCTTCCACCGGGCCACGTCGCCGGCGTCCGCGAGCCCAGCTGCCGCCATCGCGTCCCGGGCAGCCCAACTCGGCAGCCGCAGGGCAGGCGGCATTCGAACCACCGCCCCGGTGTAGCGGAAGGCTGTCAAGGTCAGCCCTGCCTGCTCCAGGTACCAACCCAGCTTCATCCCGATGATGATGTCGTTGCCCCTGGCGCGCTGGAACTCGCGGTACCGGTCGTTGAGGTCGGCCAGGTCGGGGTCTTCCGGGAAGGTGCGCGAGGCCACCCCGTCCACGTCGACCAGCACCACGGCGCCGCCGGGGCGGGCCAGCGCGATGAGGTGCTCGACAATCTCCGCCTCGCGTCCGCCGTTGTGTGCCAGCACGTGCCGGCACATCACCGCGTCGTACGTGCCGAGCTCCAGCCCGCTGTCAGCCGCTGCCCCCACTCGCGCCGAGGCCTGGCCCAGACCGTCGACCGCCCCGTTCGCGACTGCCACGGCACCGGCGTCCTGGTCGACCCCGTGCGCCGCGCCGGTGGGGCCGACGGCCTCCGCGAGAACCCGCAGGACCGCGCCGGGGCCGCAGCCGATGTCGGCCAGCCGGGCGCCTGGGCCGATGCCGGCCGCCGTCCACTCCGGGCCCTCGGTGTCACGGGCGTGCTCGGCCATGAGCCGGTACCGGACCTGCTCCTCGGGACTGAGTCGCAACGCGTAGCTCATCGCCGGCCTCCTCGGAGCGTAGGCACCGGCATCTCAGCACCGAGTGACCTCGATCACCTAAGGATTTGCGGACGGCGCCGCTCTCGGCGGTACAGCTGACCGGGCGCCGCGAAGCGCTACACGGCGGACGGGCCGCGCCGCCCGCGCGTGCGGCTCAGCGCCTGAGCCATGCCGGCCCCGGCCAGGCTCGGGTGAGCGCTGAACGGGGCCGGATCGGTCGGTCAGGCGGACGGCGGGGTGAGCCGGACGATCATCTTGCCGACGTTCTCACCACGCAGCAGGCCGATGAACGCGGACACGGCGTTGTCCAGCCCGTCCACGACGGTCTCCCGCACCTGCAGCTGGCCGGAGCGCAGCCACTCGCCGACGGTCTGCGCGAACTCCGCCTGCAGGTCGTTGTGGTCGTACACGATGAACCCGCGCAGAGTGAGCCGGCGGCCGACCGCGAGGCTCATGTTGCGCGGCCCGGCGGGGCGCTCGGTGGCGTTGTAGCCGGAGATGGAGCCGCACAGGGCCACCCGGCCGTGCAGGTTGAGCGTGCTGATCGCGGCCTCCAGGTGCTCGCCGCCGACGTTGTCGAAGTACACGTCGATGCCGTCCGGGGCGACCGCCTTGAGCTGGTCGATGACCGGGCCCTCGCGGTAGTTGAACGCGGTGTCGAAGCCGAGCTCGTCGGTCACGAAGGCGACCTTCTCCGCCGACCCGGCACTGCCGATCACCCGCTTGGCGCCGCGCAGCCGCGCGAACTGCCCGACCAGCCCGCCGACCGCGCCCGCCGCGCCCGACACGAACACGGTGTCCCCGGGCTTGAACTCCGCAGTGCGGAACAGGCCCCCGAACGCGGTGAGCCCCGGCATGCCGAGCGCGCCCAGGTAGAGCGACTCGGCGACCCCCTCGACGCGTTCCAGCCGTTGGACGTGCTTCTCCGGGAGCAGGGCGTGCTCGCGCCAGCCGGCGTTGTGCAGTACGAGGTCGCCGACGGCCAGCCCGGTGCCACCGCTCGCGATCACCTCGCCGACCGCGCCACCCTGGGCGGGCTTGTCGAGCTCCCACGGCGGCGCGTAGGACGGGACGTCGTTCATCCGGCCGCGCATGTACGGGTCGACGGACATGACGAGGTTGCGGACGAGTACCTCGCCCGGGCCCGGGTCGGCCAGCTCGGTCTCGACCAGGCGGAAGTCCGAGGGGACGGGCTCGCCGGTGGGGCGGGCGGCCAGGTGGATCTCGCGGGTGGTCGTGGGCACTGTGCTGGGCTCCTCAGCGGTGGTTGGAGTGGGACGACGGGTGACGATTGACTAGAGCGTAAGTATTTCGGTTCTGTCGCGGCAAGGTGGATGTACGTGGGGGTCGACCTCAGTGTGCCGCCACCCGGTGCTGGGTGAGCAGCCCGACAGCTGCCGCCGCGATGGTGGCGACGCTGTACGCGAGCCGTGCCGAGCAGCCCGATCACGCCGACCAGCAACCCGGCGACGATCGACGGGACGCCGTAGGCGAGGCACGCGACCAGGAACACGGCCGCGAACAGCCCGGCGAGCTGGCGCGGTGCGGCGAGCGGAGTGATCGTGCGCAGTGCGCCGGAGAAGGAGGCCCCGAAACCGACGCCGCCGACGATGTCCCGGATGATCGTGGCGGCGAACGCGAGGCCCGCGCCCGCGAACGCGACGGTCGGCGGCAGCGTGCGCCGGGGGCGGGCCACTGCGGGTGGGCTGACCAGGTCGGGTGCGGGTGTAATGGCGGCTGCGGGCATCGACTGCCTCCTAAAGCAAAGTGCTTTGCTTTAGCGAAGTTACCGGTTGGACGCGCAGATCCCGATGGTCGCCGAGCGGGCCGGCGTGAACCCCACCACGACCTACCGCCGCTGGGGCGACCTGCCAACGATGATCAACGACATCGCCACGTACCGCTCGACGGCGGCCGGTCGCTCCCCGACACCGGCGATCCGCGCACCGACCTCACCGAGTGGGCGAACGAGATCATCGAGTACTACCGCGAACCGGTGCACGCCGCCCTGCTGCGCGGCGGGGCCGCCTCGGCCGGCGAGGGCGAGTCGGACTGCCTACGCAACCGGCGGGCCGAGGCGGCGCTACTGGCGCAACGGGAGGGTGCGACCAGTCCCGTGACCGGCGACGAGGTGATCGACCACCTGGTGGCACCGATCATCTACCGGGTCATCTTCCTGCCATGGACGCTGACCGAGCAGACCGCGCCCGCCCTGGTGGCGCGCCTCTTCCGTGATGAGCCGGCAGCTCAGGCGGTAACCGCCGGCCAGCGGTAGGTCTATCCGGGTACTTCGGGGGCAGGTTGTCGGCAGCCGTGTGCGGGCGCGAGCGTGGCGTGGGGCGCGAGCGGGGTGCGGGTGCTGGCGGTGGCACGCAGGTGCTGGCGGTGGCATCGTGCAGTGGGCGCGCTACAGGTCGTCGTTGGCCGGGCTCGAGGTGAGGTCGGACCACGGCGGCACCACGTGCGCGATCTTCATCTCGGACCGGGGTGCCGGGTCGAGGTAGAGCTCACGTCGCAGGTAGTCGACCAGGTCGGAGCCGTAGTAGATGACGTCCGTGTGGTACACCGAGAACACCGGCGCGCCGCTGACCGACGGGGCAGCCGGCAGGAAGCGGTGGCTGTACACCGGCACGAGCTTCGGCCAGCGCAGCAGCTGCTCGCGGGCCCGCTGCTCGGCGAGTGCGTCGTCGTCCGGGCGCACGCCCCAGGAGGCCGGCCAGAACCCGTTGTGCAGGACGTCCTGCACGGCGCCGTAGACCGGCCACTCGAGACGGGTCCGCAGGTCGCTCTCGGCGTCGCGTCGCCAGTCCGGCCAGCCGTCGTCCACCGGCAGCGCGAGGCGCAGCAGGGCGGCGTGGTCGGGCCCGAACTCGAAGCCGAACCGCTGTTGGATCGTGGCGAGCTCAGCCTCGCTCAGGCCGCGTTCGAGGGGGACCTCGGCCTGCCGGAGAAGGGCAACCGCACGGGTCGCAAGGGTCGCTGGCACCTCAGCAGTATCCAGGTTCCGCGCCGCCCCGGTCAGTCGTCGCCGAGATCTCCGCGCCGCGCGCCCAGGTTCAGCCGGTCGGCGTCCGGGCTCGGCGAGTCCCCGGTCGCGGTGTCCGAGTGGCCGCCCCGCAGGCGCCGCAGTGGTGTGTGTCGGCGCGTGTCGACCGAGAGCTGGAAGATGTCCGCGCGCTGGTAGGTGCCGACGATGTCGTGCGCCTGCTTGGCGATGACCTCGAGGCCCAGGTCGACGTCGGCGTACAGGATGCCCTCGCCACCCATCAGTGGCCCGGCGACGAGCTGGCCGTCGGGGCCGAGCACCATCGACGCGGTCGGGTGCGCGGTCAGCATCTTCTCGATCCGGGCGTCCCCGGCGGCGACCTCGGCCACCGCCGTGTCGTCGAGCGCGGTGGCGGCGACCACGGTGAACACCTTGCCCTCGAAGCAGTGCGCGGCCGCGCGGATCCGGATGTTCTCCGCCAGGTCGTAGCCGCCGCCGTCGGTGCGCGAGTCGAACGGCCAGCTCGGCGGGTAGCTGGCCACGTGCAGCCGCTCGCCCTGGGCCAGCAGCGTGAACCGTGCCAGCGTGTTCGTGTTCTCGCCGCAGATCAGTGCGCCGAGCTGCCAGCCGTCCAGCGGTACCGGGGCGAGGTCGTGCGCGTCCCCGTGCGACCAGGTCAGCCGCTCGTACCAGGTCGCCACGAGCTTGCGGCGGTGGTTCACCAGCCGGCCGGTGCGGTCGAACACGAGGTTGGAGTTCCACACCTGGCCCAATGTCGCGGGGTTGCGCTCGTTCACCCCGACCGAGAGCACCACGCCGAACCGGGCCGCCAGCGCGCCGAGTCGCCGGGTCTCCGGGCCGGGCACCACGACCGACTCGGCGACGAGGCGCTCGTGCAACTCGTGCTGGTCGACGGGCGCGAGCACCCCGTTCCAGATCGGGAATCCCGCCACGAACGACTCCCCGAACACGACGAGCTCGGCGCCCCGCCCGGCGGCCTCGGCGACCAGGGACTCCAGCTTGTCGAGCGTGGCGGCGCGGTCCAGGAAGACCGGCGCGGCCTGGACGGCGGCCACCGCCACCCTTGGCAGATCGAGTGCGGACATTACGTGCCTCCGACAGGTCGAGTGTCGACAGATTTCGACAACACTGAAGTGCTCCGGGCCGGAGCCAGGTGAACGTAGAGACCTCAGTGTTGCTGGTCAAGGTCTGTTGCCCGATGAATCGGGGCGGCTAGTGTCGGATGTTCTCGACACCACTCTCGACGCCATTCTCGACCTGGGGGCAGCGGCCATGTGGGCGGAACTCGCGGAGGCCGGGCTCGACCCCAAGGAGGCCAAGTTCTACCTGGCCACCCTCAGCATGGACGGGCCGACCGTGGCGCGGGCCGCCGAGGCCGCCGGGGTCAGCCGCACCAACGGCTACGACATCGCGAAGCGGCTGGCCAACCGGGGCCTGATCTCGCTCGTCGAGGGCGGCAGCGGCGGCCGGACCGTACTGCGGGCCGCCGACCCCGGACACCTGCTCGACGAGTGGAGCCAGCGCCGGCAGGCCCTGCAGCGGCTGGTGCCGCGGCTGCGCGCGATGCACGCCAAGGGCGGTGCGGCGCCGAGGTCGCGGTACCTGGAGGGCGCGGCCGGCATCCGCACCGCGCTGCTCGAGACGCTGGACTGGCCGTCGCCGCTGCGCGGGATCCTGTCGATGCGCGACCTGATGGCGGTGCCCGGGGCGGCCACGATGCGGGAGTACATCGCCTCGCGCCGCGAACGTGGGCTGTGGCTGAACGTGGTCCGCTCGCCTGCGAAGGACTACGCCAGCGGTTGGCCGTCCAGCGACGCCGACCTGCGGCGCACCCGGTACGCGCCGGCCGGCCACGTGTTCACCATGACGATGGTGATCGGCGCCGACGCGGTCGCGGTGATCTCGTCGACGGTGGAGAACTTCGCACTGGTGATCGAGAGCGCCGAGTATGCCGACACGCAGCGCAACCTGTTCGAGGTGCTCTGGGCGGCCAGCGACGAGCACCCGCCGGCCCCGGGAAGCCGATGAGGAACGCCCTGGTCAGTGGCCCATCATGCGCCACGGGTCCCAGCGGCGGGAGCCGGAGGACCGGCCGCGGGGGCCGCCGTCGTCCCGGTCGTCGTCGCGCTCGTCGTCACCCCGGGGATCCGGGTCGAGGGACTGCCAGGACACCGACTGGATGCCGGGTTCGAGCGAGAGCCGGGCCGCCAGGGCGTCGAGCGCCGAGGCGGGGGTGCCCTCGACCAGCACGTCCGCCCGGAGCTCGACGCTCGAGGTGCCCGAGGCAGGGGAGTCGTCGCTCGACCCGCCGGCCAGGCTGGAGAGGCCACGCAGGGTGAAGTTCGGTTCGCTGAGCGCCTGCAGCAGCTGCGCGCGTAGCTGCGGCTCGTGTTTGCGCCGAGCCACCAGCACGATGACGTACGCGCCGATGGCCTCTTCCTTGGCAGCCGGTACCCGGTCGAGCAACCGACCCAATGGGCGTACCAGCAGGTGCACGGCGAGCACGACGGCCGTGGTGGCCAACGCCGGGACGACGTGGCCGGCGGCAGCCTGGCAGCCGATCGCGGCCGAGCACCACAGGGTGGCCGCGGTGTTCAGCCCCTGCACGGTGAAGCCCTGCCGCAGGATGACCCCACCGCCGAGGAACCCGACCCCGGACACCACGTACGCGGTGATCTGCAGTGGCGCCGCCGCCACGCCCGCCTGCTCCCCGAACTGCACGAACACCGCCGCACCGGCCGCGACCAGGGCGTGGGTGCGCAGCCCGGCGGTGCGCGAGCGGTACTGGCGCTCCAGCCCGATCAGCAGGCCGCACCCGGTCGCCAGCAACAACCGCAGTACGAACTCGACATCGGCGCCACCCATCGCCAGCCCCCCACCCAAGATCGGCTATCGGGCCCGAACCTAGCCGACCCGGCTCCAGGGGAGCGCGCGGCCCGGCCAGTCCTACCCGGGAGTGGGGCCAGCGAGTGGTGGGGGGGGG
>DATAYB010000293.1:0-10126 GCA_036272795.1 Pseudonocardia sp.
CAGGTACCAGGCGCCGTTGCCAATGCCATCGCGGTCGTGTTCCAGCTGTTCATGATCGTGAACCTGGCGTGGCCACGGCCGGAGATCTACGGCAACGGCGCCTGGTACCTGACCTGGGCGGGCGTCCTGCTCACCGCGGTGATCGTCCTCGTCGGCGGCGCCTACTACCTCTCAGCACACCGCCGCCCAGATGAGCCGGACGTACTGCCCGAACACCAAGTCAGCGGCGGACCTTCCGCCCTGTGACCTTGTTGTAGATCACCAGCACGACGATGGCGCCGATGATCGAACCGATCCAGCCGGCGGGGTGGAAGCCGCGCAGCCCGAAGCCCAGCAGCCCGAAGAGAAAGCCACCGGCGACGGAGCCCACGACACCGAGCACGATCGTCCGCAGGATGCCGATGTCGTCCTTGCCGGGAACGACAGCCCGGGCGATGAACCCCACCACCAGGCCGAACACGAGCCAACCGAGAACGGTGAAGAGCACGGTGACACACCTCCAGAGGCGATTGCCGAGTAACCCCCAACCCAGCGTATGCCTCACCGGCGCGGTGAGGCCGGGACAGCGGACCGACCCGCCGTCAGAGCTTCGCCACGCGCCGGACCAGCCAGTGGGCCGCCGTGCCGAGCAACGCCCACACGATCGCCGCGAGGCCGAAGTTCACCACCACCGAGATCTGAGGCCCGCCCGCGCTCACCAGGCCGGCGAGCCCGAGGTCCAGTCGAGGCGCCCAGGACTCGACGCCTGCCGCCCACATGTTCGTCGGGTTGGCACCCGTCAGCCGGAACACCACGTACACCACGATCAGCAGCGCGACCAGCCAGCAGGCCAGCCGGAGGAGGCCGGCGAGCCAGCCCAGCAGCGTCTCGCGCACAGCGGCGCCGGACGTGCTGCCGGGGGCGGGGCCGGACGTTGCTCCCGGGCCGGACTCGGTCGCCCGGGCCTCCCGGGCCGCCTCGGCATGTCGCTTCGACCAGCGCAGGAGCGCCTCGACACCCGGCTGTGCGGCCGCCGGCGCCGACTCGCCCCTGGGCTGGTCAGCACCCTGTTCGGGCGTCGACCTCTCCCCCATCAGGCCATGCTGTCACACCGCCCCCACGGCTGACAGTCGATCAACGGGCCCCGACCACGGCGTGGGCCCGCCGACCCGGCATACCCCAGGTCAGCGGGCCAGCGGCCGCGGATCGGGTCCGACTACGGGCGCGGTGCCCGCCGGGAGCGGCGTTGCTCGAGCTCCTCGGCACTCACCGGGATGAGCATCGGCTGGCCGGGCACGCAGAACATCGTGACCACGAACTGGGTCTCGGCGTCCGCGAGGTGGTTGCCGTCCTGGTAATGGATCGCGTCGCCACCCGGTTCCCAGAAGGTCTCGCCCGCCCGGACGACGCGCTGCGGCTCACCCTCGAGCTCGAAGATCATCTCTCCCTCGACGACGTAGCCGAAGGCCGGACCGCTGTGCCGGTGCGGAGGGCTCCCGACGCTGCCCGCCGGCAGCGTGACGCGGATGGTCATGGCCTCGGACGTGGCGGGTACCGGAGGCGTCGGCACCGAGCCGACGACCTCGATCTTCGGCGGGCCGGTCGTCGCGTTCGGGTTCTCCAGGTAGTGCGCGTGGCCCGAATGGTCGGTGGTCATCGTTGCTCCCAGCTGCTCGAGGATTGGCGTGGGCACCAGCTCGGACAGGACGGCCCCCGAACCTGTGACAGTGCCGTGCTCACCTCGCCTTGCCCAGCCAGTCGGGGTAGCTGGTCGGGGCGATCCGGCCGCCATCGGTGAAGGTGAGGACGTCGCCCCGGACGGCGGCGAACATGCCGGCGGTGGCATCGACGGTCACCGAGCGCTTGTCGCCCTTCGCGGCGAGGGTGATCCGGCCCAGCTCGTCCAGCGGGTACGTGTCGGGCCCGCCGACGTTGAGGACACCGCCCAGCGGTGCCCCGACCGCGACATCCGCCACCGTGGCTGCGACGTCGGCGGCGGCGATCGGCTGGATCGGCGTGCTGGGCAGGCGGACGGTGTCACCGTCGGCGGTCCAGGACAGGACGGCGTCCATGAACTCCATGAACTGGGTGGCCCGCACGATCGAGTACGGCACGGGTCCAGCCTTCAGCAGGTCCTCCTGCAGGGCCTTGGCCCGGTAGTAGTCCAGCTCGGGCACCTGGTCGACCCCGACGATGGACAGGATCACGAAGTGCCCGGTGCCCGCCTTCCGCGCCTCGGCCAGCAGGTTGTCCATCGAGGTCCGGAAGAACGCCAGCGAGGCGTCGTCGAAGGTCGGAGAGTTGGTCAGGTTGATGACCACGTCGGCGCCTGCCAGCGCCGCGTCCAGACCCTCACCTGTCAGTACGTCGACCCCGGTGGACAGTGCGTGCGGCACCGCTTCGTGGCCTGCCTCGTTCAGATCCCGCACCACCTGCGACCCGATCAACCCGGTGCCGCCAATGACCGCCAACTTCATGATCCGTCCTACCTTTCCCCGAAGCTGGTGCCCGCGTTCGGAGCACCGTCGAAGCCACCTGTCATCGCGGTGACGACAGCTGAGACAGGGCAGCCCCGGAATCCGTGACAACACCATCCGGTGAGGCGCGTCACTCCTTCCCCCGACCGCCCTGCATCGCTCGCCCGATAGTTGTGAATGACCTGTGAATCCGGCCCGGGGTGTGACACCTGAGAGTTGTTCAGCGTTGTGTGGGGAGAGAGGATTGTCGAGTATCGGGGGGCCGTCATGCGTCGAACTGTCCAACCGCGCTGGTTGGCCCGGTTGCTCGGGTCGCCGCGCGTCAGGCAGGTGCCGGCCAGCCCGGGTGCCACCCGCCCGATGTACCGGCCTCGGCCGTGGGTGCCGACCGACGCGCACCGCGCGCCCACCGTCACCGTGCCGCCCGAGGCGGAGTCGACCGCCACGCGGCCGATCATCACCCAGTCCCCCGGCTCCCAGTCCCCCGCCCGGAGCGCGAGGCCGTCGAGCCTCCGCATCGGGACCTTGCGGAAGCGACCGGGCTGGCTGGCGCTCGGGCTGGCAGCCGCCGTGCTGATCGCACTGGCAGGCGGGTACCTGATCGTCAGCGGGGGCGGCGGTACCTCGGGCGGCGGCGCCGGCGGCGCGGTGGGCAACCCGGAGGCGCTGGCCAACTGCACCACCACCGCCGCCGACGCCAACAGCGCCCGCACCGCGTTCGAGGGCGCGCAGCCGGGCAGCCGGATCTGCCTGCAGGGCGACCTCGGCAGCGACACGCTGCAGCTGCGCCGCTCGGGCACCGCGGACCAGCCGATCACCATTCTCGGCGGCGGCACCGCCACCACCGGGCAGATCACCGTGAAGGGCGACCACGTCGTCATCGACGGCGTCCACCTTTCCAAGCCACGCTCGCCGGGGTTCCAGCTGGTCGGCAACGACATCACGGTGCGCGAGAACCTGATCGACAGCCCTCAGGTGGTCAAGAAGAACGACGACGGTGACGGCATCCGGTTCTTCGGTAACGACATCAAGATCGTCAACAACGTGATCCGCAACGTGAAGAACCTCAACGGCCAGGACGGCAACCACGCCGATGCCATCCAGACCTTCGCCACCTCCGACGAGTTCGGCCCCAGCCAGCGCATCCTCATCGACAGCAACCGGTTCGAGAACGTCGACAACATGTGCCTGATCGCCGAGGGCCCCAACAGCGAGGCCGGCGACGGCACCGGGGACGGCAGCTCCAACCACTTCACCGTCACCAACAACTACTGCGACAGCCGCGCCGGCCAGGCGTTCTTCTTCGACGACATCAGCGATGTCACGCTCACCGGCAACACCGTCGCCGGCAAGGTCGACAAGGCGTTCTCACTGCAGAACAACTCGACGAACGCCACGATCCGCGACAACAACATCGGCCCGAAGGTCGGCTTCCAGGTCGGCATGGACGACTCCTCCGAAGAGGGCTACAACGGCCCCGAGCCCGAGGGCGCCCCGTAGCGGGACACCCCCGGACTCGGGAGCGGAGCTCGAAGCCGGGCTGGCCAGAGGCCGGGCCTACTCAGAGGCCGTGACTACTCAGAGGCCGTGACTACTTAGAGGCCGTGGCCGAGGCCGGTGAGGTCGTCGCCCACCGACTTGCCGTGGCGCTGGCTGTCGGAGTTGTCGCGGCCCGTGGCGCCCGGCTTGTCGGGCGTCGTGATCGAGTTGAGGCTGTTCAGCGGACCGGTCTTGCGCGGGGCCGCCGGGCGGTTCCCGGGCTGGGTCGTCGGGTTCGACAACGCGGGGTCCTGCGGCGAGGCCTGCGTCGGATCGGGGCCGAACGGGTCGTTCTGGTCCAGCTGCGTGCCGTACGGGTCCGGGCCCGGGGGCGTCGCGGGGTTCGGCGCCGACAGGTCGTCCATGGACGGGTCGGGCGGCGGTACCGCGCCGTCGGGCGGCAGGGCTCCGGACGGCGAGCCGATGTAGGGATCAGCGGCCCCTCCGGCCACCTGTGGGTCAGGGGGCAGCGGCGCGCTCGGCACGGCGCTCGGGTCCGGCGCCGGCGGATTTGACGGCGGGGGGCCCGACGACGTCGCCGGCGTGGAGTCGTCACTGACCTGCGTGACGTCGGCGTCGCTGCTGTGGGAGCGGACCGCGAGCACGACGCTCAGCACGATCAGCACGACGGCTGCCGCGATCGCGGCGGCGATCCACTTGCCCTTCGGGGTGGCCAGCAGAGCGGAGATGCGGTTCAGGACCGTGACCTCGCGCTCGGCCGACCCCTCGGAGTCGGAGGTCTCCGACTCCTCACGACCGTCGGCATCGGCCTCGTCCGCCAAGGGCTCAGCGCCCGGCTCGGCGAAGCGTGCCGCGGCCTCCGGCGCCGGCTCCTGGCTCGCGTTGTCGGCCAGCCGCGCACCAAAAACCGTGCCGGTCCCCTCGATGCCGTGGCTGCCCCCGATGGCACCGCCCGGAGGCGCGGTCACGTCGACGACGGGCACCTCCGCGAGCGGACCCATGAACGATGCGGGCATGGCGATGCCGGGCATCGTGGCACTGTCATCCGGCCAGTTGGCGAGGCCGTCGCCGTAATACCTCGGCGGCGGTGCACCCTGAGACCGGTCGCCGTCCTCCGGAGCCGAGACTCCGGTGCGGAACCACGGATCGTCGCCGGACACGTCGCGATGCCGAGGCTCGCTACCACTGATGTCCGCGGCCGGGGGCCGCAGGTCCCCGATGGCGTTAGAGCTGCTCATACAACCGAAGTCCCTCCCATGTCTGTCGCCGCCTTACGCGAAGATGTGGCGGTTGCGCCGGCGGCGATCAGCGTTCTCATAGGTTCAACGACGGTTCCGTTGCCAAGATGTGATATCAGGAAGCTTCGGCGGAGCGTCACCCGGTTCGGTTACCCCGACCGTGATGCTGGACACGACCATCGCCATCCCGGCCGGGGAGCCAGCGGGCGGAGTCCTCACCCGCTGAGGGCCCGTTCCGCCGCGAGCCGCTCAGCGATCACACCACGCACGTGGGGCAGGTCGCGGATGGCGATGTCGGCGGCCTGCACGGTGTGCTGGGAGGGCCAGCGGCGGTAGGTGGCGACGACCCGGTCCACCCAGATCCCCGGCCAGCGGGTGGAGAACGCTGCGAGCAGGACCGCGTCGGTCGACCGGGCCACCGCCGGCCAGCCACCGTGGGCGATGAGGTGGGTCCGGCGGTAGGTGGTGACGGCGGCGGGGAAAGGGAAGTCGTCGGTACGCACGAACGTCTCGGCGATCAGGCCGGGTTCGACGGGGCCGCGCGGGAACACGTCGGGCTTCACCCAGCTGGAGCCGTCGGGGTTCTGCCACCGGAGCCGCCCGCACGACCACGCGACCCCGGAGTCATCGGCCAGCGGCCCGACCAGCGCGGCCACTCCCCCTGGCTCGTACCAGTCGTCGTGGTCCATGCCGGCCACGAGGTCGCCGGCCGCCCTGGCCAGTGCGAGGTTCCGGGTCGCCGCGCCACCGAGCTGCACGCCGAGCGCGTCGTACCGGATGCGGGGGTCGTCGGGCAACAGGTCCCGCACCGCCGGCCGAGGTCCGTCCTCCTGGACGAGCCACTCCCAGTCCCAGTCCGGCGGCAGCACCTGCTCCACGAGAGAGCTCCACAACGCGCCGATGTGGTCGGCGTTGTGGGCCTGGGTCGGCGTCAGGACCGAGAGCAACGGCACCGGGCCACTCTGTCACGACCACCGAACCGCGACGGATCTACTCCTCGCTGTTCAGCAGCACCGCACCGAGTTGGTCGCACGCCCGCAGTGCCAGCTCGAGGTCGGAGTGCCGGTCGGCGATCGGGGCGGGGAGGAGCTCGGCAGCCTTGTGCAGCCGGTACTGCACGGTGTTGCGGTGCAGGTTCAGGGTCTCGGCGGCGGCGGCGTAGCTGCGCCCGCTCTCCAGGAAGACCCGCAGCGTGTCGCGGAGTGCGCGGTGGTTGCTCCGGTCGGTGGCCAGCGGGCCGAGGACCTTCTGCACCCAGACGCGGGTGGCCTCGATGTCGCGGCACATCAGCGCGACCGGCCCGACCTGCTCGGCCAGCGTGACGCGGTGCGGCGGCTGGGCGACAGCGGCGACGTTCTGCGCGGTCACCGCCTGGTAGTGGCTGGCCCGGAAGCCGTCGACGCCGCGCTCGAGCTCGCCGACGCCGACCCGGATGCTCGGGTCGTAGGACTCGACCATGGGGGCCAGCCGCGCCCAGTCGAGCTCCGTCCGCGCGCCGAACGGCAGCCAGAACCAGGCGATCGACTCGTCGATGGGTACAAAGAGCGGGCGTCCCGCGCAGCCGAGGTCGGCCGCCAGCGCCTGCCCCAGCCGGTCGAGGCGAACCAGCCCCGCACCGCCCTGCGTCGACTCCGGCACCCAACCGATCACGGCGACGTGGCACTGGCGCAGCCGGTAGCCGAGCGCCGACTCCGTCGTGTCCACGTCGAGGTCTTCGTGGGCCAGCAGCCGCTTCACCCGCGAGGCGCGCACGGCCGTCTGGGTGAGCAGCCAGCGGTCACGTTCCAGCTGATAGGCGCCGACGACCTGCTCGGAGACCCGGTCGATGTACCGGAAGCTGAGCTGCAGCGCCCGCTGTGTCACCGCCTGCGCGAGCAGCGGGTCCTCGTCGCGCTTGTACAGCTCCGCCAGCACCCGGTCCAGGAACCTGGCGTGGCCGACCCGGTAGGCCCGAACCAGCGCGATCACGCTGACCCCGCGTTGGGCGAGCCTGCGGGCGTACTCGGCAGCCGCGTTGGGCGCGGCGACCTTGTCGAGCGAGCCGCGCAGCTCCAGCACATGGAGCAGCGAGCTGACGTTCTCCTCGACGCTGGCGTAGAGCTGCCGTTCGAGGTGGTCGTCGCCCTTGAGCTCGGAGATCTCCCGGAGCAGGAGCTTGGTGATCTCCTTACTGATCGTGGTGAAGTCGTCGAAGACGACCGTGGCGAGCGCCGACAGCCGCTCGTCGACGGAAGCTTCATCGACCCCCATCTGGCCAGCGTAGTCAGCGTTGGGGCGCCCGACCATTGGGCGCTGCGCATAGGAGCCGGCATGTTCTTGGTACGGCGACCCGAAGCGCTTCCCCGGCGGGCTTCCTAGCTTCGATACCGCGCGACCCACTGTGGGGCGACGGAGGAGGGGCCGTGGGCACCGGTACCAAAGCCAGCACCCGTGAGCTGCTCTGGACCCCCTCGGAGGAACGGGTGCGCGGCTCCCGGATGGCGGACTTCCTCGCCGGGGTGAACCGCGACCGGACCCTGTCGCTGGTCGGCTACGACGAGCTGTGGCGCTGGTCGGTCGAGGACCTCGACGGGTTCTGGGGCTCGATCTGGTCCTACTTCGACGTCATCGCGTCCGCACGGCCCAGCGCGGTGCTCGAGGGGCGGGACATGCCGGGTGCGGTGTGGTTCCCCGGGGCGCGCCTGAACTGGGCGGAGAACATCCTGCGCCGCGCCGCGGGCGACCACCCCGCGATCGTCGGGGTGTCCGAGGACCGGGAGCCGACGCTCCTGACCGGGGCGGAGCTGACACGCCAGGTCGCCTCGCTGGCGGCCGAGCTGCGTGCGCTGGGCGTGCGGCCGGGCGACCGGGTCGCGGCCTACCTGCCGAACATCCCGCAGGCGGTCGTCGCCCTGCTCGCGACGGCCTCGGTCGGCGCGATCTGGTCGTGCTGCGCGCCGGACTACGGCACCGACGGGGTGCTCGACCGGTTCCGCCAGATCGAGCCGACGGTGCTGATCGGGGTGGACGGCTACCGGTTCGGGGGGCGGGACGTCGAGCGGCTGGACGTCCTCGGCGAGCTGGCCGCCGCGCTGCCCTCGGTCCGGCACACGGTGGTCGTCGAGCACCTGCGCCAGTCGTCACCGCCGCCCGGCACGCTCTCGTTCGACACGCTGGTGGCCGGCGACCACGCGCCGGCCTACGAGCAGGTCCCGTTCGACCACCCGCTCTGGATCCTCTACAGCTCAGGCACCACGGGGACGCCCAAGGGGATCGTGCAGTCGCACGGCGGCATCCTGCTCGAGCACCTCAAGAGCCACGCGCTGCAGTACGACACCGGGCCCGACGACCGGGTCTTCATCTACGCCAGCACAGCGTGGATGGTGTGGAACGTGCTGGTCACCGCCCTAGGAGTGGGCGCAACGATCATCACCTACGACGGCAACCCGGTGCGCCCGGAGCCCGACCAGCTGTTCGCCATCTGCGCGAGGCACCGGGCGACGCGGTTCGGCACCGGGGCGGCCTACCTCACGGGCTGCCAGCGCGCGGCGCGCCGGCCGGGCGAGCAGCACAACCTCTCCGCGCTGCGCGCCATCTGCAGCACCGGCTCCCCGCTCCCGACCTCGACGTGGCACTGGGTCTACGACGTCGTCAAGCGGGACCTGCTGCTCGGCTCGGACTGCGGCGGGACCGACGTGTGCACCGCGTTCATCGGGACCAACCCGCTGCTGCCGGTGTACGCCGGTGAGATGCAGGCCCCCTATCTCGGCGTCCGGATCGAGTCGTGGTCGCCGGAGGGGCAGCCCCTGATCGACGAGGTCGGCGAGATGGTGATCACCGAGCCGATGCCGTCGATGCCGGTGTCGTTCTGGAACGACCAGGACGGCTCGCGGTACCGGGACGCCTACTTCGAGGTCTATCCCGGGACGTGGCGGCAGGGCGACTGGATGACGATCACCCGGTACGGCACCTACGTCGTGCACGGGCGGTCCGACTCGACGATCAACCGGGGTGGCGTGCGGATGGGCTCCGCCGACATCTACGCGGTGGTCGACCGGGTACCGGGGGTGGCGGGCAGCCTGGTCATCGGCGCGGAGCTGGAGGACGGCGGCTACTTCATGCCGCTGTTCGTGGCGCTCGCCCCCGGGACCGAGCTGACCGGCGACCTCGTCGACCGGATCAAGCACGACATCCGTGCGCGGGTCTCCCCCCGCCACGTCCCCGACGAGGTGGTGGCTGTGCCCGCGATACCGATGACGATCACCGGCAAGAAGCTCGAGGTGCCGATCAAACGGCTGCTGCAGGGCGTGCCGGTCGAGAAGGCGGTGAACCGGGCCACCGTGGCCGACCCGGCCGCCCTGGACTGGTTCCTCGGCTACGTAAGCGACCGGCACACCCAGCAGTCGTCGACGGAGGCACAGCGATGAGCTCCACGGACCCGGCGACGACCTCGAACGACCCGGCCCCGGCGGACGTGCCTTCCCCCAGGAACGCTTCGGACGTGCCGACCGCCGCAGCCGTGCCGGACCCGGCAGAGGCGGCGACCCCGGCACACGAGCCGGACGCGGCGGAGGTGGCCGAGCACGCCGTCGCGCTGGACATGCTGCTGGTCGACGGCGCGCTCTGGCCGGCGGTCCGGATGCTGCCCGCGAACGCGGCCCTGCGCCTCGCCATGGAGCTCGCCCGCCACCCCGGTACCACCCTGCGCCGGGTCGGCGAGCTGGCCGAGGAGCTAGGGCGGATCGCCGTCGGCAGCTCGGAGGTCGCCCCTGCGCCGAAGGACCGCCGTTTCAAGGACGAGGCCTGGCGTACCAACCCCGTGCTGCGCCGTCTCCTGCAGGCCTACCTCGCCGCCTCGGAGACCGGGGCGGAGCTGGTGAGCAAGGCCGACCTCGACTGGCGCGACAGGGAGCGGCTCACGTTCGCGCTCGACAACCTGGTCGCGGCGCTCTC
>DATAYB010000294.1:0-2296 GCA_036272795.1 Pseudonocardia sp.
GCCGGGGTGCCGTCCGGGCGCGGGTCGATGCGCCAGTGGGCGTTCCACGCCGGGTCCGCCATCCGCGGTATCGGCTCGTCGGCGATGTCGTCGATGGTGACCGATTCCTTGCCCGCCAGCCGGTGGTCAAGCGGGACGAGCAGCAGCCGCGGCTCGTCGTAGAGGATCGTCACGTGCAGGCCGTCGGTCGCCAGCGGCAACCGGGTCACGACGGCGTCGACGCGGTGGTCGAGCAGGGCGGCGCGCGCATCGTTCCACTCCAGGTGCAGGGTCTGCACGTCGGCGTCGGGGTGCTGGCGGCGCAGCTGGCGGACGGCCGGGGTGACGATCAGGCCAGGGGTGTAGCCGATGGTGATCCTGCTCGGCTGGGCGGCGGCCTTCGTCGCGGCCGCGGCCTGGGCGGCCGAGCGGAGCAGCGCCCTGGCCCTGGGCAGGAACACCTCGCCGGCCTCGGTCAGCCGGGTGCCCTGGGGGGTGCGGTCGAGCAGGCGGGCGCCGAGCTGCTGCTCAAGGCGGCGGATCTGCCTGCTCAGCGACGGCTGTGCGATCAGCAGGTCGGCGGCGGCGCGGCCGAAGTGACGCTGCTCCGCGACGACCGTGAAGTAGCGGACGAGGCGCAGGTCGAGGTCGGCCGAGGGCGGCTCCCCGCCGGGCGAAGAGGCTGCTTCCACCCTTCAAGGGTAACCGGCCAGCCCGCGCCGCGCGCCAGGTGGTTTGTGCTCGGCGCGCCCACTCAATGGGCAGTGAGCTGTGGTGATGCCTGATCCGTATCGCCTTGTGCGGAACGGGTCTTGGACGCGGGCGCGGGGGTCCGCGCACTGTGGAGGTACCGGCCAGGCGCCATGCGGGCGCCAGTGGCGGCCGGACGGCTGGACAATCGTGAAAGGCTTGATCATGCGCGTATTGGTGACTGGTGCGACCGGCTGGATCGGGTCCGTCGTCGTGCGGGAACTGCTCAGTGCCGGGCACCAGGTGACCGGCCTGGCCCGGTCCGACAGCAGCGCCGCCCGGGTGACGGCGGCCGGGGCCGAGGTCTTCAGGGGATCCCTGGAGGAGACCGGCGGGCTGCGAGCGGCGGCGGCGGAAGCCGACGGGGTCATCCACACCGGCTACGTCCACGACTTCTCACCGACCGGCGACCCGGCCGCCGCCGCCGCTCTCGACGGGCGGGTCATCGCCGCCTTCGGCGACGCCCTGGCCGGGACGGGCAAGCCCCTTGTCGTCGCCTCCGGGCTGCCGGTTCCCCCGGCCGGCGCCATCGCCACCGAGGAGGTCAGGTCGGAGAACCCGGCCCACCCCCGGGAGTCGGAGCCGGCCGCGCTGGCCGTCGCCGATCGCGGCGTGCGCGCCTCGGTGGTACGGCTGCCCCCCTCGGTACACGGCGAGGGTGACCCTTGGTTCATCCCCATCTTCATCAACGTCGCGCGCAAGACCGGGATCTCCGCCTACGTCGGCGATGGCGCCAACGTGTGGCCGGCCGTGCACCGGGTGGACGCCGCCCGGCTGTTCCGCCTCGCCCTGGAGCAGGCGCCGGCCGGCACGCTGCTCAACGCGGTCGCCGACGAGGGCGTGCCGTTCCGGGAGATCGCCGAGGTCATCGGGCGCCACCTGCGGGTGCCTGCCAAGTCGATCACCGTGGCGGAGGCACCGGAACAATTCGGCTCGCTCGCCGGCTTCGCCGCGATCGACGTCCGGGCGTCCAGCGCGATCACCCGGCAGCGGTTCGGATGGCGCCCGGTCGAGCCCGGGCTCATCGCGGACCTCGACCAAGGTCACTACTTCACCGTTCGGGATGGCTCGATCTCTTAGCGGCAGCCGGCCCGCGGCCGCACGGTGACCTCGGCCACAGCCTGGGGGTGCGCCGTCGCGGCGCGGGCCGGTTGTCATCTATAAAGAGACCCATGCGCACTGACGTTGCCATCATCGGGGCCGGCCCTGCTGGCCTGCTGCTCGCTCACCTGCTCGCGCAGGACGGCATCGAGTCGGTCGTCATCGAGGCGCGGACCAAGGAGTACGTCGCCGCGCGCATCCGGGCCGGGATCCTGGAGAGCTCGAGCGTCGACCTGCTGCGCGCCGTCGGGCTCGGCGCGGGGATCGAGGCGCAGGGCGACGAGCACCGGGGCATCTACCTGCAGTGGCCGTCGGAGCGGCATCACCTCGACTTCGTCGACCTGGTCGGGCGGAGCGTCTGGGTGTACGGGCAGACGCAGGTGCAGTCCGACCTGGTCGCCGCCAGCGACGCCGCCGGGCGGCAGGTGTACTACGACGCGTCCGGCGCCGCCGTGCACGACCTGGA
>DATAYB010000295.1:0-5281 GCA_036272795.1 Pseudonocardia sp.
GGCGGCCGCCGGGCTGGCCGTGCTGCGCCGGGGGTTCCGCTCGCCGGTGGAGGTGGTCGGCGCGCAGCGGGTGCCGGCGCCGCCGTACGCCGCCGGTCCGGCGGCCGCCGAGTACGGCGCGACCTCGATGATCGACACCTCGGACGGCCTGCTGGCTGACCTCGGCCACATCGCGGCGGCGTCCGACGTGGCACTGGACGTGCGCGCCGACGACGTGCCGCTCGCGCCGCGCCTGGTCGAGGTGGCCGCCGCGCTGGGCGCCGACGCCAGGCGCTGGACGCTCACCGGCGGCGAGGACCACGCGCTCGCGGCGACCTTCCCGGCCGGCGCGGCGCTCCCCGACGGTTTCGTGGTGATCGGGTCGGTGGCCGAGGGCAGCGGCGTCACGGTGGACGGCCGGCCCTACGACGGCACCGCCGGGTGGGACCACTTCGCGAAGGGCTGACGTCCTCTGGCGGGGGTGGCCGGCGTAGCTCGGCTGCCGTCGGTCCCCTCCACTTCGCATGCCGTCCTGTCACTTCGCATACTCCGCAGACTGTGCGAAGTGACAGCGCGCCGTGCGAAGTGACAGCGCGCCGTGCGAAGTGACAGCGCGCCGTGCGAAGTCAGGCCGGCGCCGGCCTGTGCGGAGTTACGTAGGAGTGCACGGCGACAAGTGCACTGCGCGCGCGGGCCACACCCACCGCGCCCTCGCGCGGAACGTCCGGCCGCGGGCTGTGACCGTCGACCGGCCGCACCTCGCCACACGAACACCTGAGGGCTGACCGGTTCAGTCGCGGGGGACCGGCACACCCCGGATCGACGCGTCGAGGAGCTGGACGGGGTGCATCAGCGGCAGGCCGGTGCCGGAGCTGCTGGACCCGCCGCCGAGGTGTCTGCGGATCTGCAGCAGGCAGCCGGGGTTGGCCGTGACGACGAGGTCGGGGTCGGCCGACCGGACGTTCGCGGCCTTGCGCGCGCCCAGCTCGGCGGCCGCCTCCGGTGCGACCAGGTTGTAGATGCCCGCCGAGCCGCAGCACAGCTCGGCCTCCGGCACCTCGACCAGCTCCAGGCCGGGGATCGTGCGCAGCACCGCCCGGGGCTGCGCACGGACGCCCTGGGCGTGCCCGAGGTGGCACGCGTCGTGGTAGACGACCCGGGCGCGCACGGGATGCCGGGGCGCCGCCGGGGAGAGGTCGGCGAGCACCTCGTGCACGTCGCGGACCTTGGCGCTGAACTCCGCCGCCCGCGCCGCCCACACCGGGTCGTCGGCGAGCAGGTGGCCGTACTCCTTCATCGACGAGCCGCAGCCGGCCACATTGGTGACCACGGCATCCACGTCCAGCCGGCCGAACCGCTCGATCGTGCGGCGGGCCCTGCCGAGCGCGCTGGGCTCCCGGCCGGCGTGCAGCTCCAGCGCCCCGCAGCAGCGCTGGTCACGGGGTACCAGGACCTCGCAGCCCTCCGCCGCGAGCACGCGCGCGGTGGCCTCGTTCACCGAGTGGAAGAACACGTCCTGCACGCAGCCGGTGAGCAGGGCCACCCTGCGGCGCCGAGGGCCCACGGCGGCGATGCGCTCCGGCAGCCGGGCGAACGCCTGCCGCAGCCGCACCGGTGGCAGCAGCGACTCCATCGCCGCGAGCCGCCCCGGCAGCCGCCCGGCCAGCCTGGCCACGGCCGGCACCCGCCGCAGCCGCTGGTACAGCGCCCCGGGCAGTGCCGCCGCACGCAGCCGGCCCCGGTACGGGAACAGGGCGAACAGCGCGGCCCGGAACAGCCGGTCGGCCCGCGTCCTCGGCACGTTGCGCTCCAGCTGCGGGCGCACCGACTCCAGCAGACGGTCGTACTGCACGCCGGACGGGCAGGCCGTCACGCACGCCATGCAGCCGAGGCACGCGTCGATGTGCTCGTGCAGCGCCCCGGCCAGCTCGATCTCGCCCTTGGACGCCATGTCGATGAGGTAGATCCGGCCGCGCGGGGAGTCCATCTCCTCGCCCCAGAGCTGGTAGGTCGGGCAGGTCGGCAGGCAGAAGCCGCAGTGCACGCAGTCGCCGAGCAGCTCGGGCGAGGGCGGCCGGTGCGGGTCGAACGCGCTCGGCCCGGTCTGGGGCAGCTTGCTGTCGGCGGTTCCGCCGGGTGTTGTCACCGTGCCATCACCGCGCATCACATCCAGGGTGCGAAGCGGCCGGCGCCGAGCCGGTCGCCGGGGTCGAGTTCCTGCCGCACGGCCCGCAGCACGCCCACGGCGGACGGTGCCGGGCCCCAGCCGGGCAGCTCCGCGCCTGGCGGCCGGCCGCGCAGCATGGACGTGCCACCCACCCGGTGCGCGAGCTGGTGGGCCGCCGCGACGGCATCCACCGGCAGCACCACCGTGCCGACGCCGGTGGCCAGCCCGGCCGTGGTCCGCGTGGCACCCAGCTCGGCCGCCAGCTGGTCGAGCAGGCCGGGCAGGCGGGACGGCCGGGCGCCGATGCGCAGCACCGCGGTGCCCGAGGGCGGCCTCCCCTCGGCGCCTGCGACCAGCACGGCGTGCTCGTCCCACGCCGCGGCCGCCTCGTCAGGGTCCAGCCGCACCGCGCCGAGGCCGAGCAGCCCGGTCAGCCGCGCGGACCGTGCATCCACCGCCGCCGCGCGCCCGTCCAGCCGGACCAGCAGCGCGTCGGCGCACCACTCCAGTGCGACGGGCTCGAGCGGGCTGGCCAGCACCTCGGCGGCCGCGTGGGCCGCCTCGGCCAGCGAGCCCGGCAGCCGGACCGTCACACTCGCCGCCGGCAGCGGGTGCAGCCGCAGCACGACCTCGGCGATCAGCGCGATCGTGCCGTGGCAGCCGTGCACCAGCTTCGCCAGGTCATAACCTGCCACGTTCTTGATCACGTGACCGCCCGTGTGCGCCACCGTGCCGTCGCCGAGCACCAGCGTCGCGCCGATCACGAGGTCGCGCATCGAGCCGTAGGTCAGCGCGATCGGCCCCGCGTCGGCGGTGGCGATCAGCCCGCCCACGGTGGCGCCGAGCGCGACCCTGGCCGGGTCCAGCGCGACCCGCTGGCCGTGCTCGGCGAGCACCCCGTTCAGCTCGCGCAGCGGGGTGCCCGCGCGGACCTCGACCGTCATGTCGGCCGGGTTGTGGGCGCGCACGCCCGTCAGCGCGGTGGTGTCCAGCAGCAGCTCGGCGGGCTGCGGGCGGCCGGCCCAGTCCGTGGCGGTGCCGGCGCCACCGATCAGCACCGGGCCGGCGGTGTCGGCCAGCGCGGCGGCCGCCTCTGCCACGTCGGTTGGCGAGAGGGTGTGGGCAGATCTCTCTGCTGATGATTCGATCCTGCGAGCAGATCTCCCTGCTGATGATTCGATCCTGCGAGCAGATCTCATAACCGCTCGATCACCCCGGACGCCTCCAGCGGGTGCGGCGCGTACTTGCCGGGCCGCTCGCCGCACAGCCGGGGCGTCGGCAGCAGCTTGCCGGGGTTGCACAGCCCCGCAGGGTCGAAGGCGGAGCGCACGCGCGCCATCACCGCGAGGTCGACCTCGGAGAACATCTTCGGCATCGAGCAGGCCTTGTCGGTGCCGATGCCGTGCTCGCCGGACAGTGAACCGCCCAGCTCCACGCACAGCTCGGCGATCTTGCCGGACAGCTCCTCGCCGCGCTCGGTCTCACCGGCGGCGGCGTCGTAGAGCACGAGCGGGTGCAGGTTGCCGTCGCCGGCGTGGAACACGTTCGCCACCCGCAGCCCCGCCTCGTCGCCCAGCGCGGCGATCCGGCCGAGGACCTCGGCCAGCCGGGTGCGGGGCACGACGCCGTCCTGCACGAAGTAGTCCGGGCTGATCCGGCCGACCGCCGCGAACGCCGACTTGCGGCCGCGCCAGATCGCCGCGCGCTCCTCGGCGTCCGCCGCGACGTGCAGCCGGGTGCAGCCGTGCTTCTCGCAGATCGCGGTGACCCTGTCGAACTGGTCGGCGCACTCCTCGGCCGGCCCGTCCAGCTCGACGACCAGCGCGGCGGGCACGCCCCGGGTGTAGCCGGCGTGCACGGCCTCCTCGGCGGCCTCGATGGCGAGCGTGTCCATCATCTCGACGGCGGCCGGCACGATCCCGGCGGCCACGATGTCGCTGACCACCTCGCCGGCGGCCTCGACGGACGGGAAGTCGGCGAGCAGCGTGCGGACCGTCTCCGGGGTGCGCAGCAGCCGCACGGTGATCGAGACGGCGATGCCGACGGTGCCCTCGGAGCCGAGGAACACGCCGCGCAGGTCCGGCCCGAGCTGCTCGCCGGTGTCGCCGCCCAGGGTGACCCGCGACCCGTCGGCCAGCACGACCTCCATGGCGAGCACGTGGTTCGTGGTGAAGCCGTACTTCAGGCAGTGCGCGCCGCCTGAGTTCTCCGCGACGTTGCCGCCGATCGTGCAGACCTGCTGGCTGGACGGGTCCGGCGCGTAGTAGAGCCCGTACGGCGCGGCGGCGCGCGTGATGTCGAGGTTCGTCACGCCGGGTTCGAGCACCGCGCGCCGGTCCACCGGGTCCACCTCGAGCACCCGGCGCAGCCGCTGCAGGCTGATCACCACGCCGTCCGCGACCGGCAGCGCGCCGCCGGACAGCCCGGTGCCGGCGCCCCTGGCCACGAACGGGATGCCGTGTGCCGCGCAGACCCGTACCGAGGCCGCCACCTGCTGGGCCGTCCGTGGCAGCAGCACCAGCGCCGGCACCACCCGGTAGCCGGTCAGCCCGTCGCACTCGTAGCTGCGCAGCCGGGGCGGGTCGCTGATCACGTCGGCGGGGTCGAGCGCACGCTCGAAGTCCCGCCGGGCGGTGCTGTCGAGTGACATCCCGCGCACCTCCCGGTACCGCCGATCCTCCCCGGGGCGCGCACCCGGGGAGGACCCCGTACCGGCCCGCCCGGCCGCCTGTCTGAGGTGTCTACCGAACCTCGCCGCCGCCCCGGCGTCAAGTCGACGGCCGCCGTCTCGATCAGGTAACGGGCCGCCGCCGGGGCGGATCTTCGATCGCGCCCTCTCGTTGGTTCGAGCATGCGGCTGGGGCGGGCTTCGGTGGTGGGGCCCGCCAAGTTTCAGCCGGCGGTTCCGTGTGGCGCGGCCCCCGGCCGATCACGGGCAGCGGCCCGGGCACGCCAGAGCCGCCCGGTGGTCGGCCGAGCGACGGAGCGAGCGGGAGTGCCCGGGACTGCTTAGCGGGTTCGCGCCAGTGCGGGGTCGCGCCAGAGTACGACGATCTCGGTCTGCTTGGAGCCGATCAGGTCGAGCAGCTGGTTGTCGTCGAATCCGGGGAGTAGCCGCAGTCGACCGATCAGGTC
>DATAYB010000296.1:0-24674 GCA_036272795.1 Pseudonocardia sp.
TCGGCCGCGCCGAGGTGAGCCACAGCTGCCCGAACGACGGCACCGTCGAGGGCGTCCGCGCGCTGGACGTACCGGCGTTCAGCGTCCAGTACCACCCGGAGGCGGCGGCCGGCCCGCACGACGCGGCCTACCTGTTCGACCAGTTCACCGAGCTCATGCGAGGTGGCAAATGAGTACGAGCACTGCGCTCATGACAGGAGCCCGCTGATGCCACGCCGGGAAGACCTGCGGCACGTGATGGTGATCGGCTCGGGGCCGATCGTGATCGGTCAGGCCTGCGAGTTCGACTACTCCGGCACCCAGGCCTGCCGCGTGCTGGCCGAGGAGGGCATCCGGGTCAGCCTGGTCAACTCCAACCCCGCGACGATCATGACGGACCCGGAGTTCGCCGACGCCACGTACGTCGAGCCGATCACGCCGGAGTTCGTCGCCAAGGTGATCGCCGCCGAGCGGCCCGACGCGATCCTCGCCACCCTGGGCGGGCAGACCGCGCTGAACACCGCCGTCGCGCTGCACGAGCAGGGGGTGCTGCAGCGCTACGACGTGGAGCTGATCGGTGCCGACTTCGACGCCATCCAGCGCGGCGAGGACCGGCTGAAGTTCAAGGACATCGTGCTCGGCATCGGCGGTGACGTGCCGCGCAGCCAGGTCTGCCACTCGATGGACGAGGTGCGCGCTGCCGCCGGGGAGCTGGGCCTGCCGGTCGTGCTGCGGCCGTCGTTCACCATGGGCGGGCTGGGCTCCGGGCTGGCGTACACGCCGGAGGACCTGGAGCGGCTGGGCACCATCGGGCTGGACGCGAGCCCGGTGACGGAGATCCTGGTCGAGGAGTCCGTGCTCGGCTGGAAGGAGTACGAGCTCGAGCTGATGCGCGACCGCAACGACAACGTGGTCGTGATCTGCTCGATCGAGAACCTGGACCCGATGGGCGTGCACACCGGTGACTCGATCACGGTCGCGCCGGCCATGACGCTCACCGACCGCGAGTACCAGCACATGCGCGACGTCGGCATCCAGGTGCTGCGCGCGGTGGGGGTGGACACCGGCGGCTGCAACATCCAGTTCGCGGTGCAGCCGGATACCGGCCGGCTCGTCGTGATCGAGATGAACCCGAGGGTGTCGCGGTCCTCGGCGCTGGCCTCCAAGGCGACCGGGTTCCCGATCGCCAAGATCGCCACCAAGCTCGCCGTCGGCTACACCCTGGACGAGATCCGCAACGACATCACCGGCGAGACCCCGGCCTGCTTCGAGCCGGCGCTGGACTACGTCGTCGTGAAGATCCCGAGGTTCGCCTTCGAGAAGTTCCCGGGGGCAGACCCGACGCTGACCACCACGATGAAGAGCGTCGGCGAGGCGATGTCGCTCGGCCGCAGCTTCACCGAGGCGCTCGGCAAGGCGATGCGCTCGATGGAGACCAAGGAGGCCGGCTTCTGGACAAGGCCGGACCCGGAGGGCGCCACGCTGGAGTCCACGCTGGACGCGGTGGCCGTCCCCACCGACGGGCGGATCTACGCCGTCGAGCGGGCACTGCGGCTGGGCGCGACGGTCGCCCAGGTCGCCGGCCGCAGTGGCATCGACCCGTGGTTCGTCGACCAGATCGCCTCGCTGGTCGAGCTCCGCGCGGAGATCATCGACACCCCGGTGCTCAACCCCGAGCTGCTGCGCAGGGCCAAGCGCGCCGGCCTCTCCGACCGGCAGGTGGCCGCGCTGCGCCCCGAGCTGGCCGGCGAGCACGGGGTGCGGATCCTGCGCCACCGCCTCGGCGTGCGCCCGGTGTACAAGACGGTGGACACCTGCGCCGCCGAGTTCGCCGCGCTCACCCCCTACCACTACAGCGCCTATGAAACAGATCCGGCCGCCGAGTCCGAGATAGCGCCGCAGGCGCAGCGGCCCAAGGTGCTCATCCTCGGCTCCGGGCCGAACCGGATCGGGCAGGGCATCGAGTTCGACTACTCCTGCGTGCACGCGGTGATGGCGCTGCGCCAGGCCGGCTACGAGACCGTCATGGTCAACTGCAACCCGGAGACGGTGTCCACCGACTACGACACGGCGGACCGGCTGTACTTCGAACCGCTGACCTTCGAGGACGTGCTCGAGGTCGTGCACGCCGAGCGGGAGTCCGGCGCCGACGGGCCCGGTGTGGTCGGCGTGGTCGTGCAGCTCGGCGGGCAGACCCCGCTCGGGCTGGCGCAGCGCCTCGCCGACGCCGGTGTGCCGGTGGTGGGCACCTCGCCGGAGGCGATCAACCTGGCCGAGGACCGGGGTGCGTTCGGCGCGGTGCTGGAGCGCGCCGGGCTGCCCGCGCCGCGCTACGGCACCGCGACCTCGTTCCCCGAGGCTCGCAAGATCGCCGAGGAGATCGGATACCCGGTGCTGGTGCGGCCGTCCTACGTGCTCGGCGGGCGCGGCATGGAGATCGTCTACGACGACGCGACGCTGGAGGGCTACATCCAGCGCGCCACGGAGGTCAGCCCGGAGCACCCGGTGCTGGTGGACCGGTTCCTCGACGACGCCATCGAGATCGACGTCGACGCGCTGTGCGACGGCGAGGAGGTGTACCTCGGCGGCGTGATGGAGCACATCGAGGAGGCCGGGGTGCACTCCGGCGACTCGGCCTGCGTGCTGCCGCCGATCACTCTGGGCCGCGCCGACCTGGACGCCGTGCGGCACAGCACGGCGGCCATCGCGCACGGCGTCGGCGTGCGGGGGCTGCTCAACGTGCAGTACGCGCTGCACGGCGAGACGCTCTACGTGCTGGAGGCCAACCCGCGTGCCTCGCGCACCGTGCCGTTCGTCTCCAAGGCCACCGCCGTCCCACTCGCCAAGGCGGCCGCCCGGATCATGCTCGGCGCCACCATCGCGGAGCTGCGCGCCGAGGGGCTGCTGCCGGCGCACGGGGACGGTGGCGTGCTGCCCGGCTCCGACCTGCTGGGGCCGGTCGCGGTCAAGGAGGCCGTGCTGCCCTTCCACCGGTTCCGCACCCCGGACGGCAAGGGCGTCGACTCGCTGCTCGGCCCTGAGATGAAGTCCACCGGCGAGGTGATGGGTATCGACACGTCGTTCGGCAACGCGTTCGCCAAGTCGCAGGCAGCCGCCTACGGCTCGCTGCCGACCACCGGCAAGGTGTTCGTCTCGGTGGCCAACCGGGACAAGCGCGCGATGATCTTCCCGGTGAAGCGGCTGGCCGACCTCGGCTTCGAGGTGCTGGCCACCGTGGGCACCGCCGACGTGCTGCGCCGCAACGGCATCGCCGTGACGATCGTGCGCAAGCACTTCGAGAGCGAGGACAACATCGTCGAGCTGATACTGGCCGGCGGCGTGGACATGATCATCAACACCCCGTACGGCAACCCCGGGCCCCGCGTGGACGGCTACGAGATCCGCACGGCCGCCGTGTCGCGCGGGGTGCCGTGCCTGACCACGGTGCAGGCCGCCGCGGCAGCGGTGCAGGGCATCGAGGCGCTGACCAGGGGCGGGCTCGAGGTGCGCTCGCTGCAGGACCTGCACGCGGCACTCGGCAAGGCACGTGCCGAGGCCACGCCACCCGCCGGGGCGACGGAGTGACGCTCCCCGCCACGTTCGGGGCGCGGTTGGACGCCGCGGTGGCCGCGCACGGGCCGCTGTGCGCCGGCATCGACCCGCACCGGGAGCTGCTCGCCGACTGGGGGCTGGCCGACGACCCGGCCGGCCTGGAGCGGTTCGCCCGCACCTCGGTGGCGGCGCTGGCCGGTGAGGTGGCGATCCTCAAGCCGCAGTCGGCGTTCTTCGAGCGGCACGGCTCGGCGGGCGTCGCGGTGCTGGAGCGGGTGCTCGCCGACGCGCGGGAGGCGGGCGTGCTCGTCCTGCTGGACATCAAGCGCGGCGACATCGGCTCCACCATGGGCGGCTACGCGGACGCCTACCTCGCCGAAGGCGGCCCGCTGGCCGCCGACGCGGTCACCCTGTCGCCGTACCTGGGCTTCGGCTCGCTGGCCCCCGCGCTGGACACGGCGGCAGCGACGGGACGTGGTGTGTTCGTGCTGGCCAGGACGTCGAACCCGGACGGCGCGGCGGTCCAGCTCGCCGACTCGGCGGGGCGCTCGGTGGCGCAGTCGATGGTGGACGCGGCGGGCGCGGTCAACGCCGGGGCCACCCCACTGGGCAGCGTCGGCGTGGTGGTCGGCGCGACCCACGACCACGGGCTGGCGCTGTCGGGGTTGAACGGCCCGGTGCTCGCCCCGGGGCTGGGCGCGCAGGGTGCCACGCCGGCCGAGCTGGCCGTCCGGTTCGCCGGGCTGGCCGGCCTCGTGCTGCCCGCCGTGTCCCGCGCCCTGCTCGCCAAGGGCCCTGACCTGGGCGCACTGCGCTCGGCGGCCCGGTCGTGGCGGGCCGAGCTGATCGACGGAATCGGGCAGGCCGGCGCAACTCGGTGACCGCCCGGCGTTCTCGATCAGCGGAAACGGGTGTCGCGGGTCTCGGCATCTTCTCAGTGGCTTGGCCCAAATCACCGTGCGCGGGCGCCGCGACGGCCGGCATGGTTGATCGGTGGTCGTGCCCGCGCGCCGAGCCTACGAACGCGTGCGCCAAACGGCCCACAGGGGCCCCGCAAGGCCCTGACCTGGCTCTCAGGGGACCCCCGTTGCGAGGCGGCCAAGGTCAGTGAGTACGTTCGAACCACCGACAGAGCACCACAGCTTGTACATGACGGAGGAGATCGTGGCCCTTCCCCAGCTCACCGAGGAACAGCGGGCCGCCGCATTGGAGAAGGCCGCGGCCGCCCGCAAGATTCGGGCCGAGCTCAAGGACCGTCTCAAGCGCGGCGGGACCAACCTCAAAGAGGTTCTCACCCAGTCCGACTCGAACGAGGTCCTGGGCAAGATGAAGGTCTCGGCGCTGCTCGAGGCACTGCCGGGCGTAGGCAAGGTCCGCGCCCAGCAGATCATGGAGCGCCTGGAGATCGCGCCGAGCCGCCGGCTGCGTGGTCTCGGTGAGCGGCAGCGTAAGGCGCTGCTTGCCGACTTCGACGCGGAGTGACCGACGGGGCCGCGAGGGGCCGGCTGGTAGTGCTGGCCGGCCCCCCGGCGTCGGAAAGTCCACCGTGGTCAAGGCGCTCCGTCCGGAGCTGCCGGCACTGTTCTTCAGTGTGTCGGCGACAACGCGGAGCCCACGTCCCGGTGAGGTAGAAGGCCGGGACTACCACTTCGTGAGCGACTCGGAGTTCGATCGCATGATCGCCGACGATGAGCTCCTGGAGTGGGCCGAGATCCACCGGGGCCTGCACCGCTCGGGTACCCCGGCGGCCCCGGTCGCGCAACATCTCGACGCGGGCGACCCGGTCCTGATCGAAGTGGATCTGGCCGGCGCCCGTGCGATCAAGGCCGCCCGGCCGGACGCGCTGATGGTGTTCCTGATGCCGCCCAGCTGGGACGATCTCGTGGCCCGGCTGTCCGCCCGAGGTACCGAGTCGGCGGCGGTGATGGAACGTCGGTTGGCCACCGCCCGCGATGAGTTGGCGGCGAGTTCCGAGTTCAACATCACCGTGGTCAACGACGACATCAACCGGGTCGTCCCGCGATTGGTATCGTTGTTAGTTGGCGCCCCCGGTGCGGGGACTGCCGTCGAGACACCCGCAGGAGTTTTTGAGTGAGCATGCCGCTGACCGATCCCTCGAGGCTGACCACGCCCGAGGGCATCACCAACCCGCCGATCGATGATCTGCTGGACAAGGCCAGCTCCAAGTACGCGCTGGTGATCTATGCGGCGAAGCGTGCGCGGCAGATCAACGACTACTACTCGCAGCTCGGTGAAGGGCTGCTCGAGTACGTCGGCCCGCTCGTCGAGCCGGGCCCGCGCGAGAAGCCGCTGTCCATCGCGATGCGCGAGATCCACGAAGGCCTGCTCGAGCACACCGAAGGTGCCGAGAGCTGAGCGGTGGCCCTCGGCCAGATGACCCCAGGACGGCGTGCCGGTGACTGATGATCGTCGGCGCGTCGTTCTCGGCGTTGCGGGGGGAATCGCCGCCTACAAGGCCTGCGAGCTGCTGCGCCGGTTGACCGAGTCCGGTCACTCGGTGCGGGTGATCCCCACCGAGTCCGCGCTGAACTTCGTCGGCGCCGCCACCTTCGAGGCACTGTCCGGCCAGCCGGTGCACACCGGTGTGTTCACCGAGGTGCCCGAGGTCTCCCACGTCCGCCTCGGCCAGCACGCCGAGCTGGTCGTCGTCGCGCCCGCCACCGCCGACCTGCTGGCCAGGGCCGCGCACGGCCGGGCCGACGACCTGCTGACCGCCACCCTGCTCACCGCGCGCTGCCCGGTGCTGCTCGTGCCGGCCATGCACACCGAGATGTGGCTGCACCCCGCCACGCGGGACAACGTGGCACTGCTGCGGTCCCGGGGCATCGTGGTGCTCGAGCCGGCTTCCGGGCGGCTGACCGGCGTCGACACCGGCCCCGGCCGCCTGCCCGAACCCGTCGAGATCGCCGAGCTGGCCAGGCTGCTGCTCGAGCGCCCCGACGCCCTGCCTCGTGACCTCACCGGGCGCCGCGTGGTCGTGTCCGCCGGCGGCACCCGCGAGCCGCTGGACCCCGTCCGCTTCCTGGGCAACCGCTCCTCCGGCCGGCAGGGCTACGCGCTGGCCAGGGTCGCCGCGCAGCGGGGCGCACAGGTCACCCTGGTCAGCGGTCACACCGCCGACCTGGCACCCCCGGCCTCCGTCCGTGTCGTGCACATCGGCACCGCGTCGGAGCTGCGCGAGGCCATGCTGGTCGAGGCGAAGCAGGCCGACGTGGTCGTGATGGCCGCCGCTGTCGCCGACTTCCGCCCCGCCACGCTGACGGACCACAAAATCAAGAAGACCGACTCGGGCCCGCCCACCTTGACCCTGGCCACGAACCCCGACATCCTCGTCGAGCTCGTCGGCGGGCGCCCGGCCGGCCAGCTGGTCGTCGGCTTCGCGGCGGAGACCGGTGACGAGACCGGTGACGTGCTGCACCACGGCCGCGCCAAGCTCGCCCGCAAGGGTTGTGACCTGCTGGTGGTCAACCCGGTTGGTGACGGTGTCGCGTTCGAGCAGCCGGACAACGCGGGCTGGCTGCTGGCCGCCGACGGTGGCGAGATCGAACTGCCCAGCGGCTCCAAGGCGCTGCTGGCCTCCCGGCTGTGGGACGCCGTCGCCACCCGCCTCGGCTGAGCCCCGCCAGTTGAGTTCCACCCGCCGCCACGGCGCGAAACGGTCGCGAAAGCGGCCATGGCCCACGCCCCCCGACGAGGGGGCGCGGGCCACGGCCGCGGGGAGCTATCTCAGAGGCAAGTTGGTTCAGAGGCCGAGCGGGCCCGAGCTGCCGCCGCCGCTGTCGTTGTTGCGGCCGCCATCGTTGCTGTCGTCGTTGTTGTTGTTGTCGCCGTTATCGCCGTTGTCGTCACCGTTGTCATCGCCGCGGGCGTTGTCGTCGCCGTTGTCGTTGCCACGGGAGGCGGAGGAGTGGTTCGACCCGTTGCGGCCGCGCAGCGCGACGTACTCGGCGGACGCCCAGCCCTGCTTGTTCACCAGGTGGGCGAAGCCGTTGCGGGTCTCGTCGACGGTGACCTTCTCGCCGGCCTTGCAGCTGCCGATCACCGGTGCGTTGGCGTTCGGCTGGGAGCGGACGCGCACCTGGTCGGTGCAGCTGGTGAGCTGGCTGCCAGCGGCGACGGCGGGGCCGGCCATGGCCAGCACGAGGGCGGTCGCGGTGGCGACGACGAGGCCGACCAGGGCGGCTATCCGTCCACTAACTCGAACCTTCGGCATGTTGTCTACCTCTCTCGAAACGGTCGCGGGGTCCGCATTCATTGGGGCTCAACGATGGGGCCGCCGTTCGGTAACGCATCGGTCTCGTTCCGTGCTCAATTGGGGCTGGTACCGGAACGGCTAGTTGTGATAGCGGCTTCCTTGGGGCCGAAACCTAGGGATTCGTCGTCTAGGCTCAGGCAGCGAGATCGATCAGCGAACGGACGTGAGGTGCGGAGTGGCAGGCGGCAGCCGGCGGTTGTTCACTAGCGAGTCGGTGACCGAGGGTCACCCGGACAAGATGTGCGACGCGATCAGTGACTCGGTGCTGGACGCCCTACTGGCGGCGGACCCGCGCAGTCGGGTCGCGGTCGAGACGATGGTGACCACGGGCCAGGTGCACGTGGCGGGCGAGGTGACCACGAGCGCGTACGTGGACATCCCCACCCTGGTGCGTGACCGCATCCTGGAGATCGGTTACGACTCCTCGGCCAAGGGCTTCGACGGCAACTCCTGCGGGGTGAACGTCGCGATCGGCGCCCAGTCGGCCGATATCGCCCAGGGCGTGGACACCGCCTACGAGGCGCGCGTCGAAGCGGCCGAGGACCTGATCGCCCGCCAGGGGGCCGGCGACCAGGGCCTCATGTTCGGCTACGCCTGCACCGACACGCCCGAGCTCATGCCGCTGCCGATCGCGCTGGCCCACCGGCTGGCCAGGCGGCTGACCGAGGTGCGCAAGTCCGGCCTGCTGCCGTACCTGCGCCCGGACGGCAAGACCCAGGTCACCATCGAGTACGCGGGCGACCAGGCGGTCCGGCTCGACACGGTCGTCGTGTCCAGCCAGCACGCCGAGGAGGTCGACCTGGACGGCCAGATGGTCGGCGACATCAAGACCCACGTCGTCGAGCCCGAGATGGCCAACCTGAAGCTCGACACCACCGACACCCGGCTGCTGGTCAACCCGACCGGGCGGTTCGTGATCGGCGGCCCGATGGGCGACGCGGGCCTGACCGGTCGCAAGATCATCGTGGACACCTACGGCGGCATGGCCCGGCACGGCGGCGGGGCGTTCTCCGGCAAGGACCCGTCGAAGGTCGACCGGTCGGCCGCCTACGCGATGCGCTGGGTGGCGAAGAACGTGGTCGCGGCGGGCCTCGCGCAGCGGGTCGAGGTGCAGGTCGCCTACGCGATCGGCAAGGCGGCCCCGGTCGGGCTGTTCGTGGAGACGTTCGGCACCGAGACGGTCGACCCCAGCAAGATCCAGAGCGCCATCGCGGACGTGTTCGACCTGCGCCCCGCCGCGCTGATCCGCGACATGGACCTGCTGCGGCCGATCTACGCGCCGACGGCCGCCTACGGCCACTTCGGCCGCACCGACCTGGACCTGCCCTGGGAGCACACGGACCGGGCCGACGCACTGAAGTCCGCCGCGGGCGCCTGAGCGGTCCCGCATCGGCCGGGCGGGGGTACGTACCCGCCCGGCTCTGGCAGGGGTAGGTGCCCGCACGGCCCCCTCGGAGCGGCCGGACCGCCCGGCCATGGCAGGGGTCGGCCGGTGGGGCGCTGGCCCGGCGGCGTCTGATAGACCGGGGGATGTGACCACGGCACGCCCGACGCGGCGGGGGGAACGGCGCCCTGCCGAGGAGATGCCGGTCGCCAGGGTCGCCGTCGACGTGCCGCTCGCGCACCTGGACCGGCCCTTCGACTACCAGGTGCCGGACCAGCTGGCCGACGACGCGCGCCCGGGGGTCCGGGTCCGCGTGCGGTTCGCCGGGCGGCTGGTCGACGGCGTGCTGCTGGACCGCGTGACGCACTCCGAGCACGTCGGCAAGCTGGGCTGGCTGGAGCGGGTCGTATCGCCCGAACCGGTGCTCTCCCCGGAGCTCGCCGCGCTGTGCCGCACGGTCGCCGACCGCTACGCCGGCACCTTCGCCGACGTCGTCCGGCTCGCCGTGCCACCCCGGCACGCGCGGGCCGAGGCGGAGCCGACCGAGGTCGCCGTGGCTTCCGCCTCCGCGGCTGCCGTCGCCGAGGCCGCCGCCGTGGGGTCCGGCGTGGGGTCCGGCGTGGGGTCCGGCGTCGCCGAGGGGGCCGGCGCTGGCGGTTGGGGGCGCTACCGGCACGGTGGCGCGCTGCTCGAAGCGGTCGCCGCCGGGCGGGGCGCGCACGCGGTGTGGCAGCCGGTGCCCGGGGAGGACTGGCCGGCCCGGCTCGCCGAGGTGGCCGAGGGCGCGCTGGCCGCCGGGCGCGGCACGCTGATCATCTGCCCTGACCAGCGGGACGTGGGGAGGGTGGCCGGCGCCTGCACCGCGCTGCTCGGCCCTGACCTGGTCGGCACCCTGACCGCCGACCTCGGCCCGGCCCGGCGCTACCGGAGCTGGCTGGCCATCCGGCGCGGGGTCACCCGGGTGGTCGTGGGCACGCGGTCGGCGGCGTTCGCCCCGATCGTCGACCCCGGCGTGCTCGTGGTCTGGGACGACGGCGACGACCTGCACGCCGAGCCGCGCGCGCCGTACCCGCACACCCGGGACGTGCTCGTGTACCGGGCGCACGCCACCGGAGCGGCGCTGCTCGTCGCCGGGTTCGCCAGGACGGCCGAGGCGCAGCTGCTGGTCGAGTCCCGCTGGGCGCGCGAGGTGATCGCCGAGCGCCCCGAGGTGCGGGCCGCCGCGCCCCGGATCGCGTCGGTGGGCGACACCGACCGCGAGCTCGCCAACGACCCGCACGCCAAGGCCGCCCGGCTGCCCAAGATCGCGTTCGACGTGGCGCGGGCGGCGCTGAACCGGGACGAGCCGGTGCTGATCCAGGTGCCGAGGGCGGGCTACGTGCCGGGGCTGGCGTGCGCGAACTGCAGGGAGACGGCCCGGTGCCGGCACTGCGCGGGCCCGCTCGGCCTGCCGCGTACGTCGCAGACGGCGGTCAACGGGTCGGGTGTCGGGCACCCGGCGGCCCAGGGGGCGGGTGCCGGCCATGGCGGTGTGGCCTCGGGCCACGGCGGTGCCACCTCGGGCTACGGCGGGCCGGCCGACGCGGCGGCCTCGCCGACCTGCCGGTGGTGCGGGGTGGCCGAGTCCACGTTCCGGTGCCCGAGCTGCGGGTCGCGGCGGCTGCGGGCCACCGTGGTCGGCGCCCGGCGCACCGCCGAGGAGCTGGGCAGGGCGTTCCCGGGAGTCGCCGTGCGGGCGTCCGGCGGTGGCGCCGACGTACAGGCGACAGTGCCGCCCGGGCCGGCGCTCGTGGTGGCGACCCCGGGCGCTGAACCGTGGGTGGACGGCGTCGGCGGCGGGGCCGGCTACGGGGCGGCGCTGCTGCTGGACGGCTGGGCGCTGCTGTCGCGGCCGGACCTGCGCGTGGCCGAGGAGACGCTGCGCCGCTGGATGGCCGCCGCCGCACTGGTCCGGCCGGGGGGCGACGGGGGCCGGGTGGTCGTCGGCGGGGAGACCGAGCTCGCCGTCGTGCAGGCGCTGATCCGCTGGGACCCCGCCGGCCACGCCGCCGCCGAGCTGGCCGCGCGCACCGAGGTCGGCTTCCCGCCCTCGGTGCGGATGGCGGCGGTGGACGGTCCGCCCGCCGCGGTCGCCGAGCTGATCGAGGCTGCCCAGCTGCCGGAGTCGGCGGAGGTGCTCGGCCCGGTGGAGCTCGACCCGGGGCCGACGGGCGCGGTCCGCGAACGGGCACTGGTGCGGGTGCCCCGGTCCGACGGCCGTGCGCTGGCCGCCGCCATGGTCGCCGCGCAGGCCGCCCGGACCGCGCGCAAGGCGGCCGACCCGGTGCGCGTCCAGCTCGACCCGCAAGAGATCGGCTGACGGCTCCGCTGCCCCGCCGCGCCCTCCGGGGACGTAGCGCAGCTCGTGGTCGCACGGAGCGCACGGCACCAGCCGGCGTCGCCCACGGAGTGGGTCGTGCACGGCGTAGGTCGTGCACGGCGTGGGTCGCGTACGGCGTAGGTCCCGCCGCGGCGTGTTACCGAGCTGCACACCAGGCAGGTTTTCGGCGTCCGCACCCTGCCCCGTGTGGAGCTCGGTAACAACAGGCCGCCCCCCTCGCCTCGCGCCCGCGCCGCCGCCGCTCGCGCTCGCGCCGCCGGCGCCCGCGCCGCCGTTCCCCGCACCCGCACCGCCCGCCCCGTTCCCCGTGATCAACAGGACGCCAGGGCTGTTCGATCATGGTGCTGGCAGCCCTGGCGTCCTGGTGATCACGGAATTGGGTGCCTCGAGCCGGGCTCGAGTCGGCCGCGCGCGTACCAGGGGCTCGACTGCGCCGCGGTGGGGTGCCCCCGCGCACGTAGCTGGTGCGGCGGTCCACAGCTGCGGCCACGGCGGCCACCGGGGCCACGGCGGCCACGGGGCGGCTGGGGAACTGCCGTGCTGTGGGGTCGGCCGCCCTACGTGCGGACGGTGACCGTCCCCGGCGGGAGTGCGCGGTCGGACACTAAGCTGGTCGGTGGTCTTGGTACGGGCGAGCAGGGGGCGACAGGCGACGATGGCGATCCAGCCGATTCGGCTCTTCGGCGATCCGGTGCTGCGCAGCCGCGCGGCGGAGGTCGTCGATTTTGATGCCGAGCTGCGCCGGCTGGTGGCCGACCTGACCGACACCATGAACGACGAGGGCGGCGCCGGCCTGGCCGCCCCCCAGCTCGGCGTCGGCCTGCGGGTGTTCACCTACCACTGCGACGGCTTCGACGGGCACCTGGTCAACCCGACGTTCGACGTGGTCGGCGAGGAGATGCAGGACGGCCCGGAGGGGTGCCTGTCCATCCCGGGGCTGGCGTGGGACTGCCGCCGGCACCTGCACGTCGTGGCCAACGGTTGGAACATGCACGGCGAGCCGGTCCAGGTGGAGGGCTCGCAGATGCTGGCGCGGTGCATCCAGCACGAGACCGACCACCTGGACGGCGTGCTGTTCCTGGACCGGTTGGACGCCGCGACGCGCAAGGCCGCGATGGCCGAGATCCGCTCCGCCGAGTGGTTCGCCCAGGCCGACCCGGTGAGCCGGCCGGTGGTCAGGACCAGCCCCCATCCACTGTTCGGGAAGGCCCGGTAGGCACGTGAGGCTCGTATTCGCCGGGACGCCGACCGCCGCGTTGCCGGCCCTGTCCGCGCTGCTCGGGTCACCTCGGCACGACGTCGTCGCGGTGCTCACGCGGCCGGACGCGCCGACCGGGCGTGGGCGTCGGCTGGCCGCCTCCCCGGTGGCCGACCTGGCCGTGGCCCACGGCATCCCCGTGCTGCGCCCACCCAAGCCGTCCGCGCCGGACTTCGTGGCCTCGCTGGCCGCCTACGAGCCGGACTGCTGCCCGGTGGTGGCCTACGGCTCGCTGCTGCGCCCGGCGCTGCTCGCGGTGCCGGCGCAAGGCTGGGTCAACCTGCACTTCTCGGTGCTGCCGGCGTGGCGGGGCGCTGGGCCGGTGCAGGCCGCGATCAAGCACGGCGACGAGGTGACCGGGGCGAGCTGCTTCCGGCTGGAGGAGGGTATGGACACCGGTCCGGTGTACGGCGTGGTGACCGAGTCGATCGGCCCCCGGGACACCTCGGGTGACCTGCTGGCCAGGCTGGCCCGCTCCGGCGCCGAGCTACTGCTGGCCACGCTCGACGGTATCGAGGACGGCATCCTGCGCCCCGTGCCGCAGCCCGCCGAGGGTGTCTCCTACGCGCCGAAGGTGACGGTCGCGGACGCCGAGGTGGACTGGCGGGCGCCGGCCGTCGCGGTGGACCGGCTGATCCGCTCGGTCACCCCTGACCCGGGCGCATGGACGACGTTCCGCGCCGAGCGACTCGGTCTCGGCCCCGCGCACCCGGTGGAGCAGGCCGGCCTGCTGCCCGGTGAGCTGCGGGTGGAGAAGCGGCGGGTGCTGGTCGGGGCGGCCACCGGCGCGCTGGAGCTGAGCACCGTGCGGGCGGCCGGCAAGCGAGAGATGCCGGCGTCGGACTGGGCGCGCGGGATACGCCCGGAGCCCGGCGAGCGGTTCGTCCTGTCTGGCAGCGGCGCCAGCAGCGGCCTGACCGAGGCTCGGTCATGAGCGCGCCACGCCGCTCCGGGCGGCCCTCCCGGCCGGGTAACTCCGGCCCGCCGGCCCGGCGCAACAGCCCGGTCCGCCCGCCGGCCGGTGACCCCGCGCGCACTGCCGCGCTGGAGCTGCTCACCACCGTCCGCGAGCGCGACGCCTACGCGAACCTGGCGCTGCCTGCCATCCTGCGCAGGGCCCGGCTGACCGGTCGGGACGCCGCGCTGGCCACCGAGCTGGCCTACGGCACCTGCCGCGCGCGGGGACTGCTGGACGCCGTGATCCTGGCCTGCGCGAACCGGCCGGCGAACCGGATCGAGCCGCCGCTGCTGGACGCCCTGCGGCTGGGCGCCTACCAGCTGCTGCGCACCCGGATCCCCGCGCACGCCGCCGTGGACTCCACCGTCGAGCTGGTCCGCGGCTCGGCCGGCAGCCGCTCGGCGGGCTTCGTGAACGCGATCCTGCGCAGGGTCGGGGAGCGCACCGAGGCGGAGTGGGTCGCTGAGCTGGCGCCGGACGCCTCGGCCGACCCGATCGGCCACCTCGCGTTCGAGCACGCGCACCCGACGTGGATCGCGCAGGCGTTCGCGGACGCCCTGCGTGGCTCCACCGCAGAGCTGGGTGAGCTGCTGGCCGCGGACGACGAGCGCCCCGCCGTGCACCTGCTCGCCCGGCCGGGGCTGATCAGCGCCGAGGAGCTGGCGCTGGCCACCGGCGGCGAGGTCGCGCCGTACTCGCCGTACGGGGTCCGCCTCGAGGTCGGCGCCGGCGACCCCGGCGACCTGGACGCGGTCAAGGAGGGCCTCGCGCTGGTGATCGACGAGGGCAGCCAGCTCGTCGCGTACGGGCTGGCCACGGCGCCGCTGCTCGGGGAGGACGGCGGCCGCTGGCTGGACCTGTGCGCCGGTCCCGGTGGCAAGGCCGCCATGCTGGGTGGCCTCGTCGAGCTGGACGGCGGCCACCTGGACGCGGTGGAACCGGCCGAGCACCGCGCGCAGCTGGTCCGCAACAACACCGCCGAGCTGCCGGTCACCGTGCACGTGGCGGACGGGCGCGAGGCGCCGCTGCCGGACGGCGGGTTCGACCGCGTGCTCGTGGACGCACCGTGTACCGGGCTGGGTGCGCTGCGCCGCCGCCCGGAGGCCCGCTGGCGCCGCCAGCCGTCCGACGTGGCCGGGCTGACCTCGCTGCAGCGCGAGCTGGTGACCGCCGCACTGCGGCACGTCCGCGTCGGCGGAGTGGTCGGCTACGCGACCTGCTCGCCGCACGTCGGCGAGACGCACGGCGTGCTGGCCGGCGTGCTGCGCAAGCACCCGAACGTCGAGCGCGTGGACGTCCGCGACGTGCTGCCGGAGATGCCGGGGCTCGGGGACGGGCCGGCCGTGCAGCTGTGGCCGCACCGGCACGGCACCGACGCGATGTTCCTCGCGCTGCTCCGCAGAACCAGCTGAGCGGCTGACGGCGGCGGGTGGGTCGGGCGTTCGGGCCGCCCACCCGTCCGGGGGTAATCCTCGTCACCCGCGGTGTCCCCCCGCCGGCATACGTGCGGCACGGCCTCCGGGCGTAATCTGCGGACGTGTCCCCGATGATCGCGCCGAGCATCCTGTCGGCGGACTTTGCCCGGTTGGCCGACGAGGCCGCCGCGGTGGCCGGCGCGGACTGGCTGCATGTCGACGTCATGGACGCGCACTTCGTACCGAACCTGACGCTCGGGTTGCCCGTGGTGGAGGCGCTGCTCAGGCACACCGACATCCCGCTGGACTGCCACCTGATGATCGACGACCCTGACCGCTGGGCGATCGGCTACGCGGAGGCCGGCGCGCACAACGTGACGGTGCACGTGGAGGCCGCCGCCGACCCGGTCAAGCTGGCCGCGAACCTGCGCGCGGCCGGGGCCAAGGCCGGGCTGTCGGTGAAACCCAACACACCACTCGAGCCATACCTGGAAATACTTCGGCACTACGACACGCTGTTAGTGATGAGTGTGGAGCCGGGCTTCGGCGGCCAGGGATTCATCAGCGAGGTGTTGGACAAGGTGCGCACCGCACGGCGACTGGTGGACACGGGACATCTGACCCTGCTCGTGGAGATCGACGGCGGCATCAACGCGGACACCATCGAGGCGGCGGCGGAGGCTGGTGTGGACTGTTTCGTGGCCGGCTCCGCGGTGTACGGCGCCGCCGACCCGGCCATGGCCGTCGAGGCGCTGCGTGCCCAGGCCGGCCGGGTTTCGGCACACCGGGGAGGGACGCGCTGATGTTCACCGGGCTGGTGGAGGAGGTCGGCGAGGTCCGCGAGGTGGTCGAGCAGGCCGACGTCGTGCGGCTGGTGATCAGCGGCCCTGTCGTCGCATCGGACACCCGCCACGGCGACTCGATCGCGGTGAACGGAGTGTGCCTGACCGCCGTCGAGGTGGCCGGCGCGGACTTCAGCGTCGAGCTGGTGCCGGAGACGCTGCGCCGCTCGAGCCTGGCCGGCGTGACGGCCGGCGCGCGGGTGAACCTGGAGCGGGCGATGGCAGGCGGGCAGCGCTTCGGCGGGCACATCATGCAGGGCCATGTCGACGGTACCGCCACGGTGATATCGCACACACCGGGTGAGCGCACCGCCGAGATCAGGTTCAGGCTGGGTGACGGACTCGCCCGGTACGTGGTCGAGAAAGGGTCGATCGCGGTGGACGGGGTGTCGCTGACGGTGGCCTCGGTTGACCGGGACAGTTTCTCCGTCGCGCTCATCCCGACCACCCTGGCCGACACGACACTCGGAGTGCGGCAGCCGGGCGACCGGGTCAATATCGAGGTCGACGTCCTCGCCAAATACGTCGAGCGATTGGTCTCGGGCTACCTGCCCGGACCGGCGGGACAGGCCCAGCCGGAAGCGGCCGGGTCCGTCGAGAAAGGCGGTGCGAGGTCGTGGTGAGCTTCCCGGGACACAACTCGCTGGATGACCGGTTCGCGGCCGTCGAACGCGCGATCACCGAGCTTGCCGCTGGCAAGGCTGTGGTCGTGGTGGACGACGAGGACCGCGAGAACGAGGGCGACCTGATCTTCGCGGCGGAGCGCGCGACGCCGGAGCTGGTCTCGTTTATGGTCCGCTACACGTCCGGCTACATCTGCGTCGCCCTCACCGAGGACGACTGCGACCGGCTGGACCTGCCGCCGATGTACCACTCCAACGGCGACGCCTTCCGCACCGCGTTCACCGTCACGGTGGATGCCAAGGAGGGGGTGAGCACCGGCATCTCCGCGACCGACCGGGCGCACACCATCCGGCTGCTGGCCGCCGCCGAGGCGCACGCCAGTGACTTCGTGCGGCCGGGCCACGTGCTGCCGCTGCGGGCCAAGGCCGGTGGCGTGCTGCGCCGGCCGGGGCACACCGAGGCGGCCGTCGACCTGGCGCGCCTCGCCGGGCTGCACCCCGCCGGCGCGCTCTGCGAGATCGTGTCGCAGAAGAACGAGGGCGACATGGCCCGCGCCGACGAGCTGCGGGTGTTCGCCGAGGACCACGACCTGGCGCTGGTCACCATCGCCGACCTGATTGCCTACCGCCGCCGCTTCGAGAAGCAGGTCGAGCGGGTGGCGGAGGCGCGCATCCCGACGCCGCACGGTGGCTTCGTGGCCTACGGCTACGACAACGTGCTGGACGGCATCGAGCACATCGCGCTGGTGTACGGCGACCTCGGTGACGGGGAGAACGTGCTGGTCCGGGTGCACTCGGAGTGCCTGACCGGGGACGTGTTCGGCTCGCTGCGCTGCGACTGCGGCCCGCAGCTGGACGCCGCGCTCGCCGCCGTCGCCGCCGAGGGCCGGGGCGTGGTGCTGTACGTCCGTGGCCACGAGGGCCGGGGCATCGGCCTGATGCACAAGCTGCAGGCCTACCAGCTGCAGGAGTCCGGCGTGGACACCGTCGACGCGAACCTCGCGCTGGGCATGCCGGCCGACGCGCGCGACTACGGCACGGGCGCGCAGATCCTGGTCGACCTGGGCGTGAGCTCGATGCGGCTGCTCACCAACAACCCCGACAAGCGCGCCGGACTGGAGGGGTACGGGCTCCGTGTCGTGGAGCGCGTCTCGCTGCCGATCCGGCCGACCCGGGAGAACCTGCACTACCTGCGCACCAAGCGCGACCGGATGGGCCACGACCTGCCGAACCTGGACTCGATCGAGGGCCTCGAGGACCTGGACACGGGCGGTGTCACAGCCTGAGTCCCGCACTTCTCAGCACTGGGGACCCGGCGCGGCGGCGCCGGCACCGGATCCGGCAAGGTAGCGGTATGAACGCAACCGGGCAGGTGGGCAAGTGAGCGGAGAAGGCCGGCCGGAGGTATCCGGTGAGCTGAACGCGGGTGGCCTGCGGCTGGGCATCGCTGCCGCGCAGTGGCACCCGAAGATCGCCGAGTGGCTGCTGGAACGGGCGCTCGCGGTCGCCGCCGACGCCGGCATCCTGGAGCCGACCGTCGTGCGAGTGCCCGGCTCGCTGGAGCTGCCGGTGATCTGCCAGGAGCTGGCTCGTGGGCATGACGCGGTCGTCGCGCTCGGCGTGGTGATCAAGGGCGGTACGCCGCACTTCGACTACGTGTGTGACTCGGTCACCGCCGGGCTGACCCGGATCGCGCTCGACCAGGCCACCCCGATCGGCAACGGTGTGCTGACCTGCAACACCGAGGAGCAGGCGCTGGCACGCAGCGGCCAGCCCGGCTCCGACGAGGACAAGGGCGCCGACGCCTGCGACGCCGCGCTGCGGACCGCGCTGGCCCTGCGTGCGCTGCGCGGCCACGCCGGCACGGGCCATGCGGGCACGCACCACTCGGGGACGGCGGGGTGACCCGGCCCGGCGTGACCCCGCCAGTCGCCGAGCCGCTGCTGGTGATCCGACCCCGACGGGTGCGCTGGGTGGCCTGGATCGCGGCGGTCGCCCTCTTCGCCGTGATGACGGTGATCGCGGTGGTGCTGCGCACCGTGTCCACCGGCATCTACTTCCGCACCGATGACCAGGTCGCCATGGTGCTGCTCGGGCTGCTCCTCTCGCTCGGCATCCTGACCCTCACGCTGGCGAGGGTGCGTGCCTACGCGGACGGCGTCGAGGTGCGCAACCTGCTGATCGCCCGGCGGCTGCCGTGGTCGGAGGTGCTCGAGGTGAGCTTCCCGGACGGCTCCCGGTGGGCGCGGCTGGAGCTGGCCGACGACGAGTACCTGCCGGTCTCGGCGATCCAGCTGGTGGACGGCCAGTACGCGGTCACCGCGATCGGCCAGCTCCGCGCGCTGCACGCCCGCTACACCACAGCCGGCAGCACACCGGACTGAGCCGGCGGCCTGTTGTTACCGAGCTGCACACCAGGCAGGCGGAGGCAGCGGGTTGGCCGGGGCGCCGGGTTGGCCGGGGCATCGGGTTGGCTGAGGCGCCGGGTTGGCCGGGGCGTCGGGTTGGTTGGGGCGCCGGGTTGGTTGGGTCGCCGGGTTGGCTGAGGCGCCGAGATCGACGCCATGGTCGTGCGCTCATGATCGAACAAGCACCACGTCGATCTCGGCGAGGCGATGATCGGCGATGCCTGCCTCCTGTGCAGTTGGGTAACGAGCGGCAGCGCGGTCACTCCGCCCGGTGCCCGGCTGCGCGGTGCCGGCCTGCGCGGTGCCGGCCTGCGCGGCGGCGGCCTGTTGTTACCGAACTACACACCAGACAGGTTCGATCATGAAAAAACCTGCCTCCTGTGCAGTTCGGTAACGCCCGGCCGTCGCTGCCCGGCCGGTGCTGCCGGCCGGGAGCTGGCCGGGCGCCCCCGGTTCGGTTAAAACGCCCGGTGTGCCGTGGTGGACAATGGAGGGAACGTCTCGGGAGGTCCAGGTGCGGTCGCGGAGTAGTCAGGCGGGCGGGTCCGTGCGGCTCGGCGACATCGAGCTGCGCAACCGGCTGGTCACGTCGTCCAGCCTGCTCGGCTACGGGGTGTCCAGCTCGGGGTTCTACGGGATGAGCCCGATCGCGCTGCTGGTGCCGCTGGCGGAGTTCGGCGCGGTGACCACGCGGACGCTGACCATCGAACCCCGCGAGGGCCATTTCACCACCCGGGAGGACTGGTCGCCCCGTGAGCTGCCGGGCCTGCTCAAGCGCTACGGCCGGGTGCTGCGCGGCGTCGACGCGGGCTTCATCAACGCCTTCGGCTGGTGCAACATCGGCGTCGAGGCCTACCTGCGTGACTACTACCCGCGCACGCGCGAGCAGCGCACGATCATCTCGCTGGGCGGGTTCTCCGCCGAGGAGTTCGTCAGCCTGGTGGACTCGGTGAACGCCGCCGTGCCGGCCGGAGACATCGCGGCCGTCGAGTTCAACGTGTCCTGCCACAACGTGAACTTCGACTTCTCCCAGATCCTGGACGCGGTGCTGGCCGAGGCGGTGCCGCGCAGCAACCACCCGGTGATCCTCAAGCTGTCCCCGGACGTGGACTACCTGGACAACGCCAAGCGCGCCACCCGGGCCGGCGTGAGCGCGCTGACCGCGATCAACACCGTGAAGGCCCTCCGGCTGGACCCACGCACCGGCGAGCCGCTGCTGGCGAACCGGTTCGGCGGGCTGTCCGGGCGGGCGATCAAGCCGATCGGGCTGCGGGTGGTGGCCGAGCTGCGGGACGCCAGCGTGACGCTGCCCATCATCGCGACCGGCGGCATCCGGACCGTCGACGACTGCCGCGAGTACTTCTGGGCCGGCGCCGACGCGGTGAGCCTCGGCAGTGCCAGCTGGCTCGCTTCCTACCCTGGTTACGCGCTCGCACCGCTGTACGCTGCCCGGGTGCGGCGGGTGCTCCGCGCGGTAAGGAGCTACCGGGAGCAACCGCCCGGACGCCCCCCGTTACCCTCCTCACCCGTCACGTCCTCAAGATCCCCTACGCGATGAGGCGGTGCGGTAGTGACCCCGCCGACGAGTCAGCCGGAACGCACCAGGGCCCGGCGCCCCAAGGTTGTACTGCTCGACGTCTTCGACACGTTGCTGCAGGTGGAGGCGCTGCGTTCCCGGTTCGTTGATGTCGGGCGCCCGGAGCACGAGCTCGAGCTGTTCTTCGCGCGCACGCTGCGCGACGGCATGGCGCTCACGCTGGCCGGCGGGGCACCGCCGTTCGTCGAGGTGGCCCGCTCCGCGCTGATCTGCACCACCGGCCGGCGGCTGTCCGAGGCGGCGGTGCAGCACGTGCTGGCCGGCTTCCAGGAGCTGCCGCCGCACCCGGACGTCGAGCCCGCGTTGATCATGCTGGCCAAGGCGAAGGTACCGGCGTACGCGTTCACGCACGGTTCGGCGGACGTGGTCCGCGAGGCGCTCGACCGCGCCCAGTTACGCAGCTACCTGCGCGGCGTGCTCTCCGCGGAGGAGATCGGTTCGTTCAAGCCGCCGCCCACGGTGTACCACTGGGCGTGCGAGCGGGTCGGGGCGGAGCCGGGGCGCACCGCACTGGTCGCGGCGCACTCCTGGGACATCCACGGGGCCGTCCGCGCGGGGCTGCTGGCCGGCTTCACGACGCGGCTCGAGGGTGGCATGTCCGACGTGTTCGACGCCCCGCACGTGGTCTCGGAGCGGCTGGACGACGTCGTCGAGCGGCTGCTGGCGCTGCCCGCCTGAGCGGTCCGTCGAGGGTGCTTGGCCACCCCTCTACGCTTGAGGTGTCATGGCTGATCCCTCCACGTACCGCCCGGCCGCCGGCACCATCCCGGAGGCCCCGGGGGTGTACCGCTTTTCCGACCAACGCGGCCGGGTCATCTACGTCGGCAAGGCGAAGAGCCTGCGCAGCCGGCTCAACTCCTACTTCGCCGACCTCTCCAACCTCCACCCCCGCACCCGCCAGATGGTCACGACGGCGGCGAAGGTGGAGTGGACGGTGGTCACCACCGAGGTCGAGGCACTCCAGCTCGAGTACAACTGGATCAAGGAGTTCGACCCCCGGTTCAACGTGCGCTACCGGGACGACAAGACGTACCCGGTGCTCGCGGTCACGCTGCACGAGGAGTACCCGAGGCTGCACGTCTACCGGGGTCCACGGCGTAAGGGCGTGCGCTACTTCGGCCCGTACGCGCACGCCTGGGCGATCCGGGAGACGCTGGACCTGCTGCTGCGGGTGTTCCCCGCGCGGACGTGCTCGACAGGGGTGTTCCGCCGGCACGGCCAGATGGGCCGGCCCTGCCTGCTCGGCTACATCGACAAGTGCTCCGCGCCGTGTGTCGGCCGGGTCACCGCCGACGAGCACCGCGACATCGTGGGGGACTTCACGGAGTTCCTGTCCGGGCGCACCGACCGGATGGTGCGCGACTTCGAGCGCCAGATGGCCGAGGCGTCCGACGCGCTGGAGTTCGAGCGGGCCGCCCGGCTGCGCGACGACATCGGGGCGCTGCGCAGGGCGATGGAGCGCCAGGCGGTGGTGTTCGGCGACGGCACCGACGCCGACGTGGTCGCCTTCGCGCGCGACGAGCTGGAGGCCGCCGTCCAGGTGTTCCACGTGCGTGGCGGCCGGGTGCGGGGCCAGCGGGGCTGGGTGACCGACGCGACAGAAGACACGGTGGATACGCCCGAGCTGGTGGAGCGTTTCATCACCCAGTTCTACGGCGAGCAGGCCGCGCTGGCGGAGGCCGCCGACGACGCGATCCAGCCGGTGCCGCGGGAGATCCTGGTGCCCGAGCTGCCGGTCGAGGTCGACGCGCTGACCGACTGGCTCTCCGCGCTGCGCGGCTCCCGGGTGCACGTGCGGGTACCCCAGCGCGGCGACAAGCGCGCGCTGGCCGAGACGGTCGCCCGCAACGCCGCCGAGGCGCTCAACCAGCACAAGCTGCGCAGGGCCGGCGACCTCACCGCCCGCTCCGCCGCGCTCACCGAGATCCAGGAGGCGCTCGCGCTGGACTCCGCGCCGCTGCGCATCGAGTGCGTGGACGTCAGCCACGTGCAGGGCAGCGACGTGGTGGCCTCGCTCGTGGTGTTCGAGGACGGGCTGGCCCGCAAGTCGGAGTACCGCCGGTTCGCGGTGCGTGACGGCGCCGACGGCGGCGACGTGGCGTCCATCGCCGAGGTGGTCCGCCGCAGGTTCCGGCGCTACCTGGCCGAGACCGGCGACCCGGCCGCCCCTGAGCCGGACGCCACAGCGGCCGACGGCGCCGAACCCGATACCGCCGCCGTGCCGGACGACACCGCCGAGCCCGCGGACGAGCTCGAGCGCGACGAGGCGGAGCCGGTGGTCCGGGGCGGCATCGACCCGGTGACCGGCCGGCCGCGCAAGTTCGCCTACCCGCCGAACCTGCTGGTCGTGGACGGTGGCCAGCCGCAGGTGGAGGCCGCGTCGGACGTGCTCACCGAGCTGGGCATCACCGACGTGGCGGTCTGCGGGTTGGCCAAGCGGCTGGAGGAGGTCTGGTTGCCCGGCGACCCCGACCCGGTGATTCTGCCGCGCACCAGCGAGGGCCTGTACCTGCTGCAGCGGGTCCGTGACGAGGCACACCGGTTCGCCATCACCTACCACCGGCAGAAGCGGTCCAAGCGGATGACCGCGTCCGAGCTGGACGCGGTACCCGGGCTTGGCCAGACGAGGCGGACCGCGCTGCTGCGGCACTTCGGCTCGTTGCGCAAGCTGCGCCAGGCGGGCGCCGACGAGATCGCCGCCGTACCGGGGATGGGACCCCGGACGGCGGCGGCCGTGGTCGCCGCGCTGCACGTCGACAGCCAGGGCCGCGCGGAGCGGCCGACCGGCACCGAGGGGGACCCATCGTGAGCACACCGCCACCGGAGACCGCGACCGGTACGCCGGGCATCGAGGTCGCGCTGGTCAGCGGCCTGTCCGGCGCGGGACGGAGCACGGCCGCCAAGGTCCTGGAGGACCTCGGCTGGTTCGTGGTGGACAACCTGCCACCCGAGCTGATCTCCACCATGGTCGAGCTCGGCGCCAAGGCCAGGGGAGACATCACCCGCATCGCGGTGGTGATGGACGTGCGCAGCCGGGCGTTCACCGACGACCTGTCCTCGGTGATCAAGGACCTGGACGCGCAGGGCTACAAGCCCAGGCTGCTGTTCCTGGAGGCCAGCGACGAGGTGCTGATCCGGCGCTTCGAGCACGTCCGGCGAGGTCACCCGCTGCAGGGCGGCGGCCGGCTGGCCGACGGGATCGACACCGAACGGGAGCTGCTCGGCCCGCTGCGCAACGTCGCCGACCTCGTGCTGGACACCAGCGCGCTCTCGGTGCACCAGCTCCGTTCGGCGCTCGAGCAAACCTTCGGGACCGAGTCCTCGTTGCACACCCGGATGACCCTGTTGTCGTTCGGCTACAAGTACGGCCTCCCGATGGACGCCGACCTGGTGGTGGACATGCGGTTCCTGCCCAACCCGTACTGGATCCCTGAGCTGCGCGAGTTCAACGGCCAGGACACGGCGGTGCGTGACTACGTGCTGTCCCAGGAGGGCGCCTCGGAGTTCCTGGACCGCTACCAGGACCTGCTGCACCTGGTGAACGGCGGCTACCGGCGCGAGGGCAAGCGGTACCTGACCGTCGCCGTCGGCTGCACCGGCGGCAAGCACCGCAGCGTCGCCATCTCCGAGGAGCTGGCCAGGCGGCTGCGCGGCGAGGACGCGCTGACCGTGAGTGTTGTGCACCGCGACCTGGGCCGCGAGTGACCGCGTCCCCCGGCCCGGCCTGCCTCCTGTCGCCGAACTGCACAGGAGGCAGGTTTTGACGCGCCCGAACCTGCCTGGTGTGCAGCTTGGTAACGACAGGTCTGGTGTCGGAGCCCCGCCGGGCGGCAGCGACGCCGGCGGCGTGCGGGCGGTGGCGCTCGGTGGCGGGCACGGGCTGTACGCGACGCTGAGCGCGCTGCGGCTGTTCACCGAGCGGGTCACGGCGGTGGTCACGGTGGCCGACGACGGTGGCTCCTCGGGCCGGCTGCGGGGTGAGCTGGGCGTGCTGCCGCCCGG